>JAZLIK010000140.1:0-83129 GCA_045617345.1 Lachnospiraceae bacterium | reverse complement strand
CGAAGATAGCTTTCCGAATTATAGCCCTCCGGCACATCAAAATGCGGCAGCTTATAATGTCCGAATTCAAGTTCAACATTGCATCTTTCCGCAATCTCGGCGGTGGTATCTATAGCCTCGTCCGCATATTTGAACAAGGCTCTCATCTGTTCTTCCGACTTCAGGAAGTACTGCCCGCCTTCATAACGCATTCTGTCCTCATCGGATACCTTTTTCTGAGTCTGGATACAAAGCAGAACATCATGCGGTTCAGCATCCTCTGCATAAGTATAATGAACATCGTTTGTCGCAACAAGCCTGATTCCCGTATCCTGCGAAAGCTTCAGAAGACCTGCATTCACCTTCTTCTGTTCAGGTATACCGTGATCCTGAAGTTCAAGATAAAAATTGTTTTCTCCGAAAATCCTTCTGAACCGCAGAGCCGCTTCCTTTGCATCATCATACCTGTCATTTACAAGCGCACCCGGTATTTCACCGGCCAGACATGCGGAAAGCGCAATGATTCCTTCATGATACTGCTCAAGTATCTCCATATCCACACGCGGTTTATAATAAAAGCCGTCAATAAATCCCTTTGAAACAATCTTTATCAGATTGAAGTACCCCGTATTGTTTTCGGCAAGCAAAACCAGATGTCTGTACCTGTCTTCGGATATCCTGTTATCCTTTTCAAAGCGTGAACCGGGAGCAACATATACCTCACAGCCGAGTATCGGCTTTATCCCGACATTCTTTGCCGCTTTGTAAAAATCAACGGCGCCGTACATAACTCCATGGTCCGTAATTGCAAGACATGTCTGACCCAGTTCTGCTGCACGTGCGGTGATTTCCTTTATTTTACTCGAACCGTCCAACAGACTGTATTCTGTATGAACATGAAGATGTGTAAACGCCATTGCTCCCTACCTTCCATTCTCTGTTACCTGTCTCATTTGTTACTGTTCGCATTTCACAGCCGATATTACCGACCGGCTTTATATTCAAATAACCCTTCCGGTATTACCGAACGGCCCTATATTCAAATATCACTTCCGTTATCACCGAACAGCTTTATATTCAAATAACCCTTCCGGTATTACCGAACGGCCCTATATTCAAATATCACTTCCGTTATCACCGAACGGCTTTATATTCAAATAACCCTTCCGGTATCACTGAACGGCTTTATATTCAAATAACCCTTCCGGTATCACCGAACGGCCGTTTTATATTCACGGCCTGTCAAAACTTCATCAAAACGTAACTGTTCAAAGCCTTAAAAAAAACAGTTAGAATGCCGGTCTTGTTTTGTCATAAAGGGAATCAACATCGAAGAAGTATTCCAGTCTCTCGGGTGTCTTGTACATTCTCTCTCCATCGGCATTTATTCTGCCCATTCTGAAATACTGTTCCTTCATCTGTATCCAGTACCTGGACCCGTCTACATTGCAGAAATACCAGAATCCTGCCGACTTTAGAAGCTCAAATTTATCTCCCTTATAGCCTCTCCAGTCACATATATCAGCACCGTAAGGATAAATATATATATCGGTCGGTCCGAGAATCGGTTCTACCTCATCATGCCATCTTGTGGTATCATACTTCAGCTTGTCCAGTGATGCATCGGTCATATTCGAATGAGTATAACTGTGGCTGGCAAATTCCCATCCGTCCGCTTTAATTGCATCCGCCACTGCCGTAGCCTCTGCCCTCTCCGCTTCAATCAGCGCCATTTTCTCATCTTCTGTCATTCCGTCGTATTTCTTCATGCTGAGTCCGGTGTCATAACCGAGTGCACCTTCATATCCCGTTACCGCCAGAATACCTTTTGCCCCGTGATATGAAAAATCGGGATGCTCCTTCACAAATCTGTCAATAATGGGCAGCATATCGTATTCACCGTATTTCACGGTGCCGTCTGTATCGGTATACTGGCAGGTCGGTATACCGTCCTCACCGATTACCAGTCTGTCGGCAAATCCGTCACCCTCCATATAGAGATAATAATTTACATCATCCTGTGAAAGTACAAACGGTGTTTTCCCTTCGGGAAGCCAGATATCATTTTTAACAAGCTTCTCGTTCCCCTCCTCATCGACAACTCTCTTTGTAATATCATGGATACTGACAAGTACATAGCCCTTTTCGTACATCTGCTCAATCATACTGTTAAATTCCGAAACAGTTGTCATGTACTGGTTATAGCCCTTGGGCTGTGACGATCCTTTACCGAAGGCACGCGATGTATCGACTATCAGAGAGTGTACAAACAGGTGACTGATCTGCGTGTTGTCCGGCCAGAGAACGAGTTTGCTTTTTGCATCATTGTATTCCGCCACAAGGGCAGCCGCCTCTTCATCACCTTCAAAGCCATCCGCTGATGATATCAGTTCAATTGCCCTGTCATAATCATACATGCTTGCCGAAAGATTTGCTTTCTCAATTATATCCGCATTTTTTTCCGCAAAAGTCAGATTCACGGGTATCTCAGTAGGTGTCGGAGTCGGCTGCTTTGCCTCTTCCTGTCTTTTCACTTCTTCCCCGTATATCTTCACATGTTCATCAATAACAGACTTAATGCCGCCCATAAATACATCGGTCTTTCCGTAATCTCCCTGAACCGCATTTCCGCTCTCGTCTGTCTTTATATCAGTAGGAGTGTCGTCCACCGATTCTGTATTTTTTTGCTGTCCGTCTGAATTCTGTAAACCTTCACCGCTGTCCCTGCCGGCTATCCTCACTATAAGAAGAATCAGTAAAAAAAGAACAACAACAAGCTCTGAAGTAATAATTATCAGCCTTCTTCTTTTCTTCTTCAGTCTTTGCTCTTTTTTTATCTGATATTCATATTCGGTCATTTTAATTCCCCCATGTTACATCTATAATTTATTGGCGGCATTCTGAGTTTTTTACCACCGTTTTTTTCAGAAATACATTAAAATTATACCACCTGTTTTGTAAAAAGTAAACAGGGCCATGTCAGTAAAGACACAGCCCTGCATATTTTTCTGCTAAGTTTTCCTATTGTTTTACGATACGAAATCAACTATTGCATTCATTGCATTCACTTCATCATTGCCTTCGGTAATGATGTCAATTTTCTCATTTGCTGCCGTAGCCTTGTTCATGATGCTGATAAACGTCATCATTCCCATGATACTCTTTGCATTGACTTTCTTGTCCTTGTATGCAAAAAATACCGAGCTGTCAAATTTGCTGGCTTCCTGAACGAGCTTTGCGATTGGTCTTTTGTCAAGATCGGCCGTAATATCAATTGCCATGCTTTTTGTAATCATTTCTTCCTCCGTGTGATAAATCACTTTTTTACATTGCGGATTTTCTCCGCCATTTCTGATATTCTGCTTAATCTATGGTTTACACCGGACCGTCCTACCTTCGTCACATGCAAATTCCCCAATTCGGCAAGTGACGCCTCCGGATACTCGACACGAAGTCGTGCAGTCTCCGAAAGTCCTTCCCCAAGTTCATCAAGTCCGATAGTAGCTTTTATGAATTCAATATCCGATATCTGCTTTGCTGCAGCTATTGAGGTTTTCTTAATATTTGCAGTCTCACAGTTTACTCTCCTGTTTACCATGTTCCTCATATCCTTCAGTATCCGGATATTTTCCATGTCCATCAGTGCCACGTGAGCCTCCGTGATGTTAAGAAAATCAACTATTTCCTCACCGTCTTTGATATAAACGACATACTGTTTCTTTCTGATTACGGTTTTGGCTTCAATATTAAATTCCTTTGCCGTTCCCACTATTCTGTCAGCAAGCTGAGCAGAAGAACAGACAATTTCCAGATGATAGTCCTTTTCCGGATTTGTGAGAGAACCCCCGGTCAAAAAAGCTCCCCGTAAAAAAGCCCTCTTACAGCACGCAGACATCAGCAGTCTGTTCCCGATAACCGGTGAACCGTCATCAGATAATTCATTTATCTTGAGTAAAGAAAAGAGCTGTTTTTTTTCATTTTTACCGAAGACAATTCCTCCTCCATCTTTACCCGAACGTCTTATATCGTAAAATATTCTTTCGTCAATGTCAACAGGAAAAATTTTTTTTATTAATTTTTCTGCTTTTTCCATAACAAGAATGTTTTCCGAACTGATAACAAACTCGTCTTTTTCACTGTTCAAAGAGCCCGCGAAGCAGCATATTGCAGCCAGTTCCGCTATTCTGCAGTGTCTTGCGTTCGGAATATTCTCCGACAGCTCTTCTTTCACCTTTGTCGTAAAACTCATTTTCCTCATCCCGTTATTAATGATAACAATCGATAAACGGTTACCACTCTCACTCATCAAACCCAAGAAGCTTTATTTCAGGCTCAAGTTCAACACCAAATTCAGAATATACTTTTTCAATAACATCCGCTATCAGACTGTATATATCTGATGCAGTTGCCTTTCCTTTGTTTATCACAAATCCGCAGTGTTTCTCAGATACCTGTGCATCTCCGACACAATACCCGCGTAAACCGGCGTCTTCTATAAGCTTTCCCGCAAAATGTCCTTCGGGTCGTTTAAACGTACTGCCCGCGCTCGGATAATCAAGTGGCTGTTTCTCTCTGCGTCGTTCATTAAGCTCCCTGATTTCTGCCTTTATCTGTTCCGCATTTCCTTTTTTAAGTTCGAAACATGCTTCAAGAACAACAAGGTTTTTTCGCTGAATAACACTGCTTCTGTATGAAAGTTCAAGTTCACCGCGATCAAGTTTCATGATGTTTCCGACACTGTCCATCACAAGCGCATACTTTATAACATCTTTAATTTCTCCACCGTAAGCACCCGCATTCATAACAACCGCTCCGCCGACACTCCCGGGAATTCCCGATGCAAACTCCAGTCCGGAATACCCGTGTGACGCCGCTTCATTAGCGAATCTGCTCAGTGAACAGCCTGCGCCTACTGTTACCGTTGCACCGTCAGCACTTTCCTCAAAAACGATACCGTTCTTTTTGTCTTTAATCAGAATTACAAGTCCATGATAGCCTTCATCGGAGACAAGCATATTAGTGCCGTTTCCGATAACGTAATACGGTATTTTCTCCTGTGATGCAAGTGCAATCAGTTTCTCAATTTCGTCACTTTCGGAAGTCTGAACCAGAAAATCAGCGGGACCTCCGACCTTAAACGATGTATATTCACTAAGCGGTGCGTTCTCAAACACCCTGTCTTTGTCGAGAATTTCTATTAAATATTCTTTTATACGTGTATTCAATTACTTCTCCAACTCAATCCAATATTTTTTGTTAATATTCAAAAAATTATTCACTGTCCGTCCAAATCACCTTCATAAAACCTGACAGCTTCACAGTCAGATGACGTTGCACACCTGTTGGCTTATTCATGTGTTGTGTCCGGCCTCCATAGTCGGATGATAATACTCGCAATGTCTGAAACAAGCTTCAGTCCTGCGTTCATTGTTATCCGGCTGTGAATAGTAACTGTATTCAAATTGAACTCAGGGCAAGATATGCTGCTCCGCAGATACCGGCATCATTTCCGAGTTCCGCAAGCACAAACTTGCTTTTTGTTAAAACATTCATATTATTTGAATAAAAATGTTTTGCTACTGTATCGGGAATAATGCTTCCGGCCTTTGATACTCCGCCTCCGAAGCAGTATACCTCAGGGTCGCATGTGGCTGCAACACCTGAAAGAGCCTGTGCAAGATACATGCACATGGTATCAACCAGATCCATTGCTACCGCATCACCGGCTTTTGCTGCGTCAAATACATCCTTGGCCGTTACATGATCAAGATTTCTGAGTGAAGTCTCTCTGGCAGTACTTATAAGCATTTTTTCTGCCATTCTGACAATTCCCGTGGCAGATGCATACTGCTCGAGATGTCCGTGACCACCGCATCCGCAGGTATCCGTCTCAGTGGGATTTACCACGATATGGCCGATTTCTCCTCCGCCTCCGTGGATACCGTGAATGATTCTTCCGTTCAAAACTATGCCGCCTCCGACACCTGTTCCGAGCGTTATCAGAACCATATTACTGCAACCCTGCGCTGCTCCCTTCCAGAGTTCACCGAGCGCAGCCGCATTTGCATCATTAATGGCAGTACACTTCATTCCCGTAAGCTTTGTCATTTTTTCATTTACATTAAATACATCCCAGCCGAGATTCGCGCACTTCATTACCGTACCGTCTTCGGTTATCGGACCCGGAACACCGATACCGACACCGGCGAAGTCCAACCTGCTCAGCCCCTTTTCCGTAAGTTTGTCCTCAATAGCAGCTGCTATATCATACGGAACGGCTGCACCGCCGTCCGCACGTCTCGTTACAATTTCCCATTTATCAAGAATATCTCCGTTTTCGGAAAAAAGACCCATTTTAATAGTAGTTCCGCCAATATCTACTCCAAAACAGTATTTCATTTTTTTCCTCCGTTTATATTTGCTATCGCACGCTCATACAAGGTCTGCGCCGCATTATAACCCATTTTCTTCTGTCTGCAGTTTACAGCTGCCGATTCACAGATAATTGCAAGGTTTCGTCCGGGTCTGATGGGGATATTATGACAGACAACGTTATTTCCGAGATAATTTACATAATTTTCCTCGAGTCCCATTCTGTCATATTCTTTATCTCTGTCCCATTCCTCAAGATTTATTACAAGATCGATGGTACCTGTATTCTTTACACTTTCAACACCGAATAGCGTCTTTACATCAATGATTCCGATACCTCTCAGTTCGATAAAGTGCCTCGTCATTTCGGGTGATGTTCCGACAAGCGTATCATCGCTGACCTTTCTGATTTCAACAACATCATCACTGACAAGTCGGTGTCCACGCTTTATCAGTTCAAGGGCAGCCTCGCTTTTACCGATACCGCTCTCACCCGTTATCAGAATTCCTTCACCGTATACATCAACCAGAACACCATGTATCGTCATACAGGGAGCAAGCTCAACATTCAGCCATCTGATAACCTCGGCCATAAACGACGATGTTGTTTTCCCGGTTCTGAGAAGCGGAACTCCGTACTTTATTGCTGACGCTATCGTTTCCGGTTCAAGCTCGAACCCGTTGCAGAATACAAGACAGGGAATTCCCAATCCGAGAAATCTGTCCATGATTTCACTTCTGTTATCCTGATGAGAGAGGAACGAATGCTCAACATTTCCGATTATCTGTATTCTCGACCGGTCAAAGTCTTCCATGAATCCTGCCAGCTGCAGCGCCGGTCTGTTAATATCGGGTTTTGTAATAAACACCTTGCTGGTATCAATTTCAGGTGTACAGTTTTCAAGCTTCATTTTGTCTACAAGTTTACTTAACACTACAACATTGTCATCCTGCATATACTTTCTCCAATCTTATGAATATTATGATGACGGCGTCAAAAGAACTGACACCGGCGAATGGTGACGATTAACACTCTTCTATTTTTTCCTTCCACGGGACAAAGACATCCAGTCCCACACAGCCTGAGCTTCTTCTGTATGACGGATAATGAATGCAAACCTTTATCCGGCTTCCGTCGGGTGCCTGAAGCAGCTTTGCTCCTCCATTCATTTCCGTAATCCTGCACTCATCAATCAACGACTGTACCGCACTCATGTCGGGATCGTACACTATATCCGTATCATCGTCCCAAAGGAGGTCACATTTTTCTCCAAACGCACAATAAAGCTTCAGAACATTTAAGTCGCTTTCAAATACCGTAAGCTTCCTACCCCGATCAAGTATCCTGAGCTGCTCTGCATGGTATCCCATTCCGAAGCCGTACATGATGTATCTGTCAGCCCTGTTGTCAATCCAGTGATTGGCCAGAATAAAGCTTTCATTTTCTATTCTGCCGTTTGTATGAAGATAAATCTTTCCGTCTCCGAAGGGGGCTGCCATCGTCATCATTCCGTTTGAGGTAAACTCAAGCGCGTATCCGGCCTTCAGCAAAGTCTCAGGTTCAAGCGGTTCCTGAAGCGCAGCCTCGATATTCACCCGGAAACGTTCCTTTTCATCAGCAGTCAAATCATCTCTGGCTGCAATACTCTTTCCTATTCGTGAAATCAGCCTCATTATATTCGAAGCATAAACACCGTCATCAAAGGCAAGATACTGCTCTCTGCTTATAATAAGTTCCTGAACCGCGCATATAAATCCGTTCAGCTTGACCTCATACAGATCTGCGAGCAGAATATAATCTCTTTCCTTCTTCGCTTTTAATATTTCTTTAAGCATTTCCGACACCGAATCAACCGAAATACTCCTGAAATATTCTCTGTCAGAGCCTACCGCATCAGCAGTAAAATTCACAGGCTCCACTGTTTCGGACACACAGAACAGAGCTTTTTCGTACTCACATTCGCGAAAATAATATACTGCTTTATCAATCAGTTCCAGAAGTTTTTTATTTGTATCAAATATCTTCTTTATCTGTTCCCTCATAGCTCCTCCTTTTTCATGCTGAAATAAACAGTTCTTTTGTCGTTAACTATAAATAATAATCGTAAAGAAGTCAATCCTTCTTTTTGCCCTTGTCGTTACTCATAACTGTTCATGGTTACTGTTCATGTTACTGTTCATGTTACTGTTCATAGTCCGGTCAAAAGCATTAATAAAGGGCGTCACAAAATCAGCGATGAATAATAATCTGTTCATCATCAAAATTCATTTATAAGCTCGTCAATTTCTTTATCGCTCATAACCTCACACCCTCTGTTTCTGATTGCATACACTCTGTTGCATATGTTCAGAACAGTCGGTCTGTGAGTTGTAACAATGCAGGTTCTCGGGTACGTGTCTGCCATAATATTCTTTAACAGTCTTCTCTCGGTGGCCACGTCAAGTGCCGATGTTGCCTCATCCAGAAGAAGGAGAGGTGATTTCCTCAGTATCGCTCTGGCAATTGAAAGACGCTGAGACTGTCCTTCCGAAAGACCTCCGCCTCTTTCCTGCAGCTCGGTATCAATCCCGTGAGGCAGTTTTTCCACAAATTCCAGGGCACAGGCCATATCAAGCGCAGCCTTTATATCCTCATCGGTCGCATCCGGCTTCACAAGCAGCATGTTGTCCTTTATGGTGCCGCTGAACATCGTGTTCCCCTGCGGCACATATGAAAACAGCCTTCTCGCTGCCGCATTAACCGGTATGGATTCGGTTTCGCCGTTCTGTTCGGCCGAAAGCGTCGCGGCTCCCTCCTGTGAAAGAATCAGGGCTAGAATGAGCCTGAGCATTGTCGTTTTTCCTTCTCCCGAAGGTCCCACCAGTGCCACCACCTCGTGTGGATCAGCTTTCAGTGAAGCATCCTTAAATACTTCTGTTCCTGTTTTGTATGAATAACTTACTTTATCAATATTTAATGAAATTCCGTCATTTCTGTGTTTTTCAAGGAATCCGTCAACCTCGGCAGCATTACTGAAATCCTCTCTCGGCATTTCTACTATGTCCATCAGACGTCCTGCCGAAATCGTCAGTGATATTCCCGACGGAATGATATTCAGCAGACTGTTTAAGGTTGCCGACAGGCTGGAAGAAAGTGACAGAAACATAGTCATGCTTCCGTAAGTAATATCACCGTTCCAAACCCTGTAAATTCCCCATCCGTAAGAGGCATATGAAACCACCAGACCCAGAAATACGTTTACAAGAGCAATTCCTATATATGCTTTCTGATATTTAAGTCTTGTGTAAATATACTCTTTTTGAAGCTTATGCAGCTTTTTTGTGTATTCCGGAATCAGATTAAAAGCTTTAATAGTCTGAATATTTGAAAATGCTTCCTGGTTAAATCCCGACATTTCCGCGCTGATTTTCGCAGAACTTTCATTATTCTTACGCATCTTTGACATCATTACTCTGGATATCAGATAGCTTATCGGCATGCTTGCGCAGGCTATCAGCGCAAATGTCCAGTCAGCCTTCAGCATTACGACAAGTGCCGAAACAAACCTGAAAAAGTTTATGATTATATTCGGCACAAAGCTCAGTATCCCGCTTGAAACCTGTGATGCGTCACTGTTCCACCTGACCAGCAGGTCGCCTGTATGATATCCCGTCAGCGACTCCCAGTCTGTAACAAGAATCTTCGAGAAAATATCAGCCTTGATTTCAGCATCAACCTTTAAGTTTATTTTTGTTGATACATAAATTGACACTTGACTGATAAATGTATTTCCGACAGTAACACCTATCATAGCGCAGAATGTTGCTATAAGCGCACCGGTCTGTTTTCCGGTAACAATATCGACCATGTCCTTTGACACAAAGCTCGATATCAGGGATATCACAGTTCCCGTCATTCCCAGAAGCGTATAAAGAATAATAGCCTTCCAGTGCCTCCTGCCGTATCCGTAAATCCAGCGAATCTGGGCACCCATCTCTTTCAGTCGCCCTTCTTTAATACGCTTTACATAAAACGAAAGTTTTGCCATAAAATCATTCCCTGCTTACCCGATACACTTATTTATCCAGTCCATGGCAAGCTCAGGCCAGTGACTTACATCTTCGTAAGGATTCGTCCATTTTTCCTCCTGCTGAGGTGCCGCTGCCCGAGGAGGTTCGCGGTGTCCGTCGGCATTATCCGGCTTCTCAATTCCAAACTGAACCATCAGCTCATGACGACGCTGTTCGGAAACATTTACCCCTTCTCCGTTCTTTACGGCTTCAATCGCACGATGAACCTGTTCCATGGTATACGGTTCACCGAATACACCCTTAAAGAAGTCCTCACAGCATACAGACAGACCGTGGTCTCCTCTTGGGAATGCATACTGTGCGAACGGAACCTTGTTTTTTCTGAGCGCCGCAGCCATCAGATAACTGTTTTCAATAGGTACAAGACCGTCTCCAACGGTCTGCCAGATGAAGCATGGAGGTGTGTTCGGAGTCACATTCTTTTCAACCGAGTAATAATCCTTTTCTTCCTGCGTTGCCTCATTTCCGACAAGCGCAATCGTCGAATAAATATGTGTATACTCTCCTGTGGTAATTACCGGGTATGACAGAATAGCACCGTCAGGTCTGTTGGATATTGCCGCATACTCACCGGTATCCTGCACATCGTCAAAATGAGTGCACAGTGTTCCGCATACATGACCGCCTGCCGAAAATCCGCAGATAACAAGCCTGTTTGGATTTATCTTATACTCCGCAGCATTTTTTCTGATAACACGGACAGCTCTTGAAATATCAAACAGCGGCTGCTTTTTCAAAGGCACCGACATGGTAATATCGGTAGTATAGGTCAGAACAAACGCGTTCATACCTTTATCAAAAAACGTTTTTGCAACTATCTCAGCTTCGGGCGGAACCACCATACAGTATCCTCCTCCCGGCACTACAAGCATACAGTCTCTGACACTGTCGTCATCATGAAGATAAGCAGTAATATTCGGCACAAACCCATAAGCTGCCGCATAACTGTATTCATCCTTTTCCCAAATGTCTTTTCTGAACGTATTCATTTAACAACCTCCGTATATTTTTCTCCTCTGTCCTTGCAAAGCTCCCAGAATATTACCGCGCCGGCCGCCGCTACATTCAGGGAATCGATTCCGTGATACATCGGAATCATAGCCGTATAATCACACTCCGCAATGGTATCATCATTTAAGCCAAAGCCTTCATTGCCCAAAACAATCGCAAGCTTACGTGCGTCGGTCAGTCTTTTGTCCGAAATGCTGACCGAATTCTCCTTCAAAGCCATTGCAACAGTGGTAAATCCCGCTTTTTTAATATTTCCTATATAGCCTCTGTCAGCCTTTATAACAGTCCATGGTACCTGAAATGCCGCTCCCATGCCAACCTTGGACGCTCTCCTGTACAACGGGTCACCGCTTCCTTCAGTTAGAATCAGTGCATCGATTCCAAGTGCTGCCGCAGATCTGAATATTGCACCGACATTTACCGGATTCATTACATCATCAAGCACAGCAATACGTGATGCTCCTTCACATACCTCTTCGGGAGATGGAAGTTTTTTTCTTCTCATTGCACACAAAATGCCGCGTGTAAGCTTATAGCCGACCATTTCCGAAACAAGACTGTTCGGACCCACATATAAAGGCACATCACCGTGATTATTGACCAGCTCCAGAAAATCCGCATTCGTGCATTCCTCATCGGTCAGAAACGATATCGGCTCATATCCGGCATCAAGTGCCCGTTTGATTACAAGCGGTGTCTCCGCAACAAACACACCCGGTGCAGGTTCAAAAGCATGTAGTAGCTGAGCTTCGGACATTCTGACGTAATAATCAAGTTCAGCCCCATTCAGGTCCTGTATTCGAACCGCATTTTTCATAGTTCCAACCGATTTCAACATATTTCACTCCCGGTATTAATTTGACGTGAAAATCAAAAGTCACATTTCCACTCACTAATGCTTCAGATTGCTCCGTTACTTCATTACCTCATTGCTCCGTTACTCTGTTACTTCATTACCTCATTGCTCTGTTGCTCCTCAATTCCAAATTTTTCAAAAACACCGGGCTCTCATAAATGCGAGCAAAGTGTTACTACGCACGGTCTGTCCCGAAAATCCGTAACCTCTTTCAGTGCCTCTCATCCTCATTTGTGAAGCATTCACAGAAACGTCCTGAAAAAGAACACGGTTCCCCTGCCGTATACAGATGTGATGTATCACCGAATTCAATTACCCTGAATCCTGCCTGTCCGGCAATCCGCTCTTCAGTTGCGACAGTCGTAACCGAGGTCGTATGGGCGCAGAATCCCTGCCAGAGCACCATCGGTGAAATATTCAGCAGATAACTGATTATAACACATTCAAGACCAAAATGACAGAACAACAGTACAGTGTCATTATTCGGTCGAACTGCCTTGAAAAATCTCCCGTTTTTCACGTACCCCATCTCATTCAGGAGTTTTTCCAGCCCGGCATAAATGTTTTCGATGTCCTGCTTCAGACCGGCCTGCACAAACACAGGATGCTCATACCACCTGTCAAACGTATAAAAGTCATCGAACGATGTCCAGTCTGCAGGATACCAGTCCCACGGAACACTCTCCCTATACGCCTGATTTGGTCTGTAGACCTTCGTTCGAACCTCCTGCAGCCAGTCAAGAACCACCGGTTCAATTCCTATTGGTCCAAGACACGCCTCTGCCGTCTGACGTGCCCGCCCGAGTGGCGAAACATAGCACCGTTCGAATTTCATTTTTTGAATTCTCGGTGCAAGACATTCGGCTTCCCTTTTTCCTTTTTCGGTCAGACAGTCATTCTGATAGTCAGGATCACCGTGACGAACTATAACTATTTTCATACTTCTCCTTGTCCAAAGATAAATAATACTTCTTCTTTCATAACATCATTATATTTTGTGTATGTACCGATGTCAATGATATGATATAAGGTTAATATTGACAATGGATGATTATAGCTATTCAGTTGTCTGCCAAGATATACATATTGGGTTTATGTCTATGAGAAACCAAATTTCCCCCTTTTTTACGAAAATTTGTGTCTTTTTGTTAACGTCTAAATGGATATGTGTCAAAAATACTTATTTATGTATTCAAGAATGTAAATAAATATCAATAATGCTTCACACAGACGCGCGCTCCGAAATTACATACGCTTATAACAAGCTGTATCATAAAGCATCTTTTTTTAACCATTAGGTTTACTCTATTACTAATCAATTGTATATTATAGCTTTATAAACAATTATCTGGTTAATTATTACTTATTTTTTGTTTAAAATATACATTGAATTCCCCCAAAAGTATGATATAATTTTTTTGAGATATTTACAGAAGGGAGTGTGGCATATGAAGAAATACAATAAACCGGTTATTTTATTAAACGATTGTGTTTCAGAAGGAGTATGGGCCACAAATCTCTCAAGCGGTGATCCCGATGCTGCCTTTTATGCTTATCCGTTGGATTCAAGTTACGGTACCCAGAAATGGACCGGAGGTGGTCAGATTGTTTATTCAGTAGAAATGAACGTTCCTGTTGAGGGCAACCGAATTCGAATTCTTCTCAATACATCCTGCAACAATATTAATCTCTTGGCCGTTAACGGTACCCAGGGATTTGGATATATGCAGGAAAACACAGCTGTTCTGAACAATGTTACCAAGGTGGTTACGTTCACCATATCAATTAGCTACAATGGTGATGTTTCTCCCGAGATAGCCGATGTTCATGTCTTCAAAAATTAATGATTATTAAATAAGGAGATACTGATATGAAGAATTATATTAAGCCAAGCATTCTTTTGAACGATGATTTTTCAGAGGGTGTTTTTGCTGCAAGCGGTGCTGTAGATTGTTATACTTTTGCTGCAAAGATTGTTCAAAAACCTGCGTTGGGGCAACCTAATTACATTATTCAGATTGATGGTCGCCATCGTGCTGAAGACGGACATCACAGTGATGACAGAAAAGTTGTTGTTGTATTTAACAAAGCTGTCACCCATGTTTCAAGTAATGCCGAGAGTTGTGAAGGAAGCGGAACAAACTCTCTGACACTTGACTTTCACAATAGTCCTTACGGCGGCGCATATCACAACAACAGCGGTATGTCGAGTGCAGATGGAGAGTATATCGGACTTGGCGATCTTAATGTAACTGCTGACCAAAGCGGTGAGGAACTGAGAGTAATAAACGCATACTGTATTTACTGTAGCAGAGACTGTGAAGATCCTACTCATCATTAAAAATGATTATTGTATTTTCAAAGGAGAGTTTTTACTCTCCTTTTTTTACTTTATAGGAATTTACGTCCTATAAAGTAAAAACGCTCCGCGAGGATGCGCACGCTTTTGCAGCGGTAATTTGTCGCTGACGCGACGCAAAAGCGGCGCAGCATGTCGCAAGCGACATGCTTTCTTGTTCACTTGGTCCCCTTACCGTCTTTACAGGCAAATCGGCTATTTTTATATATTTTTCGAAAGCTTACACCCATACATGGCATCAATCATTTATACGCAGTTAAAACCATGCACATTTATATTTTCGTCACCTTTTTCAACATTTTTTCCCATTTAGGAATTATTTTTTCATGCGAGAAATCATCAACCTTCCTCCTTGCTTCGTTTCCTATCCTTTTTGCCATTTCGGAATTTTGCATCAGAAGCTCCAGCTTTTGTGCAAATTCATCGACGTCCCGTTTTTTTACAACAATCCCCGACACACCGTCATCAAACATCTCAGTTACACAGGTATTTTTACCCAGGGCAACCACCGGCAGTGAATATGCCATTGCTTCCATTACAACGGTTGGGAACCCTTCATATCTGGATGTCAGCGCATATATTGAAGCATTTTCATAATACTTTTCTATCTTCGGAACTCTTCCGACGAAATGAAAATTGGCAAGCTTTTTTCGTTTAACCTCTCTCTTCAGCGCAGTTTTCTCACTGCCGTCCCCCGTAATCACAACATGCCAGTCGGGGTATTTTTTCTCAAGCCTGCTCCAGACTTCAATCAGAAAATCAAATCCTTTTTCAGGGACCAGATTTCCCGCTGCAAATATATATTTCCCGTATTTTGTCTTTTTTCCCGTATTTTCAAACGGATTGGGATTGTATATCTGATAAAGCCTTTCACCCATTCCAAATCTTCTCTGATAATATTTTTTATCAAATTCGGTCAATACTATCATACCATCCGACAGATGCGCTGCGGCAAAAGTGGATATACGCCTGATAAACCTGTTTTTACTGAACGTCGAATTGTGATTAAAATGCGCCCATGACAAAAGATGAAATCCGTGGCACAAAAATCTCAACGGTATTGAGTACATGCAGAGAATCGTATCAACATCCACCCATACATCCGGTTTTTCTTTTTTTGTTATTTTTACAAGCTTTTTCAGATTACCGACAAGATGACCGGAGAAATTCTCCGCTTCCAAATAATATATTTTTATACGCTTGTCCGGCTCATAAAATGCTTTTTTTTCACCTGTCAGACTTACTATGCAGATTTCATACCCCCGCTCCGCAAGACTGTCTGCTACCTCAACAAGAACCCGCTCCGTGCCGCCCGGTCTGTATAATCCGCCGCTGAAAAACAGAATTTTCATATTCTCACCATTCTCTCTTTAACAGACTCTTACCAAGTTTAACTGCCTTTTTGAACTCAGGAAGCCTGTAATACGACACAATAAAAATAATGTTCGGTACTGTAATGCATATTCCGCCTCTGATCACGAGCCCCAAAAATCCTTCAATGGGAATCAATTCGCACAGAGCAAAATTCGCTATTCCGGCTGCAACGGTAATGACCGTATAATAGCACATTCTCAACAGATATCTGCCATGCGAATAGTCCCTGAAATATTCGTTAAACAGATACCATGAACCCCACGTCAGCCTGATAAGTCCCAATGTCAGAATTGTTGACAAAACAACACCCACAACTCCCCACATTTTTACAAACCAGATATTCAGCCCCAGATTCAGCAATGCTTCAAATACAGGTCTGATTTTGTCATGTGACCATATTCCGGCCGCCTGTCTGTACGCCATAAATACCTCTCCTGATTTTACCACATACAGATAAACACACATCAGAACGGGAAGCGGCATCATCAGAAGCATATCTTCTCCAACCCAGAATTTAATGAAGGTCTGATAAATTCCGAGAAGCGACACATCAACCCACCCGGTCAGCCAGCTGTATCCGAACTGTAAAGTGCAGAAATCATCATAATTCTTCTTCTGTGTTTCCAGTACCACCGAATTTCCCATGCTCGGTATCGCAGAATTAACCAGAATTGCCAAAAGCATCATCAGCGCATTCATCAGATAAAAATAATTGTTGTACTTTCCAAGCATTTCCAGTCCAAGAAAGCTCGAAATAATGATACTGTCAAACGAATTGCAGATTACATCGCAGAATCTGTTTATAAACAGACCCGAAACTCTTCTTGAAATATCCAGACGTTCTTCCTTCGAAACAGTGCCGGCGCACCTGTATTCCGGATATTTTTTACGCGTTACCAGTGCCGTTACTATATTGTTGATTATTGTAAATAAAGGAATAAGCAGACAAAATATATAGTAATCCGCAAGAATTATAAGCACCAAAATTTTTGCGATACTCAGGATAATATCAAGAATCATGGCAATTGTATCACGGATATCGGTTCTCTGCGATGCCTGAAAAAGCGCTTCGCGGTACGCGAACAGAAAGAAACTGATACTTGTGTTAAACAGACTTATTAAAAAGAGAATATAAATATTTGTGTCCGCGGGTACATCTCCTGCCACAAACAGTGTCAGAAACGGCATACAGCACAGACCTGCCGCAAAAATCACGCACCCGATAATCAGATATATTTTTCTGTAAAGTCGTAACAGTGCGCACACCTTCGGCACATCGTGGCAGGCAATCGGCTCGTACATGCTGAAAACCATAGCCGAACCAATTCCGAGTTCCGCAAGCGAAAGGACCTGCAGAATGCACGCAAACAGGGAACTGAGTCCCTGGTACTCAATTCCGAGCTTTTTGATTATTATCGCATTTATTGCCAATGGGAACAGCAGGTTTACGAGCTTTGCCAGTGTCCCCATCACTATATTTCTTTTTGTATTCAGAATTCTTTCAGATTCCATCAGTCATTTCTCCGTAAATCACAACTGTTCCCCGCCCGGCTGTAGTCTTTCCGTCACAATCGCATTTTGCACATTAAATGACGTAATTTCCCATATAGTGCAAAGCTGCGATAAAAGGCATGATTTATTACCTGTTGAACAGTTCCATCTGTTCAACAAGTTTTCCCCGTCCTTTTGCTGATCTCAGCACCTTCAGTGTAGACACGTGACGCACTTTTCTGTTGTTTCTGATAAACCTGAAAGCAGTAATAAACCACAGTAGCGGCCATATCAGGAAGCATTTTCCGGCTCTCGGAAAACTGTTTTTCATCTGATGATGCAGTTCCTTAAAATATGCGCTCATGCCTGTCCCTCTGACTGCTACTACTCTGTCGCTGCTGTTTTTTCCAAATTCCTCCGACCGAATGACTTCATTCATGAATTCATCCGTATACGCAGACTGTTTTCCGTTCCTTGCATCATCAGACAGCTGCATCCAGCCGACATTGTTCTCATTAAGTCCCAGATACTTAATACAAACAGACGTCACGGTATCAGAAAACTTTTTAACTCCGCTGTCATTTATCATTTTCAGATATGTTTCACAATCTGAACTGTCACGCTCTTTATTCCAGAATATCACCCAGTCGCACAGAAGCTTCAGCCCGAATCCCGAATTCAGAAAGTGCTGTATCATATGTAGAAGCAGTTCATATGCATGATAAGCATCATCCAGCTTTCTGAAAGATATACCGAATACCTCATCTTCACGCATGTGTGTGTTTACATCAGACATTAGTGATTCCATGTATGCATTAATACTATCGCTGTCAAACGGTTCGGCCGGTCTCGTGTGAACCTCCGCAATGACCTTACCCTTCGTCATTACCACATGATGAAGTGTCCACTGCTTTTCATCCTTCACGAACCCCAGCTGTTCCATTACCTCAACCGCAGCATTGATTTTTGAAGCGTCAGCCAGCAGGATATCAATATCTCCCGATTTCCTGACTTCGGGTATCCTGTACTCTGCTGCCGTGGCTATTCCTTTTATGACGCATGACTTGATGCCTTCCCGTTCAAGACTTTCAATTATCAGTCTTGTCATAATAAACAGCCTGTAATTTACCTGACAAATTTTTCTTGTGTATTCCTCAGTACTTCTTACTACATATTCCGGAACACATTTCAGGCCTTCAACAGTATCGCACAACAGACTGAGTACATTGTGTTTTTTAGCGGTTTCAAGAATCTCATCCCATTTTTCTGCCGACAGTCCGGAAAACTTTCTGTCCAGCTCATCAAGTATCGAATTATTTACCGGCTGACTGTCCCGGTTCAGAAGCGAATATCTCAGCAAACAAAATAAATTATCCATACCTACTCCCGTTTTTACCATTACCGTTGTTACTGTTCACAGTCTGTCAAAATCTATTCGTATTCCTTTTCCGGCCATATCGGATTGGGATACTCATTCGGAAGAATCATTGCATCCGGATCCATTACAGCAAGCTCATACGGTTGTCTTGGATTCTGCTTGAGATAATAGCATATGATATCGTCATCCTCGTAATATATATGAAGTTCATTCGGATACATATCATTGAATTTCTGACACCATACATATGCCTTTGACATAAGCGCCACTCGTTTCCAGAGAGTGTTATATACCGTAGAGGAATAAGGGAAAGGTCCAAAATAAACATCAGACATCTCCGGTTCTATATCCATATGAATCGCATCCGGATACCGGCTTGTTCCATCTCCGTACAATTCGTAATACCTGTCCTCAGCCAGCCATGAAGGTCCCGTAAACAGATGATGCTGTGCACGGGACAACGGTTTTTTCTCAAGCATCAGAAAAATATACTCCGTAGGCAATGTGTAGCTGACAATTTCCGATTGATTTACAAAACTTATCAGCTCTTCATGGAAGCCGTGTCCCATCATCTGGTAAAGCTCGTCCGTTGTCGATACAACAGTAAAATTGTCGTCCTCCATATCCTGAATAATCGACTGTGCAACATTAACGGAACTGTTATATCGCGTCAGCTCTATCATCAGATATCCGTGAAAATTGCCCGTTACCCTGATGAAAATATACGCCGCAATCACCATTGAAGCAGTTACTATTTTCTTTATATTGTCAGCCAGCGGTTCAAGAACGAACACCCCGATATAATCGACCGGTGCAAAAACAACAGAAAGCATCATAAGCTGTGACGGAGTTCCGACTCTGTATTGCTCGATAATATTTATCAGCCCCATGCTTTCAGCAGCATACAGCACTGTAAACAATACTGACAAAAAAACTACCATTCCATGACCGTCAAAAGAATTACTCTCCAGCTCCGTAAAAATGTAGCTCTTCTTTCTGAACCTGTATATTATTCTGTAGGATATCCACAGCAGGATACCCAGAACACTTGCAACCATCAGAAGCGCTGTACGGCGTTCTCCGTACAATACCATATAGCCGTTTGAATAAAGAGTATCCAACTTTGTTTTTGTCCGCTCCGAAATCTCCGTTCCGGCCGAATTCGGAATCGCTTCACATATTATTCCTTCATATGACTCAGATTCCAATAATTTACCCGTATTCTTAATTGCAAGCCCGTCAGCTTCGATTTCACTGTTCTTTCCTGTTTCCCTGCCCGCAAGTGCACCGGCTTCAATTTCGCTGTTGTTTCCGGTTTTCTCTCCTTCAGCCCCGTCGGCTTCGTTAGCAGGCTCATTAGTACGTGTGTGTTCATCAGTCTTTTCATCCTTCGGAGAGAAAAGAGAAACCGCCCATCCCAAAGATCCTTCCAGAGGGATTCCTGTGGCAAACCCTAAAGCCATAGGCACACAGGCTATTGTCAGTGCAAGCATACAAGAAACAGCCAGTGAAATAAATTTTTTTGAAAAAATCTGCTTTGCTGAAAAAACGACTACTCCGACACAGATAAAAAACGCCATCATCGTTGCATAAAAGTGCGCTGTTAGTGTAGATGTCAGGGCCATCATGAAAATAAAAAGATTCTGATTTCTTAGACAAAGCGGCAAACCAGCCTTACGTATTTTCTTCGATTTTTTAGTATTCGAATTCTTTTTCGACTTATCATTAATTTCCGTTTTATCAGTTTTTATTGTATCTTCGGTCTTTTCCGTTTTTTCGTTCTTTACCGCTTCATTGCTCTCTGTTGCACCATCTTTCTTTACCGCTTCATCACTCTTTGCTGCGTATTCGTTCTTTGTTGCTTTTTTACGTTTTACCGTTTCTACGTTTTTCAGCTTTTCACGAAGGAATCTGATCAGGAAAGCTGCAACCATGAACATTCCCGGGAACCCCCACTCCTGTGGTATCGTCCACTGAAGTCTCGAAAAACTCGTTGCGGCAAGAACGCACTTGACATCAACAATCAGGAACAGAAATAATACTACAGTCGCTGAATATCTCCATCTGAATATCTGTCTTAAAAATACATATATTGAAACAAGTATTATAGCGGACTGTGCTCCGGCATTAAACAGGAACAGACTTTGAATGTCAACTCCGAACAGCACATTCTGACAGCATATAAAGCAGTGCATGCCTTCCGGATAAATACCTCCGAAAAAAATGTTACCAACGGTAAGGTTGTACGTCCATGCATGATGCACATACAGATCTCCGAATCCATATGTTTCATTTTCAAACATACCTATGGTAAAATACATCATTCCGAACAGCACTACAAGAATCAGCAGTGTATATTCAAACCAGTGTCCGCTCATGAATTCCAGAAAACTGTTCTTAACGGATACAACGGCGCTTTTTATTACTCCGCCGATATCTGACAGTGCTGATTTTGCGCCATATGTGCCCGAGAAAAAATTCTTTATACGAAAAAACTTTTCCTTGTTCAGCCCGCTTTTATACAACAGACTGAAGATAAATGTTCCGTAGAACAGAATTGCTATAACCACAGGATGCAGGATATGCAATAATCCCAGAATTATTACAACCGTCGTAATCAGTACCGGCTGTACTGTCACACAGAAAGCAAATCTGTATGTTCTGCCCTTATCGGCAAGATGTTTTCTAAATACTATTCTCGGCCAAACAAGCAGTATCAGATAAAACGATACAAATGTTTTTGCGCATTCCAAAATCCAATATAACGATTCCACTTTGCACCTCAACTATATACATTACTCAATACTGTGGCACAGCATTTTCAGTTATTACTGTTCACAGCAACTCCAAAATCACTGACACATTCGTCCTACCTTCAGGCTTCCGTCTGCCAATGCTTTTTCATTGGCGAACCTGACCGTTTCGCCGTCGCAGACCGTCCGCGCCTTAAGCATAATATCTCCGCAGGCATCCTTCACGACAGCACTTACAGCTTTTTCGGTTCCCGGCTCAATACCGTTCAGCCCGTATTCAACCGAAAGCTTATGTATCTGCCCGTTTTTATCGTAATATGATATACAAATCTCCGTTTTCTTATATATCTCCGCGAACCCGCAGTTTCTGATAAAAACCGACAGAGTCCCGCCACCCGATAAATCAAATGATACCTTTGATACAAAAAACCTGTATCCCAAATGAGCACCTATGTAATCATAAAGACTTTTCCCGTTCCAGCAGTCTTTCCCACGATAAATACTGTTTTCCCAGGCTTCAATCATTTTGGGATCGTGATTGCTGTTGAGGTAGGTAATATGTCTGTCCTCAAGCTCCCTCAGTACATCATCATCACCGTGATTATTCCGGAACTCTTCGCCGTACAGAGCCTCTCCTCCGTTGGGAACATATCTGCAGAGTTCATTTTCAAATTCTGCTTCTTCAATTCTCGACCATGCACCATTCCAGCCTGCCGTGTTTTTCGACACGGTATCATATGTTCCCAAATCCGTCTCGGATCCAAACATTCCGTCGTCAAACAGTCCGAGACGGCATCCGTTTTCTCCCGCATGTACACTGCCGGGATTCAGATTTCTCCAGTACTTCGGTCGTCTGACCGCAAAAAAATACTCCTCGGATCTGTATTTTTTAAGCACCTCATACATTTCCCTCAGACGTTCTGTGGTAATATATCTGGAGGAATGCATTTCCCCCCATTTTCCGACCAGAAGTCCCTGAAATATAAATATCTCTTTTTCACATTTTTGCAGAATTTCACCGATATCATCAATATTTTCCAAAACCTGTCTGAAAAAAGGAGGTTCCTTCTCCATTGCCCTGCCCTCATGGTCATAAGCAACGCGCAGAATTACATTCTTCCCCTCACGATAGAAAAACCTGATTATGTCACATATTCTGTCAATCTCATCATTTTCAAGTCTCTCACCTTTTTTTTCACCGATATCAACAAATACGAGCACAAGTGATTCATCTGCGGCTAAACATGTCTTCAGATATGTAAAATCCGGTATTTCAGACAGGTTAAAATTGAATACACTGTACCAGCCGCGATACCGGTTCGCAATATATTCCGTACTTTCTTCGAAGCTTTCGGGCACAAAGCCGTCTGCAGATTTATTCCTGTTTTTTTGAAATATTTTTAGCACGTAACGTAGTCTCCTTATCCGCTTTAAACAGCTTTACCCTGCACCATACGGCAATCATCGAGTAAACCATTCGAATCATGTAAACTATCGGCTTCAGGCCCGAATGCATTCCCTTTCCGTTGCTCCTGGTATGCATCAGTGCCGGAATTTCCTTTACTCTGAAATCAAGCATCAGCATCTGAATCAGCATATTGGCATCCGGATATCTGTCATCAAAATGATTGAACTGGGAATAGAACCCGAAAGCGCTTCTGTTCAGTCCCTGAAGTCCGGTTGTCGTGTCATATATTTTCTGATGTGTAAACATTTTTATTATCCTGCTGAAAAGTCCGCTGGCAAATCTTCTGACTCCGCTCATCGGGTACGGAGGCGCACCTGGAATTAGTCTTGACCCGAGAACTATATCGGGAGTGTTCCCGTTCTCATCAGGGGTTGTAAGTGCCTTGTATATATTTTTTACGTTGCTTGGGTCGTGCTGACCGTCGGCATCCATCTGAATTACATATTTATACCCATGTCTTTTGGCATATTTATATCCAAGCTGAAGTCCGCTTCCATAGCCCAGATTATATATGTGTGTGACAACCGCATGCCCTCTTGCACGAACTATATCGCTGGTTCTGTCGGTTGACGCATCGTTCATTACCAGAATGTCCGTATAATGTGATATTTCCGGTTTCTCCAGTTCATCCAGAAGTGAGCCTATGGTAGATGCTTCATTGTACGCGGGAATAATAATCAGAACATCCTTTTTCTTCATGTAAAGCATCACCTCCTCATTTCATAATATTCAACAGCTTTACCGGTTCTGTATCAAACCGGTTCTGCTTATCTGCGGCTTTCTTTCCGAGCTCCGCTCTCAGTCTGTCATCCTTCAGCAATTCTGACACCTTCTCAGCTATCAGGTTTTCATTCAGGTCGCACATGAGACCATCCTCACGGTCTCTCACCTGTTCCCTGTTACCGCTGCAGTCAGAAACCACCATGGCTTTTCCAAGTATCTGTGCCTCCTGTATGGCTATACTTTTCCCTTCAAACGCACTGCAGTGAACATATATATCAGCCTGCTTTATATAAGGATACGGATTTGATACCACTCCCGGCATAAAGAATCTGTCAGCTATTGACAGTTCCTCAGCCAGACCTTCCAGTTTTTTTCTCTGGTTTCCTTCTCCCAGAACGAACCAGCATATATCAAAACCCATATCGGTCAAAAGTCTGCACGCTTTTTCGGATATATCAAGTGCCTTCTGTTCGGTAAGTCTGCCGACTGTCAGAATACGAATTCTGTGTCTGTTTTTATTCCATATTTCAAGCATATCATCTGTCATTTCAGATTTTTTCCGGATTCCGTCAGCGTCAAGATAATTGTGAAAAACATCGCTTTTTCCCACGCACTCCGGATACACCTTCAAAAAAGATTCTCTGACCTCATCTGACACCGAAAAAATCGTGTCATATTTTATATAGCAGTCTCTGTCCAGCTTGCGTGTATATCCTGCCATACCGTAATCCACATGTATAAATGCAGCTTTTTTCAGTGCATTTACATGATCGGCAACATAATAAGCGGAGCCTCCCTCCAGAAATGATACCGCCAGATCATACTGTTCATCATACCTGTCCGCTCCGTCCGATATTGCTCTCCACAGAAGCTTTTCTGCCATGACCCTGCCGCTGAAAAGCATTCTGAAAAAGTTCACGGTCATATACGGCAACAAACGTATCAGATTCCCACGTTGAAGCAGCGACTTCATAACTGTCTTTTTTAAATATTTCCGTCCGTCGGCATCCAGCACGGATGAAGAATTAAACGATTTATTCAGCAGCTTCACGTCACTGTCAAGCTGTTCTATAAGCTCTCCCTGTCCGGTAAGAACAAACAGCGAAACGGCATAACTCTTTTTATCAATCCGCTTAATCAGTTCCAGCAGAGCATTTTCGGCACCTCCATGCCCCATGGTATTGATAACAAAAAGGATTTTCTTCATTCCCGCTCTTCCTCTTCATTCATTTCCAGCTTTTTCTTCAGTTGGAGTACCTCTTCGTTCAAAAGCGAGACCTGCATTGCCAGCTCATTATTTTTTCTGATTACCTCCGAAAGTCTCACCGTTATCAGATATGTTCCGACCAGAATACAGAACCCCAGCACCACCAGAACAACCAGTCCTGCCGTGCTTATTATATCCACCCATCTGTCCGGTCGAAGAATCAGACCTGAGAGCACAAGTATAACCGCAACAAATCCCCACGCAATACATATCTGCTCAGCCATCTTTCTTTTTGCAAGCGAACCAATGGTAAGAATCATAGTAATAATTCCCGCACAGATTAATATAATCTGAATAATAATTCCCTGATGCATTTTTTCCTCTTTTCCGATTACTGTATACTGTTACAATTTATTTTATATTCACTCTCTGCTTCTTGTATATATCTTTATATTTTGTTTCATTTTTCAGCTTTTTCTCAGCTTTCCATATCAGTTGTTATTTCATCTGTTATTCTGACTTCTTATTTCACCTTTTTATTTTGTTTCCTGTTTCAGCTTTTTTTATCAAATACTTTATTATCAGGCTTTGTTTTCCCTGCCTTTTTCAGTATGCTTCCATTACAGAAGATATGAACATCCAGGTTTTTCTCTATATACCTCAGTCTGAAATAGGCCACCGTCCATCCGACAAATGCACCGATAATAAATCCAAGTCCGTACCATATGGACTCAAGCTGTGATGAAAATACGGTAGCAAGCACAGTTGTCGCACAGAATGTCAGTGCGGTAATAAGCGCACCCGTCAAATCGTTAAAGTAATACAGGAAAATTATTACTCCGTACATTGCAAACAGTATAAAATATCCGACTGCCAGACAGGGATATATCTGCATTACAAGCCCGCCGAAACCAAACTGCGGCATAAAGATGATACACACAAAGAACAACACTACCGACAGGATAAACTGTATTCTGACAAGGTTTGTAACCTCCTCACGAAGCTGCTCAAACATTCTTTTTTTGGCATTTTCAATATCCATACCACGTCCGCCGATAACCGCCTCCGAATACCGTTTATACCTCTCATGGAAGTTCATTTCCACTTTAGAAATAAATATAACGCTTGATGAAATATTCGTAAACATTGCTATGCAGGTCGCCATGTCATAAGGATTCATGCACACAAAGCTTTTTGCGACAACCATGTTCATGTCTGAAGCCCAAAATACAAAATTATGAACATAAAGACCGAGCGTATACAAAAAGTTAGTCAGTACAAGCTTCCAGTATTTCTTAAAATACAAAAGAATCGGTTTATAATTTTCACTGTTTTCTCTGAAATAGCTTCTGACAAGCGAGTATTCCAATGATGCAATAAGCAGAAAACCGATATCAAGTGAAAACAGCATCACCGACGCAACATCCATGTCTGTAAGCCATTTTAACAAAAGTGACATTAAAACAGATGCCAGCATACCGATTACAAAGAACTGCGAAATTCTGCCATAGTCCTTACATATCGAAAGATATAGCATGGAATAAAACACAAGCACCAGAGCCATGTATCCGCAAAATCCCATAAGTGCAAAGCCTACAGGCACCATACCGACCACAACCTCATGAATAACAAAAGGTACGCCGACGATAGTACTGAGTGTCACATTCATCAAAAGCCCCAGATAATAACATGGCAAAATATCGGCGTATTTATCCTCATAAATTATATCAGATAAATACTTGGACAGAACCGCATTAAACGGTGATGCCGTAAGCAGACCGAACACAAAAATATAAAGCACCGTGCAGGCATAAAGCTCACGTTCACTGTAACTGATTCTGCTGAAGCCGAGAATCTCCTGCATTATAAAAATTGCCCCGATTACAAGGAACATGGGTGCAACCGATATCGCAGTACTGTAACCAAAGCCGATAACGCTGGTCGTCAGTGTGTTTTTATCATATATTTTACTTAACTTAACTCCTATTCCGGCCATTTGCTATCTCCTGTTCATCCTTCTCTGTTCAGCAGTCGAACCCACATTATTGTATATTTCGACATATTTCTGCTGCATCATATTCAGTCTGTATTTCATCTGCAGACGCTGGTATCCTGTTTCTCCCATGGCAAGACGTTTCTCAGTGTTTCTCGCAAGTTCCGTCATTGCATTGGCAATTTCCTCGGTATTCATAATATGAGTCAGTATTCCCGCTGCCCCAAGATTATCATCATTTTCACCGTAAATCAAGCCCTTGCAGTTTCCTACATCAGTCGCTATGGCAGGCTTATGGGCCGCATATCCTTCAAGAATCGTAAGCGGCTGTCCCTCACTTATGCTCGTAAGTATCGTAAAATCCATACGTCCGAGATAATCCGTCACATTTATTCTTCCGGTAAATATAACATCTCTCAGCTGCATAACATCGACAAGTTCAAAGCATTCCTGAGCATACTTTTCATCCTCATCGCAGGGTCCCATTATCCATAGTCTCAGATTCGGAACTATTCTTTTGGCAAAGGCAAAAGCACGAATCATCGTCTTTACATCCTTTATCGGAGTAACACGCAGTACCGCACCTATATTGATATAGGCCATGTCTTCTTCTGTTTTCCCCGGAAGGGAAGCAAAACGGTCGGGATCTATTCCGTTAGCGGTAATCATCGTCTTCTCGGGCGGGCACTTCAGCTCTATCTGAAGTTCTCTGGCGTGCTCGTAAAGAGCCGTGACACAGTCAGCCTTGTCATATGCCAGTTTAGCCATTTTTCTGAACTGATCAATCCAAATATTTTTATATATTCCGGCTACCCAGGTTGCCTTTATCAGCTCTTCTTCTCTCTCTCTGGCGTAAATACCATGTTCCGATACAATCAGTCCGCAGCTGTATTTGTAATTTGCCATTCCTCCCAGAACACCTGCATAGCCTGTCGCCACACAATGATACACGTCAGCGTAGGGAATATCTGTTTTCATTATCAGGAACAATGGAAGGTATATCGATCTCATTGTCCATAAGAAATCGGAAAAGTTAACCTGCGAATACTGCTTGTCGTAGCACTCCTGAATTATTTTCAGGAAATCCGCACCCATAAGAAGATCGTCTATCGAAAAATTCTGATTCATAAACAGATCAAAAACCGTATCCCACTGCGGATATTCATTCATTATGATACTTCTGAGCGCAACGAAATGCTTACGGCTCATTCTCTTTTTTCTGATGCGGCTGCCACCCTTTCCCCAGTCGTCATCATTCAGATAAGATTCATAAACCGCAGATACATTTGACGGAAGCTCATACGCAAACTTCCCGCTCTGTGTTCGGTCGGCAATTATTGACAAAATAACAAATTCATGCTCCGGAAATGCCTTTATCATGCTGTTTACCCATCCGGACACGCCGCCGACGACATACGGATAACAGCCTTCGGCCACAAGACATATCTTCATCAAATAACCTCTTTCATCAGTTAAAACGGATTTCTGTATCTGAACACATCATCTGTATCATCAAGCTCGATTACAGTCTGCCCGCTCTCAAGCCTGATCAGATAAACATAATCTCCGATTTCTTCATACTCTCCGTGGGAAATACTTCCGATTGCCGCATTGTGCGTTCTGAGCACAAACCACGCATCCTCCGTACCCTTCATGTTCACAATAATTCTGTTATTGTCTTCTTTATCAGTTTCAACATCAAAATCAGCCGCATACATTTTTCTGAAATTCAAATCACTTTCAGACAGTGTAGTCTTGGCAAAGCCAAAAGAATCAGACCAGTAAGATGTCATATTACTGTAAATTCTGTCAAAATAGTTCTGCCATTCGTCATCGATGCTCTCCGGCCACACAACATTGTTCATATCTATCAGAAGATTGGAATAACCCAGACTGGATATCACACTTCTGAATACGAGCTCATCCCTGAAGGAATAATTTGATGCCACATTTGTAACTGTCTGTCCTGTAATATTTTTGTCAAGATATCTCAGCAGACGATTGCCGGACATTTCCCTGCAGCTGATGCTTCCCGATGTAAATCCGTTATTCTTCAGCACCTTCAGGTCTTCATCATCAATACAGTCAGAATATCGTAGACGATATTCGTACTTCGTGCCGGCCTGCCCGTAAAATCCGACATCCTGCTTTATTTTTTCATCCGTTGAAATGTCTCCAGTAAATGCAAGCGACAGTCCCGCTTCCGAATTAATTTCCTTCATCTGCTGAAGATAAAACGGGATTTCATCACTCATAGGCTGTGCAGGATCATCATAATTGTATTTTGTGGTAAAAAAACACGAAAGAAGCATATCACTTCTCGTAACCATGGACATGAAACCGGGCCAGACTATATCTCTGAGCATTGTTTCCACATCTCTGCTGTAAACGCTCTCCATTTTGTCATTATTTTCATTTGAAAGGTACGGAAAGTCGGCAACGGAAATACTGTTTGCATTAACCACCGGATACAGCGAAAAACGCTCTGATTCATACGTCATGGCATCAAGAAAACCCATTCCCATGTTACCGTCGATATAATCTCCGTTTACAGCAAAAACAAATGCACCGTGATAATAATTTCTCCACAGTATCTTCGGAAAATCATACGGGAAAACCTTTTTCTCATCCATCAGACCAACCATATATGTCTTTGTTCCGAGTCCTGTTTTTACCCAGGGAATATTCATTTCAAGGTCTTCGTATTTTTTTTCTTCATCATTCTGAGCCTTCAGAATCACTTCGCCACCGATCAGAAATCCCTCAAACATCTGGATTCCCTCGATTTGTGTATTTTCACCGATTTCGGTAATTCCGAAAAGCTCGCGGAGCTTTTTGTTTCCGTTTATCAGTTCCCTGTCCGGAATCCCGTTAAACACAAGCACTGAACCCATCTTTTCGGCAAGTCTTTTGACAAGCACCGTTCTGTTGTCAAGATTAATACTCGGAGTGTCAAAAATAATCATTTTGACATTTTTAGAATTATCGGCTTCAGGAATATCGTCAAAATACCTGATTTTATATTTTCTGTAGTATGACCACTGCTCAGCTGCCATAGCTGTCCCGCTGTTTCTGTCACCGACAAACCATACGGTTCCGTTATTCCTTTTGCCGGCCGATTCAGAATTAAGTGTTTCAAAAAGCCGTGCCGTATCAGTCTTTTCTCCGTCGGCACTTTCTCCGGCAAATTCATTCACGTCATAATTGTTGCCCTGCTGCTTAACCACCTGTGAAAACTGGAACATAAACAGCAGTGCGACCATCATCATAACGATAGCCACAAAATCACGTTTTGAAAGCATATTACTCCTTTTACGAAAACGCTCTCAGCATTTCAAGCGTCTCTCCGTCAATAACAATAGGCGAATTCTTCAATTTATCAACCACATCAAAAAACTCCTCACGTCTTCCGCAGTTAAAATAAAGCTTCATACGTGTTGTGTATGCGGCAAGCGCGTTGGGGAAAAGCTCGACCAGCCTGTCGCACCACACCTCACAGCGCTCATAGTTTTCAATGTCAAGCAGGCAGAGAAATACAGTCTCCATTCGGTCGGAATTCATGGCATCGCAATTTTCCGTATAACAAACCTCTGCTACTTTATCATAAATATCCACAAAATATTTCTGCTCCATATCAATGAAAACCTTCTGTTTCAGAGTATTCACCATATAATCGCAAAGATACAGTGCAATTTCCGTTTTACGTGGGGCATTGTCAAGAATTTTCCTGTAACAGGTCTCCACTTCAGTTCTGAATCCATTCAAAGTATCCTGAAGAACGGATGCCGCATAGTGTGAGGTTTCCGAATCCTCGCTGTCAAGTGCAAGAGAAATTGAAGCCAGCGAACCGCTTATATCGCTGCTGACAACATTCATCATCAGATTTCTCAAATCTCTTTTGCCCGTAATCGCAATAGCCTCTTCCAGAGGAATGATGTTCTTTTCTCTGTCCTCCTCAACCTTTGTCTCAAATTTGGAATGTTCCTTGCTGAAAATAACATCTTCAAGGTCGACAGGCTCTGAAAAGAATATAATAAAGAACAGATATGAGATTCCCACAAACGCCGGTCCGATTACGGGGCAGCAAAGCATTACAAGTGACTTGGTCAAAAGACTCTTTGCTCTTTTCATTTTAACAAAATAATTTATGACGAAATATACTGCGGCTATTATGATATTCAATATCAGCAGTATGATAACTGTTACATTCTGTCCGGTCGAAGACATACCACACCATCCTCTGCAATTTCTGTACCGTAACCGGCACTCATAAGTCTCTGCGCCACATATTTTGATTCCTCATTGCTTGTATTTGCCAAAAGAACTGCAATATGTCCGTCAGCCGTCATTCCACAGATATCAGTGGATCTGATATTTGCCATAACGGTGTCCTCAATCTCCTTCAACGAAGCATTTTCCGTCGGATAAACATACAGCAGGACATTCTCAGCCAGCCCGTTTATTTCTGCATTATTATATGTTTCACAAAGCTCTGTGAACGCATTCGGATCTAATATTTTGGTATTCTCAATAAATCTGCTGTTTTCCAAAGCATCAAGATACCTGTTTGCTCTGTGAACAGCGCTCTTGATCAGCTCACTGACAATTTTCAGCATATTTGCCTGTCCGAGCGTCATGCTCTCCCACGAGAGATTCCAAACCATCAGAATAGTCTGAGGATTACCGTCATCATCAAAAATCATGTTGGCCATTAAAGGGAAACGCTCATCCAGTTTTTTATTGATATAAACTTCTCCGGCAAGGAGCATATCGTACATTTCGCCAAGAGCCGCAATACTGACGGAGTTTCCGAGTTTTCTGGCTTTTCGCGATGTTGCGGAAAACAGTCTGGCATACCCGCTTTTTGAAATCAGATAAATCGAAGCATCCTCAGTGTTCATTACCTCTGCCATTACATCAGCCGCATAGAAAAGAACCTCTGCCGAATTGTATTTATCAAGTCGCGACGTAATCTTATAGATTTTACCGACACTGTCGCTCTGATTTACAAGCTGTTTTTCCAGAGACTCCTTGACTCTGACATTACTTCCGTTAATCTCACGGATATCCTTAAGCTGCAATGACAAATAATCAATTTCTTCCTTGCTCTCACGCTTCAGCTTTCCAATCTGATCTCGCATATATCCTACGACAAGCCCCAGAATGAACAGCTGTGCAACCCATATGTAGGTATTTATGTCAAGCATGATTTCAAAACCGCTTCTGGTATACATCTGTCTGAAGCAGTATCCCAGCACAGCAAGCACGGATGAAAATATCGCCTGCTGCTGTCCGTATATTATTGCAAACAGCAGAACATACAACAGATAAAAGTCAAGCTTGTCGAAATACGAGCTGCCGACCGCTCTGTTGTTCAGCATAAATGCAGGTATGAACACAATCAGATTTTCCAGGAAGGGAATCATTGCCTTACCGAGCCAGCCGGCTTTATCAATAATTCTTTCGAAAATGTTCTTTTTCTTTTCGTCACTCAGGAAAAGTTTCTTCTTCTTTACGATATATTCAACCTGACTTTTCAGTATTTTGTCCATGTCACAGCAGCTCAATGCTCCGAATTCATCGTCATACGACTGCTTCCACATTACCACACGCTTCTTTTCAAGCTGCGTTTCCACCACATCCACCGGCGTATCCATATTTTCACGGATAATATTTGCAAGCATTCCTTCATTTATCTCTATGCCGTTGGATATATTGTAGGTATTGATAATGTGCCTTTTTGATGAAATGATGCTGTAAATTGCCTCAACGGCATCCGTTTCATATATCATTGACAGTGAACCGTTTGAATTTACGGTAATTCTGCCGTCATCAACAGCCTCCAGGCACATTCTTCCGAATATGTCACTGACCTCTTTTCTGTTTCTGGCCATGGAAATGCAGTTTCCGAGTCTGATGGTAATAATATCCATCTCCTTACTCTTTCTGTAACCCGTGCACATTTCCTCCGCCTGGGCAATCGTCATGGCCTTTACGCCGACCGGTGTCACAACATCCCTCTCACGGATATTTGTATCCTGTCCGAGACTGTATACGTCATGCGACGAAATAAATACAAATCTGCCCTTGTTTCTCATGGTAAAGCTCATCAGGATATTCATCATTCCCGAAGAAAACCTGACAGCATCCTGTTCCTCATGTTCCCATGTATAATTTGTATCATAAGCACCCATGAAAATCGTAACATCCATGGTAATACTTTCAAATATCTCATTCAGACTTGCACAGTCATAAGGGAAATTGTATCTTTCAAACACCTTCTGATAGTCTCCCTTGATAAACCGGCTGCCCGTCAACAGATAAACCTTATGCTTTTCTTTATTCAGTTTAATTATAAGATTGTTAATCAGACTGCTGGCTCCGCCAATCAGCAATATATTCATTTCAATTCCTCCCGGTAATCTGCACCGGCATTTTCCATCTGTCGGATAAATTCTTCAATATCTGCAGATACCTCATCCTTTATTCCCATATCACCATCACAAAGCACCTCCGCAACTTCCTCCCTGCTTTTCCCTTCAGTCAGCATCTTCCAGATAACTGCCGCCGTTTCATTCAAAGGAAGAGATTTTCTGTAATCAGTCCCGCTTTGTGAAATATCAAGTAACCAGTACACGCCCGCCACTTTTCTCAGCTGATGTTTTACTGCCATATAAACTCCAATCTGTCAACCCCAGTAACCGCTATGGTCTGTTGTCTGTTGCCTTTTTTTATCACCGTTCAGCGCCTGTCCGAAAGCATAATCCCGGCTGCGTCATTATTAACCCCCCGTGAACAGTAAGGTATTTTTCATAATTTCACGTTTTCCCGACTTTTGCCGTTGGTATCATATCATAAAAAATTATTTACTTCAATGGAATATTTCAATTCTCTGCAAAGCATTCTTTTCGTTACTATTCAACGCCCGGCCCAAAACATTCAAAATCCGCTCATTTTTCTCCGAAAAATGGCTGCTTTCTCCATGTTTTGGGAGTCATAAAGTCCATAATCTTTCTTACAGCAGGCTTGACGAAAAAAACGTACTTTTGACGCATGTATCATGTGATTTTTCATAAAGAAAGCATGTCGCTTGCGCCATGCTGCGCCGCTTTTGCGTCGCGTCAGCGACAAATTACCGCTGCAAAAGCGTGCGCATCCTCGCGGAGCTTTTTTTACTTAATAGGACGCAATTTCCTATAAAGTAAAAAAATACCCCGGTGAAACACCGGGGTTCATACACTGACTCTCAATCGTATTCAACAACATTTACCCACTTCATAAGCAGTTCCATTTCATCCTCATGACCTTTAACCGACTGTGATGCAGCTACTATCGGAATCCATTTCTGTACATACTGCAAAGCCGTATCACTCTTTGAACAGAACAGCTTCATATATTTTTCGGCGGTCTCGTAATCATTGTTCAGGCAGAACAGAAGATACGTTCTGGCTGCGTCCGCAGACGCATTTCCCTGTGTGGCATGTGCCCAGTCAATCACATACATGGATCCGTCGTCTTTAACGATGACATTTGAAGGATTGAAATCACCGTGACAAACCTTTACGTGCTTGGGCATACCCTCCAAACGTGTATGAAGCTCATATCTTGTGGTCGCGTCAAGACTCGATGCGGATATCTTCCTGTTCATCTTGTCTTTAAGCTTATTTAACAAAGGACATCTCTTCGACTGAATCTCAAGCTGAAGGTCAACAAACTTTTCGAGATATTCATCCTTCCTGTCCGGGTTTTCCTCCATAAGCTGTGCAAGTGTCTTTCCTTCTATATACTCGGAAACGATAGCCCATTTTCCTTCCCTGACGGTAACCTCAAGAATCTTCGGCATGTTCAGCCCGGTCTCCTCGATTCTGGCCGCGTTCAGTGCTTCATTTAAAACGTCAGCCTTTGAATAATTCTCATCAAAAACCTTTATACATCTGTCACCGTCTCGGTAAACAGTTTTGTTCTTTCTAACTGCAACAGTCTCCATAAAAAATACCTTCCTTTCTGCATTAACCCCGTCTCCTACAGCTACATGTCATTTCGGCTCACAGTTACGATTCACGGTCTGTATGAAATTAATGTTTTCAAACAAACTGTCCGAAACACCGGTCTGCCATCAGATAATTACTTACCGTAATATGCGTTGAGATACATCTGCTTAATCTCACTGATAAGCGGATATCTGGGATTTGCTCCTGTACACTGATCGTCGAAAGCCATTTCTGACATCTCATCAAGTCTGTTCAGGAAATCCTCCTCATCAGGCACATAGTCACGGATTGTTTTCCTGATACCGATTTTTTCTTTAAGCTCGTCTATGGCTGCTATCAGCTTCTCAAGCTTTTCTTCATCGGTATTTCCACCCAATCCGAGATAATCTGCCACCTCAGCGTATCTTTCAAGTGTATGAGGATGATCGTACTGAGAGAATGAACCCATCTTTTCAGGTACTTCAGCCGCATTAAATCTCATAACCTCATCAATCATCAGAGCGTTTGCAACGCCGTGTGCTATATGATGAAAAGCGCCGAGTTTATGAGCCATTGAGTGACATACACCGAGGAAAGCATTTGCGAAAGCCATTCCCGCCATCGTTGCGGCATTTGCCATTTTCTCTCTTGCCTTCACATTCGTACCATCCTCATATGCAATGGGAAGATACTCAAAAATCATCTTCAATGACTGAAGAGCCAGACCATCCGTATAATCGGTTGCCATAATTGATGCATATGCCTCAAGTGCATGAGATACGGCATCAATTCCGGATGCTGCGGTAAGCCCCCTGGGTGCGGTCATGTGGAAATCAGTATCCACAATTGCCATCTTGGGAAGCAGTTCATAATCTGCCAGAGGATACTTCACGCCACAGCTTTCATCTGTAATAACAGCAAAGGGAGTAACCTCGGAACCGGTTCCGGATGATGTGGGTATTGCTACAAAATAAGCCTTGTCACCCATATGCGGGAATGTATAAACACGTTTTCTGATATCCATGAAACGCATTGCCATATCATTGAAATCTGCCTCGGGATGCTCGTAAAGAACCCACATGATTTTTCCTGCATCCATGGCTGAACCGCCACCGATGGCAATAATCAGATCGGGTTCAAAGCTTCTCATGAGTTCTGCGCCCTTCTTCGCACAGCCAAGTGTGGGATCCGGAGCTACATCGGAAAAAGTCGTATGAACCACTCCGAGTTCATCAAGTCGGTCGGTAACCTTCTTTGTCACCCCTGACTTGAACAGGAAGCTGTCGGTTACAATGAATGCCCTCTTCTTACCCATTGCATTTGCAAGCTCTTCAAGTGCAAAAGGAAGACATCCCTTCTTTATATATACCTTCTCAGGTGTTCTGAACCAAAGCATATTCTCTCTCCTTATCGCTACAGTCTTCACATTAAGCAGATGCTTGATACCGACATTCTCACTTACCGAATTGCCGCCCCACGAACCGCATCCGAGTGTAAGCGAAGGTGCAAGACCAAAGTTATAAAGATCTCCGATACCGCCCTGTGACGAAGGAGTATTTACCAGAATACGGCAGGTCTTCATTCTCTCCTGGAATTTTTCAAGTTTTCCGGCTTCTTTCTGAATATCGAGATAAATCGATGAGGTATGACCGTAACCACCGTCCGCAATAAGTCTTTCTGCCTTGGCAAACGCATCCTCAATATCCTCTGCCCTGTACATGGCAAGAACCGGAGAAAGCTTTTCGTGAGCAAACTCCTCACTGATATCTACTGATTCAACTTCGCCTATCAGCACCTTGGTTGATTCAGGTACCTCAACATCGGCAAGCTTTGCGATGGTATGCGCCTTCTGACCTACGATTTTCGCATTCAGGGCTCCGTTAACGAGTATTGTCTTTCTGACCCTGTCCGTCTCCGAGGGATTCAGGAAGTAGCAGCCACGCTTCAAGAACTCAGCTTTAACGGCTTCATATACATCCTTCAGAACAATCACCGACTGCTCTGAAGCACAAATCATACCGTTATCAAAGGTCTTTGAATGAATGATTGAATTGACCGCAAGAATTACATCGGCGGATGAATCAATAATTGCAGGTGTGTTTCCTGCACCTACTCCGAGTGCGGGCTTACCCGATGAATATGCAGACTTGACCATTCCGGGACCGCCGGTAGCCAGAATAATGTCAGATTCTTTCATAAGGAGATTCGTCATTTCAAGACTCGGAATATCAATCCAGCCAATGATTCCCTCAGGTGCTCCCGCAGCCACTGCAGCCTCAAGAACAACCTTTGCAGCTGCAATTGTTGATTTTTTTGCTCTTGGATGGGGACTGATAATGATACCGTTTCTTGTTTTGAGACATATCAGCGTTTTAAAAATCGCTGTTGATGTCGGGTTTGTGGTAGGAATAACCGCACCTACCAGGCCGATGGATTCCGCAATTTTTCTGATTCCGAGTGACTCATCTTCTTCAATGACACCACAGGTTTTACAGTTCTTATACTTGTTATAGATGTATTCGCTGGCATAGTTGTTCTTGATAACCTTGTCTTCAACGACACCCATTCCGGTCTCTTCAACCGCAAGCTTTGCAAGGGGAATTCGCTGTCTGCAGGCTGCCGTAGCGGCTGCAGCGAAAATTCTGTCAACCTGTTCCTGACTGAATTCAGCAAATTCAGACTGAGCCTTCCGCACATTTGCAATCAGCTCTTCAAGTTTCTCAACATCATCAATAATCATCTGATCCATGTCTCATATCTCCTTTCGTTGCGAAAACATCATAACACTTTTTTGCAAAATTGAAAGTGAAAATGAGAAATTAGGCAGTATAATCCTTTTTAGCATGATATCGTTAAATAAAAATGGACTTTTCTCATGAGGCGGTTGCTCAAATACTGCTCTGATTTATTTAAACAATTAAATCAATTAATACATCTTCCGCGATTTATTAATCATGGCATTACTCTGTTCAATGCATACGCAATACCGTCTTCATTGTTGCTCAGAGTGACAAAATCAGCAATCTTCTTTATCTCATCGCATGCATTTTCCATAGCGACTCCGTATCCGGCTGTCTCAATCATTGAATAATCGTTCATTCCATCGCCGAAAGCAATCATTTCATCAGTCGAAAAACCGCAATATTCGGCAATAAATTTCAGTGCATTTCCCTTTGAAACCTCGCTGTTAAAAAATTCCAAAAATATCGGAAGAGATTTGCAGTTCGTGGTATTTCTCAAAAAAGCCGTGCTTCCGTCATTATTTTCACTTATGCGCTCCGCGCGATTAAGCCGGAGGCTGTTAACCTTTTCAAGGTAAGCGTTCACCTCATCCGGCTCACCGCAATACAGAATCTTGGTAATACCTTTTTCAAGAAGACTGTCAAAATCTTCAAGCAGCACAGGATCCATTCCCGAATATTTCTTATAACCGTAGCTTTTGTCATTCAGGACATTCGTATAAAACACATTGTCACACCAAATGAGAAGCGTCGTCCCAAGGCTCATTCCAAGCTCATAAACGTCGCGGGCATCTTTACTGTCCATCACCCGGTTATACAGTGTACTCTTCCCGTCGGCAGACATAATAATAGCACCGTTGTTGCATATTATCGGTCCGTTCGGATTAATTATTTTTCTGAATTCGCTGATTCCGGTTATGTTTCTTCCTGTACACACAGTAACGAGAATTCCCTTTTCCATCGCTTCTTTTAGGGCTGCTACAGTTGCCGGTGAAACCGCTTTATCATCATTAAGTAATGTTCCGTCCATGTCAGTGGCTATAAGTCTGTATTTCATAATGTCTCCGTTCCGTAAAAATAATAGTGAATTGACCGTTACTTATCACAGTATGTTCAAAACGCATTCATAAACGCATTCATAAACGCTTTCATAAACGCTTTCATAAATGCTTTCACAAGACTACATCCTGTTGATACACGTTTTTTCCGCACTCTGTGTTTGTTCCTGCGTGTTTGTTCACCTGCTGTCCATAAACCGGTTACCCGAATGTGAACGCATAACTACTGTCCAAACTGCGGACAGGCGATTGCTGTCCTTAAACCGGTTACCCGAATGTGAACAGTCACATCCCGGCATTCTGAAAACAAAAGATACTATCCACCTGCTGACCGGAATACCTTCAGTCCGCTTTGGGCTTATTACCTTTCGCATTCGAATTACAGCCTTTCTCATTCGGCCTGTCATACTGTGACAGCAGGTCATTTACCGACACCATGCGCGTATCACCATTTTCGGCTGTCAGCGTGATGTATTCGGGATTTTCAATACTGTCGGAATTCTCTGAGTCCGCGAGAGCACTGTGGCTGTAAAATGCCCGCTTCGTTACCCTACCTGCATCACCATTAAGTTTTCTAAAGGGATTCCCTTTTCCGTCCGTATATATATCAGAATAAAAAACATCGTTAAAAAACACGTCAGCAGAGATTCTCAATGTGTCAAAAATCACAAAAAGATTGTAAGCGGAAGGTAACGCTTTATTATTTTTGATATTATAAAGTGTCGAAACTGCTATTCCTGTTTTCCGGCTCAGCGCATAATAGCTGATATTCAGCGATTCGATTATCCCTGCGAGTTTGCTGTTAATAACTGTCTGGAAACGCATACTGTCCACGATGTGTGCTTTTGGTGTAGATACATTAATTGACATGATAAGACCTCCGAAAAGATAAAATAATGTTACCTGTGAATAGTAACAGTTTATCATGTTTTATTAAAAAAAGACGAAAACTAACACTATAATCTATATAGAAAATAGTTATAACAGAATCATGTGAATAGCGTTGACTAAATTTATGCCGCAGAAGTGCAGATACCTTTCACTTTTATCTGTATAAGCACAGACTTTTTGTCTCTTTTTTTATAAATGCATAAACACTTTTGACTGTTTTATTGAAATACGTAGTGTCTACGTCACGCACGTTCCGCTTAACAGGATGCAGTTTCCCATAAAGCAAGAAAGCATGTCGCTTGCGACATGCTGCGCCGCTTTTGCGTCGCGTCAGCGACAAATTACCGCTGCAAAAGCGTGCGCATCCTCGCGGAGCGTTTTTACTTTATAGGACGCAGTTTCCTATAAAGTAAAAAAGGACCCGAATCAACGAATCCTTTTGATTTTACTTATTCATCAAAGCAACAAACATATTGTCTATAGGACGTAATGTCCTATAAAGTTAAAATGCCGCAAGCGGGACTTGAACCCGCACGCTTTTGAGGGCGATGGATTTTGAGTCCATTGCGTCTGCCATTCCGCCATTGCGGCAACAACAGAATAATATCATTTTTTATGTCTATTGTCAACGAATTATTTAAGAAATCCATTTACTATCATGGTCTCTGCTTCACTTTCCGTCAGACCGAGCGTCATGAGCTTGGTAAGCTGCTCGCCTGCAATCTTTCCGATAGCTGCCTCATGTATAAGCGATGCTTCAACATTATTGGCTGCCAGTGCAGGAACCGCATCAACCTTCGCATTGTCCATGATAATGGCATCGCACTCCGAGTGACCGGTGCATTTATTGTTGCCGCGTATTTCAGATTTAAACAGCTGCGTGGAAGTATCACGCGCAACAGAACGTGATATCAGGTTTACTCCCGAGTTTTCACCGTTAAGATCGACCGAAAAATCCGTCTCGGCATGCTGCTTACCGTGTGTCATTATTTTTTCCTTGATTACAAGCGTCGCATTCTCAGCAACATCACCACGGGTAACCCTGACTGTCGAATCAACGCCCTTTATCTGCACGGTATCCATTTCGAGATAGCTTCCCGCAGCAAGGTGTACGATAGTCTGGGGATTCAAAACCACATCCCCGTTTCCGTCGCCTTCCCCGTAATGCTTTTCCACGTAACGAACCTTTGAGTTTTCGCCCACAAAAAATGTATGAATTCCGTCATGTTCGGATTTCTGGTCACCGCAGTTATGAATTCCGCAGCCGGCGATAATAGTCACATCACAATTCTCACCGATAAAGAAATCATTGTATACACATTCCGTCAGACCGCTTTCACTGATGATAACCGGAATATGAAGGCTTTCACGTTTTGTTCCGGGCTTGATATGAATATCTATTCCCGGCTTGTCCGTCTTGGTAACTATCTCAATATTTTCGGTACTTTTGCGCCCGGCACCTTCACCGTTGGCACGTATATTATATGCTCCGGCAGGGACTTCATGAAGGTCAGCCACCTCGGCTATAAGTCTTTTTTGTATCTCATCCATAATAATTCTCCATTCGTAAATCGATAAATCCGGTTATTCAGCTGGTGTAACGACAACCCTTGCCGATACCGCCGTTCATTATAAGCGGCATAATTTCATCCTTGCTTCCGATTCGGTCCAGACGTCCTCCGGAAATAAGTATAATACGGTCTGCAATATTGATAATCCTTTCCTGATGTGAAATAATGACTATCGAACCGTGTGTCTTTTCATGAAGTGCTTCGAAAACCTTTATCAGGCTGTTAAAGCTCCACAAATCAATGCCGGCTTCGGGTTCATCAAATACGGTAAGCTGTGTTCCGCGTGCAAGGGTAATTGCTATTTCGATACGCTTAAGTTCTCCACCCGAGAGGCTCGCATTTACCTCGCGGTCTATATAATCACGCGCACACAGACCAACCTCCGAAAGATATTCACATGCCTGCGCGGATGCATTCGGATCCTTCAGTGCAAGTGTGAGAAGATCCTTTACCGTAATGCCCTTGAAACGCACAGGCTGCTGGAAAGCAAAGCTGACGCCGAGCTGTGCACGTTCGGTAATTGATTTGTCTGTGATGTCCTCACCGTTAAAAATAATATTTCCCGATGTGGGTGTATATATTCCCGAAATAATCTTGGCAAGAGTTGATTTACCGCTTCCGTTCGGGCCGGTTATTACATAAAATTTATTGTCTTCAAGGGTAAGAGAAAGATCGTCAAGAATTCTTTTTGTCTTTCCCTCGTCCTCTACCTCGTAGGTTATATTTTTCAGTTCAAGCATAGTTTTCCTCGTCTTTCTTTTATTACTTCTTATAATCCGTACAAAACACATTCACATGTTCTGACCGATATTCTGTCATTTCTGTCCGAATGTCCGATAATCCGTTACCATCACAGTCTGTACAAACCTCATTCTTAAACCCTGAGTGCCTCGCAGTCGGTCACATGTCCGCAGTTTTCGGTTTATTCATTCGCTTCACCCGGCCTCAAAATCGTATGCCAATGCCCGCAAGCCTTGAAGTAAGCTTCAGTCCCGTGTCCATTACCAACCTGCTGTGAGAAGTAACTATAATCCGACATTATCTTTGATTTTAAAATATACCGCTGCTTCATCAAGCGTTTGAGTCAGCTTCTTCAACAGGGCAGGCGTTTCCTTCATAATAGTCGTAAGGTCTGCTTCACGGCTGTTTCCGCTGTCGAAGCGTCCGAGAAGAGCTTTGGAAGCAAGCTCGAGACGATATGCCGCATCGGCGGTATCATTGTTATCCATAAGTCTGGCTTCGCCCTTCAGTTTGTGAACCGCAACACAGTAATTCTCAAAATCATTTGCGGCAAGCGATGATGAAATAAGGTCAATATCTGTACGCAGCTCACTGATATATTCGTCAAACAGCTCTCCGTACTCTTCCGGCGCATAACTGAGTCCCGTGATTCTGATATTAACACTGTAATATCTGTTCAAAACTCTGTACACATCCTCGGGAGCAACAGGTTTCTTCAGCGTATCGGAAACATATTCCGATTTTGAAACCTTTTCAAGCTCTTCGTCATCCGCAGAAAAAATAATGATGGGAATTATTTTTCCGTCACCGGAAGAAGCTTCGGACTCCTCCATATTTCTAATCTGTTTTGCAAGCTCCGTGCCATTCATTTCCGGCATCAGATAATCAGTAAATACAATGTCGAATCTGCTCCGGCGCAAAAGCTTCAGAGCTTCGTCTGCCGAAGCGGCACCCGAAGACTCACATTCCATTGTGTTCAGAACGTGGCTTAACGATATAATGTTTATTCTGCTGTCATCGACAATCAATGCATTAAGCATAGCTTTCACCTGCCTTTAAAGAAATATATCATTTTCGGGCGGTTTTGTAAACAGTTACTGTTACTCAACAATGTTATTGAGCCATATTCTCTTCTTCATCAGTATAAATGCCGCAATGCACTTTATCATATCAAGCCCCTGACAAATGATAAACAGCGGAATAATCGGAATATCTGTATACCCTGACAGCAGAACAGCCACGGGTATAACCACAGCCCAGGTAAACGCGCTGTCAAACAGAAAGGTAACAATGGTTTTTCCTCCTGACCTGATGGTAAAATATGAAGCGTGCACAAAACCCGTAACCGGGGCAAGCGCGCCGTTAATTATTATGAATTTCGAAGCAAGACTTCTGACCGCTTCCTCGGTATTGTACAGCATTGGAAAAAGAGACGAGGTGCACGCCAGCAGACTTCCAACAATCACCGACACAAATACCGAAAACGCTATCATCTTTCGTGATGTGTCAACTGCTTCTTCCGGCCTGTTTGCACCGAGCATGGGACCAACCACTATCGATATCGCCGTTCCGAATGACATATAAACCATATTGAACAGGTTGCTTATCGTGGATGCTATATTCTGGGCGGCGATGACATCATTACCACGCAGTGAGTAGCGCTGTGAAAGAATTGCCATTCCCGCTGACCACAAAAGCTCGTTAAGCAAAAGCGGAGTTCCTTTTATCGCTATTCTTTTTATCAGTGTTCCCGGAATTTTAAATGTAGAATACAGACCCTTTACAAATATGAATGTATCGCTGTGAGTATGTGCCCATCCCGCAACTATTCCAAGTTCCACAAAACGTGAAACAACCGTGGCAATCGCAGCACCCTCAACTCCCAGCTCCGGAGCTCCGAGTTTTCCGTAAATCAGTACCCAGTTTAGAAACAGGTTCGTTCCTACCGCAATAAGCCCTGAAATCATCGGTATCTTCGTCTCACCCATTTCTCGCAGTGTTCCCGAATAACACTGGGATAAAGCAAACGGTACGAGACCGATAACCATTATCCTCAAATAGTCCCTGCCGTGCTCAAGAGTGACTCCGACATCCCCTACGACCTGTTCTCCCTTCAGATACAGAGATACAAACTCAGTGTCTAACAGTATCAGAACTGTCATGGCAACCGCCGTAATTATCATTGAAATGAACAGCTTGTACCTGTGACAGTACCTGATGCCGTCATGATCTCTTTTTCCGAAAAACTGTGAGCTGAAAATTCCGGGACCGGAAATAGCTCCGAATATACAAAGATTAAATACAAACAGAAGCTGATTTACGATTGAAACTCCCGACATAGGGTCAGTTCCGAGCTGTCCCACCATGATATTGTCAAGCAGATTCACAAAGCTTGATATCGCATTCTGAATCATTATGGGGACCGCAATCGAAAAAATCATCCTGTAAAACTTTTTATCACCAATTAGCTCATTAAACATCTTATACCCTTTTTATTGCTGTTAACACTTTTGTTACTGTTAACTCTTTTGTTACTGTTAACATTTTGTTACTGTTAACATTTTGTTTTGCTGTTAACACTTTTTGTTACTGCTAACATTTTATGTTACTCAATACATTTTATTATCTGAGACCGACTTCATATTCAGGTCGTGCTTAAGCCCTGTCAATGGCCTCTATGCGCATCTCTTCATCATCGTCCATAGGAATAACCACGCATTTTCTTCCATCAATCACTTCTGTATGAACAAGTCCTGCTCTGTCTGAGCTTACACGTACCGTCAGCCCACCGTTGCTCACAGACACACTTTCTCCCTGTCCTGCGCCCGAAAACTGATTTTTTTCATCAGGCGAAACGTTATCTGCATAGTATTCTGCTTCTTCCGGACTCATGGCAGTATCGTTCTCGGCATCCTTTATGCCCAGTTCAGCAAGAACTTCATTGCTCTTCTTCAGCTTATCCTTTAAATCAAGCACCTCTTTTACGAGTTCTTTCTCGCGCTTCACCGGCGCATTTGCTTTTATAGCCTTTGCATCAAGAAGGCACTCAACCGTGGGCACATCACCTTCAAATTCCTGCCTGCAGCTGTTCAGAATCACTTCTGCCTTGTCCTCATGCACTCCGCTTTCTTCAAGAATTTCGCTGATAACGGAATCCGAAAAAACAATCGGCTCACGTAAGCCTTCCTTCTCCGCCTGTTCTTCCTCAAGCATATCATTTATGCTTTCCTGAATTTCCATCATAACATTTTCAGCTTTGTCCGTCTCGGAGCCATACGCCTGCTTGACAATAGAATTCAGTACGGCTCTGTGCTGCACTGCGGTACGTTTCATATCGCAGCCAAGTATTTCGGTGGCAAATTCCTCGTGAGGCTCCTTTGGTTCCTTTACATAATAATCAACCTTGTGTATATCCGCACTTCTTCCGTCAAAGGCAGGGAAAAGGAAACCGACATCCGGTGCCCCAACCATCCAGTCACGCTCAATTGCTCCTATTCTGTTGTCTGCCGCACGATATCCGAGCCCCGGCTTTGAAAGTCCTACAGGGCACACGCTCACCAGAAGGTAATCATACACCTCCTCCGACTCATCAAGCTTAAGATTGTCATTTGTCTTTGTCATGACATCATACGAATCATGATATACAAGAATAATAAAATTACCGGGATAATTATATTTTTCAATTACAAGGTCATAGAAAGCGTTGAGAAGCTCTTCATTCTCAAGCCTGCTTTCACGTATTCCACGAAGTATCTGCTGTTTGCCTCCGGCCTGCTCCTCTTCTTCCGGGAAAGCCAGTTCGAGAATATTGTTGCCTATCGCTCCCGACAATGTCTTCTTTGCAATATCCAGATATTTATAAAATTCATCCTCGGGAAGATTCAGAAAAGTCTCATTAAGGTTCAAAACCTTATTCTTGTTTGAATCAACATAGCATCCTGCCATACGGCTGATTGTACACTCATTGTTAAAACGCTTGCGTAACTCAAGTCTGTCCCTGTTATCCATTTTTTCCTCCTGTCATTCCTGCTGATTACGTTCCGGGAAATGTTCATTTTCAAACCACGGTTTTCGGTATTTCTGACCAAGTGCCAACGATTCCCTTACCTGAAGTCTCTTGTTACTATTCACAGTCTGTCCGAAACACATTCATAAGCCCTGCCTGCTACGCAGCTGAAAGCTTATTTCATGTGTTTTGTCCAGCCTCCATAGTTGGTTGATAATGCACGCAAGCCTTGAAGCAAGCTTCAGGCTTGTGTTCATTATCACCCAACTGTGAATAGTAACAGTCTCTTCATCCAAAGTTACCGTTAACAGTCATGTAATAATAAACGCAAGCTGAGAGCCTGCTCTCGTGCTTGCGGATATTACTTTTAAAATTACCCTTCAAAGTCTCTACAAAACGCATTCAAAGCGTAAACATCAAATGTATCTTTCATCCCGAATCACAAGGTCAGCTTCAAAACGGTAAGGGCTGTAAGAAGTGTCGGTATGGACACTATTGCGCCATATTTAACATACATAAAGAAATTGAATCTCACCTTGTTTGCCTTCAGAATGTTACTCCACATAATGGCTGCAAGCGCGCCGACAGGTGTCAAAAGCGCTCCAAGGTTTGAGCCGATGACAGCCGCATATACAGCGCCCTCACGAACTATTTCCGATGCACCCGAAATAACCGGACAGAACAGTACACTCATTGGAATATTATTTATCAGATTCGCGGTAAGAAACGACGCTCCGCCGTAAGTATATACCGCATTGTCCGATTCAAGTACTCTGCTCATCAAACCGGTAAAATTATATTTATCAAGTGAAAGCACTATTACAAACATCGAAATGATAAAAGGAATCAGTTCCCACGGTACACGCTTCATGCAGTGCTTCAGCTCGTCACCTTTTGTATGTGACATCAGTCTGTACGATCTGTCAAAAAGGAAGAGGCTCAGTGCAAAAGCCAGTGTAATAAGCCACATCTCCACTTCAATATATGCAGAAATCACAAGCATAACCGTGCAGGATCCGAGATGAATCAGACCGATGGTCAGAAGCTTTCTGTCGGTTATTTTCTCTTCAGTAAAATCCGATGATATCGGCTGCTCAAGTTTTTTTCTGAAAAGCAGATAAAGAATAACAAACGAAACAACCCCGCTGAAAAGAGTGGGTAATGCCATGGTAAAGAAATAGCCGATAAAATCAATTCCGTTTGCGGTAGCCAGATAAATATTGGTCGGATTTCCTATGATGAACATCATACTCCACGAATTAGCCGCAACAAACTCGGCAAAAAGGTACGGTGTCGGGTCTATCTTTGCGTTTTTTGCAAAGTAACAGATAAACGGAGTAAATGTCAGGATGATAATATCATTTGATGTGAATACGGTCAGAAACGATACTATCACATACAAAGAAATAAAAAGCGTTTTCTGACTGGCTTTTGAATGGATAAGCGTATAGCTCGCCAGATACCTGAAAAAATCGACTTCATCCAGAAAAATCGAAAGAACCGACATTGAAAAGAACAATACAAGAATTTTTATCGGATTAACCGCCGAATCCGTACTCAGTCCCTTCAGTACCTCTGTGACCGAAATCTGGCCGGTGCATATAAGTACCACTGCACCAACCAGAACAATCATCCAGTATATGCCGACCGAACGGTGCTTCACCTCAACCGAAGGTTTAAAAAGAACCGAAGTCATTAATCCGATACAAGTTACTATTGTAATACCTAATGTTGCTGCCATAATTCCGCCTCAAAGTCTGTATGCTGTCTGTCGTTCACCTTTCACAGGACGGATAATAATATTCTCAAGCCTGAGAGCAGGCTCTCGGCTTGCGTTTATTATTACCCGACCGTGAATAGTAAAACATCTGTCAAAATCTTCACCATTATAGACTTGTGTGCGTTTGATGTCAAGATACAGAATTATCTCTTTGCTCCCTTGCTTCCCGACAAACCGTTACACTGAAGAACATTGGTATCGAAAGCATACGTAATTTCTTCTTCCGATCTCATTTTTTTCAGGCAAAGCTCAATCATCCTGTTCAGGAGTTCCCTGTATGAAACCCCTAAAGGCTCCCACAAATAGAAGCTCAGCGAACCCGGAATTGTATTCAGCTCATTCAGATATACCCTGTCATCCTCGCCGTCAATGATAAAATCGATTCGTGCCACACCGTTGCAGCCGATTGCCTGGAAAGCACGTACCGCAAGATTTCTGATTTCTTCTCTGCGTTCGGGAGACAAATCAGCGGGAATTTTTCTTTTCGTTGATGCCATTCCCTTGCTTGCGCCTGTTTTCTTTGCGCCCGAAACGTATTTATCCTCATAACTGAGAATTTCATCACACGCTATAGGTTCTTCGCATTCGGATGCCGAAGCACTGTCCACATCACCGAGAACAGAACAGTTAATCTCCCTGATTTTCTCAACACAATGCTCAACAAGAACCTTACCCGCAAACGAGAATGCGGTTGAAAGAGCATCACGAAGTCCGTCACGATCTTTTGCTTTTGAAATACCGATTGACGAGCCGAGATTTATCGGCTTTACAATGACCGGATATTTGAATTTCTCTTCAATTCTCTCAATCACTCTGTCCTCATTCTCATAGTCACTGCTCAAAAAACAGATGCAGTCAAGAACAGGAACACCGTTATCCTTTAAAACAGCCTTTGTCACGTATTTGTCCATTCCCGTAGCGGCTGCCATGATATCACATCCCACAAACGGAAGGTTCAGCGTTTTGAAATATCCCTGAAGTGCTCCGTCTTCAACATTTGTTCCGTGAACAATCGGGAATGCCATATCGATGGTACCGAAATCCTTTGAAAATGCCTTCATGGGATATTTGACAAGTCTTACCGACTTTCCCTCATTTACCAGAATCACCTGACTGCTTCTCTTTATCAGCGCATTTAAATCCTTATATGCATCAATATTTCCGATATCCTCGCCCACATAAAATTCATTTTTCTTTGTGATATAAATAGGAACCACATCGTATTTATCACGGTCAATATAGCCTAATGCCTGAATTGCCGAAATAACCGATATCTCATGTTCAACACTTTTTCCGCCAAAAAATACACCAATTCTGATTTTCATTTTCTCTCCATTCTGTCATTTGACATATATATTGATTACGGTATTATAAAACCCGATATTTCTTTTTCGGTATTTATCCGCAGCCGAATGATAATATCTGCAAATCAGCGATCGGACTCATGCCTTACATGCATTATTGCCGATTGTGAACAGTAATATTTTCTATTCGCAGTCGGTCCAAAAACCACTAAATAAACTGTCCGCTACGCAGTCACCCGCTGCTCCGTTGCCGCGCAGTTTTGATATCTTCACACTTCATTAACACTAACCCCAAAAGCGCTTTCACGATCAGTAATTATCCGTCAGATCGTTTTCCAAAAGTATAATCTTCGCCTGGTCTGTACTGATTCCGTAGGCTATGTTCATGGCTTCATTCAGTGTCTGTACAACATGAAGTCTGCTTTCGGGGAAGCCGGCCTTTCTGGCTCCGTTCGCTATGGTTTCACCGTTCAGGGAACCGACGCATATAATGTAATCACATGCGGCGGCGGCCTTTGTTCCGAGGTCTCCGTTAAGCTCCGCAGCCTTTTCTCCGAGTTCAACCATTCCCGGAGTAACGATGATTCTGCACCCTTCCATCATTCCCAGTGTTTCAAGCGCAGCAGCCGCACCGGCCGGGTTTGAATTATACGCATCGTCGATGATCGTAGTTCCCGGGCGTTTTATCAGCTGAAGTCTGTGAGGTACACTTTCAAGCTTTCTGACCTGCGGAACAAGCTTATCAAGCAAAATACCGTAAGTATTTGCGACAGCGATTGCACCCACTATATTCAAAACATTGTGAGATCCGATAAGCTTTGTATGAAACTGAACAGGGGCACTCTGAACACTTTCGCCGAATGCAGCAAGCTCACGTTCGGGAATGCCGTTTCTCCCGACAGTAAATGTTGTACCGTTTATGTCAGTCACAATATCGTAAGCAAAATAATCATTTGAACTGTCCAAACCGTATGTTACATATTTTCTGCCCGCCATCAGCTTTCCGTCGGCAATACGCTTCTTTATCAGCTCATTATCTCCGTTCAGGAAAATCATTCCGTCTTCAGGAAGACTGTTTTCAAGTTCAAACTTTGTATTCACAATGTTATCAATCGTCTTAAAGCTTTCAAGATGCTGCTCTCCCACGGAAGTAATCACACCTGAATGAGGATGAACCAGGTCGCAGAGTTCTTTAATATCTCCGACATTTCTTGCTCCCATTTCGCAGATAAACATGTTGTGCGTGGGCTTCAGCTGCTCGCGAACGGTTCGCACAACCCCAAGAGGAGTATTAAAGCTCTCCGGCGTCATCAGCACGTTATACCCCGCCTTCAAAAGTGTCGAAAGATAATACTTTACGCTTGTCTTTCCGAAGCTTCCGGTAATTCCGATAATCTCAAGCTCAGGACTCGACTTCAGCATATCCTTCGCTTCACGCACATAATGATTGCGTACCGCATTTTCCACGGGTCTGTTTATCAGATTGCCCAGAAGAATCAGCATCGGCGTAAGCCCGGCTGCCATAGGTGATATCGGAACAGTACTGATACTCCCGTAAAAATCCGGTAATTCAGCCATCCCGCAGCTCAGAATTCTCACCGTATCAACCGCTAACGCAGCCACCATAAACACACTGACCGTAACAAAAAGCCTCTTGATTCTGGTGGTATATACCAGCGGTTTTTTTGCCTGTCGCGGTCTGGACGCAATGCACAGCGCCCCTGCCAATACAGCCAGAAGAATAACCGCACCCAAAGCAGTTCCTTTTTTATTAAGCAGCTCCGTAAAAGAAAGTGCAAACAGTACCAGTGTATATATCAGCAGCACTGTACCGGCAGCCAGTCGTCCGAAATGTTCTCTGTACCATTTTATCTGAACCTTCGTTTTATATGAGTTCAGCTGAAACATATGAATCATGTTTCTCGCATACATAAAGTATGCCACAGCCGAAAAAATCATTCCAAGTAAAATAACTATATTCATCAGTAAACCACTCCAAACACTCTGTATCTGTTATCCGTTACCGTTTGCGGCTTCAGGGAGCTGTTCTCTCGCTACCGTTCACAGTCCGGACAAAACGAATTCATAAGCCCTGCCTGCTGCGCAGTCAGCCAATTTTCAAAAAAGACGCAATGACCCTCGAAACCAGCCCGGGCTGATCGATGTAAGAAAAGTGACCGGCTCCCTTTACGGTTACAAGCCCCGAACCCTTTATCATTTTTTCCATGGTCTGACCGTCCGACAGCGGAGTCGCCGTGTCATTCTCTCCCCAAATCAGAAGTGTCTCTGCTTCAATATGAGGGAGACATGCGGTCAAATCCTCGTTTATCAGCTTAACCATTGTATCACGCATAACCGGTGTGGCCGAACTGTAATCCGCCGAGCCGAATTTCTTTTTCCACTTTTCGAGTCCGTCAGGTGAAAGCTTCTTAACCGGTCCGAAATTATAAAATCCCCTGCCAAGCTTATACACCCTTTGCCTGATTCTTTTTTTCAGCGGAAGCTTATTTCTTATTCCGGCCGAATCGATAAGGATAACCTTCTCAACACTGCATGTAAGCTTCTTTTCCGCCAGCAGTCTGATGATAATTCTTCCGCCGTTTGAATGACCGATCAGTATAAGCTTTTTAAATTCGAAATTTTTGAGAAACGAAACCGTAAAATCAACGAAATCATTTAAACTCCAGGGATTGTCCGGTTCGTCGCTGTCTCCGTGACCCGGAAGGTCCGGTGCAACAGTTTTGTACCTAAGTGCGCAGGTATCCGTAACCACCCTGTAATATGAGCCCCTGCAGCCCCAGCCGTGTAAAAGCAGCACCAGTGTATCGCTGTTCTCCGGCAGGCATCCTCCGTTTGGTTCATATATTTCATAATTTATATTCAATCCGTTACATACCGTCTTCATATATTACAGTACTCCCCGGCTGACGTACCTTCAGGCATTTCCAACTTATGAGATGAACGCCTCAAATCATTCTGAAAGCACCGGCCAACCACGCTTTTTTTCAAATATCTGCATTCACAGTCGGGTAATAAGGAACCTGCGCCGGAAACATGTTTCCAAACGTGTGAAAATTATTAACTGACTATGAAATCCGAACTGAAGCAGGCTTTCGTTCAGACTGCCCGCAATTCACACAAATAAGCTTTCATCTGCATACATACAACCGGCTGAAAGCCCGGCAGGGCTCAATAATGTGTTTCGAGCAGCCTGTGAACAGCAACAGCAGATGAATTCCGCTATTTTCACAGCTCCATCATAAAAATATACCACACTACAATCCGAGTTGCAAACATTTTTGAAAGTGAAAAATGTTATTGCTCACGGGCGTGTAATAATGAAGCTCACCCTAACCCTGTCTTCCGACCGGCACACATTATTGTCAGGCTGTAGAATCAGGCCAAAATACAGGCAAAGATTCACGCTTTTTTCCACAAGAAAGCATGTCGCTTGCGACATGCTGCGCCGCTTTTGCGTCGCGTTGGCGACAAAATACCGCTGCAAAAGCGTGCGCATCCTCGCGGAGCGTTTTTTACTTTATAGGACGTAATTTCCTATAAAGTAACAAAACGGCAGTGACGCAAAAGCCGCCACTGCCGAAAGATATTATGTTATAATTGTCATTTTTCGCAGGTCGAACATTACTATTCACATGCCGGACCAAACGAATTCATGAAGTTCAACCGATGAAGGTATTGTAAATTGCCTTAATTGATGTATCAAAGTCGTCGTTTCTTACACCGACAATAATATTCAGCTCCGAAGAACCCTGATCAATCATCTTGATGTTAATGCCTGCCTTTGCAAGAGCATTGCAAAGCTTACCCGCCGTACCGCTCGCAGACTTCATTCCACGGCCTACCACAGCGATAAGTGCAAGTCCCGACTCAATTTCAATGGTATCGGGAGCAGCCAGACGATGGATGGCGGAAACCACTCTCTGCTCCTTATCCATAAACTCGTCTTCATGAACAACCACCGTCATTGTATCAATACCTGAAGGCATATGCTCAATGGATATGTCATTTTCCTCAAATGCCTGCAGAACTTTGCGGCAGAAACCGATTTCGGAATTCATCATCGCCTTTGAAATGAATACTGTACAGAAATTCTTTTTTCCTGCAATACCGGTAATGACATGATCCTGCTTCTGGCAGGTGCTCTCAACAATCCAGGTGCCCTCATCCTCCGGTGAATTTGTATTCTTGATATTGATGGGGATTCCGTTACGTCTTACAGGGAAAATAGCGTCCTCATGAAGTACGCTGAAGCCCATATACGAAAGCTCGCGAAGCTCACGGTACGTAATATACTTGATTCCGCGGGGATTCTCCACAATTCTGGGATCGGTAACCATAATTCCCGAAACATCGGTCCAGTTCTCATATACATCTACCCTTGCGGCCTGTGCTACAAGTGAGCCTGTAACATCTGACCCGCCACGTGTAAATGTCTTGACCTTACCGTCCTTGCCCATGCCGTAAAATCCGGGAACAACAGCAGTGCCGGCGCTCTCAAGTCGTGCTGACAGAGTCTTTTCTGTCTTGTAAGCATTTAAGGTGCCTTCTTCATTAAAGAAAATAACCTCTGCCGCATCTATGAACTCAATTCCGAGATACCTTGCCATAACCTTACCGTTTAAGAATTCTCCTCTTGAAGCCGCATAATCCTTCTCGGGTGATGCCTTAAGGTACGCTTCAATCTCCTCAAACTCTTTATCCAGACTGAAATCCTTTAACTCCAGACCGGTAATAATCTCCTCATATCTGGCTTTTATAGCCTTGATTTCTTCCGTCATATCTCCGCCTGCTTTTGCGGTCGCATAAAGGTGAAGAAGCATATCGGTTACCTTGGTGTCTCCCGAGAATCTCTTACCCGGAGCTGAGGGAACCACAAAGACCCTGGATTCGTCTGCTCTGATGATGTTCCCTACCTTTTTAAACTGCTCTGCACTGGCTAATGAACTGCCTCCAAATTTAACTACTTTTCTCATTTCTGCTCCTATCCGAAAAACATTCTACATTTATGTTCTTGCACGGCACACAAATGTCCGTCATGCAAATTCTTGTTCATATTACTACATATTTTTGCAAAAAGCAACAACTTTTCTGTTCAAATGGTTACTAATCACAGTCGACTGATAATGAACGCAAGACTGAAGCCTGCTTCATGGCTTGCAGGCATTAGCAACCGACTATGGATGCCGGACAAAACGCATGAGATAAGCTTTCAGCTGCGAAGCAGCGGCTGACTGCGCAGCAGGCAGGACTTATGAATGCGTTTTGAACAGACTGTGTTCAAGACTCGCAACCGCTTCGCTTGTTGCTCGTTAAAAGCAGGCTGCTTCGCAGCTGTCAGGTACAGAGATTGTCCCCGCACCTGACAAAGCTTGTACCCACCGCCTAAAGGCAGTGGGTTATCTTTCTGCTTTTTTACTTTATAGGAAATTACGTCCTATAAAGTAAAACACGCTCCGCGAGGATGCGCACGCTTTTGCAGCGGTATTTTGTCGCTAACGCGACGCAAAAGCGGCGCAGCATGTCGCAAGTGACATGCTTTCTTGTAATAAACTCAAATGAACGTTGAAAATTTAATAATTTTTTATTAATTACTTAATCAAACCGTAATTGAAAAAATGACTGTTTTGTACGATAATATAGATAGTCGCCAATAAGTCGACGGTTAAGTATCTGAAGTTACTAAATCGATTTACTTTATCGATTAATTTATCATAATAGGAAAATAGGAAGGAGGATGAATATGAATATATCTTTAAGTAAATTTTCATTTGAAATTGACAATAAGTACAGTGAGTACCCCTTAGACTACGTCATGGATGAATGCCGTAAAGTGCTTGAAGACGAAATCGGAATACCTATGAAGTATATCGAGAAAAACTGCGATGAAGATTATATCAGATTTGTCATCAAAAGCTACTTTGCAAAACATGAAATCAAGTCTCCTTTTGCTCCTGCAGAGGAAAGTGTTCCTATCGAAGCATCCTCCGTTCCCGCCGAAGAGCCCGCTCCCGTTGAAGAAGCTCCCGTTGCCGAGGCTCCTGTCGAAGAGCCCGCTCACGTTGAGGAAGACACTTCAATGATGATAGCCGAGCCCGAAATAATTACAAAGAAACTTGTAGAAAAGGAACCCGAGATTACTCTTGACCAGTTCAAGAATCTGACATTAAGCATTCTGCTTATGAGTGAAGACAAAAAAAGAAATCTTTTCGGTACTTCCGATTCGGTTGAAATACTTAGACGAAACACTGCAGAGCAGATAGCTGAAAAATTTGCAATATTTACATGTACCTGCGGAATGGACATCTGCTACATTGAAGCAAACATTCCCTCGGGTGAGAAGTTCGAAATAAAGTGTCCCAAGTGCGGTACACTTCACCTTCGTAAAAAGAAAACAACAAGTTCTGTCATCTCGATAGTATCATGATTTTTCGATTACGGTAATTAATTTAAGGACTGATTCACGAATCAGTCCTTTTTTACTTTATAGGAAATTACGTCCTATAAAGTAAAAAAAGCTCCGCGAGGATGCGCACGCTTTTGCAGTGGTATTTTGTCGCTAACGCGACGCAAAAGCGGCGCAGCATGTCGCAAGCGACATGCTTTCTTGTTGATTGTTGCTATGCCGTTACTGTTCCCCGCCCTACAAAAAATCATTCATACAGCGGGCTGCAGTTACTGTTCACAGCCCGGTCAGGAACATTCATATAGCACGCCACAAAATCAGTCAAAACTCATTCTTTTTTTATTTGACAAACAGAATCTTTTTATTTATAATAACAAATCGAAAGGTTAATTTCTTTCAGACAATCATGACAAAGAATCAAAAATATCGCTCATTTGCCGAAAAACAGCTGAAGGATGCTGATGTCAATGCTAATCGGAAACGGACCGGCATGTTGCGAACCGTTTGGATTCTTTTCATGACAATAATGCGGATATAGTACATCGGTAGTACATAAGCTTCCCAAGCTTGTGAGGCGGGTCCGACTCCCGTTATCCGCTCTCATCACCGTACACAAGTACGGTTGTTTTTTTTGATACCGGTATTGATTTGATGTTACTGTTCACAGACTGTGAGTAGTAACGAATAATAAGGTATCATCCGCAGCCCACAGTATTTATCGGGCATTTTTCAAAAAAACGGAGGATTCTAATGAAAAAATTTCTGCTTGCTTTAGTAATGCTTGTATGTCTTTTCGCGTTTACTGCCTGTGGCAGCAATGCTGACACACAGGAAGACACTGACACAAAAAAACAGGATTCATTGACGGTTACCGATATTCCCGATGATACACCCGCTCCTACCGAAACAGTCACTACTCCGGAGCCAACTTCCGTCATAACACCGGAGGTTACAGCCGAGCCGACTCCTGAGCCGACAGACATTCCGGTCGACACCCCTGCTCCTACCGATATTCCCACAGATCCGGTCGAGTTGTATATAGAATCACTTACTCCCGTATTCGAAGCTTATAACGCTACGCTTGCCTCTTTTTCCGAAAACTCCGAGAGCGGTTATTATATGACACATTTTACTCTCGGATATATTGATGAAGACGAGATACCCGAGCTATTTGTTTCATATGCCGATTATCATGCCGCAGGAATTAAGGTTTTCACTTATAATCCGATCGAGGAAACTGTAGTAGACCTCGGTGAATTCGGTTCATACGGAGCCATGAGTTATCGTAAAGCCGAGAATTACATAACTTCTTTTTACATGGGCATGGGATATGAAATGTTCTGTGTTACAAAAATTGAAAACTACAGTCAGAAACAGATTATCAGTATAGGATATGACAGTAACACCGATACCTATTCTGTAAACGACGATACTGTTGATTCCGAAGAGTACAAAAAGCAAATGGCTGCCTACGAAAACACGGAAGAAACACGTAACCTTGTTACAACATCCTTTGAAGATGAGTACCCTTATTATCTCGCAGCTGATAACATCAACTTCTTTGCCGAGATTATCAGAGCTGATTTTAACGGTACTGTCTACGTTCCTTTTGACAATGAAAATTTCAAAAGTCTTGACGGAACCTGGTCTCTCGTATCCGCATCCATGACAGATTCGGCAACAGGCGAAACAATTACCTCCGATAATGCAGAAATCGCAACCGCTGAAGTTTATGTTTTCCCTGTTTCGGGTTATGCCGGAATGTGGCTTCATTTCAACGGGGATTTCTTTGAGGAATACATGATGCCGCTCGAGTATAAGGATGAAAGACTTGATGAAATTGAAGGCATTGGCAACTGGTATTCGGTTCTTCATTCATCAGATCCGAACTTTTCCTGCGTAATTGCTCCCATACTTGCAAATGACGGTTCTGTAGCTTCTGTTTTCATGAGAGTCATTGCGCTTTCATCCGATACCGATACGAAGACCTATGACATTTTCCTGGCAAAAGAAACAGAGGATGAACCCGATGAACTCATCTACGGTACCATTACCTATGATGATATCGCTTCTGAACCCGATAACGGAGTCGCAGCCTTCAAATGTGTCGAATTCATCTATGTAACTCCTGATGATACCGAACTTATTTCACAGTATAATCTGGCTCCCGACCTTGACGGATACGATTATGAAATAGTTTCTTTAGATGACTCTGCCTACACACTTTATCTGGTAAACACAGATACCTCCTCTCCGATATACGAAATACTTGATTTCTCGGAAGGCCTCGGTACAAGACCGGTCAGCTTTGACGAGCTCATTGACTATATCAACAATGAGCATTCCGGCACAATCAGTGTCAGATTTTCAATTGACGGAACCTACAACGGTTGTCCGTTAATCAAAAGCATTTCAGAGGAATATACCGGCTGATAATTCATTGTAGGTTACAATTCACCGACTGTCCAAAACGCTTTCATAACCGCTGTGGCTGTTTTTCTGCGTCACAGCGGTCTTTTTTTCGTTAAATGTAACAAAAATTGCTTTTATTTTTTCCGAATATTATACTTGCGTTTCAAATACTGTTACATTACAATTAAACCATAAATAAGGGTTCCATTTTTGAGATCCCTTCCAATGTCTATCGATATTTAGTCTTAATTGAAAAGGAGTATATCATGGAAGCATGGAATGGTTTTAACAGCGGAATTTGGGAAAAAGAAATCAATGTACGTGACTTTATTCAGAAAAACTATACACCCTACGATGGCGACGGAAGCTTTCTGAGCGGCGCAACTGAGCGCACAAACGAACTCATGAAGCAGCTCAGCCATCTTTTTGATTTAGAGCAGCAGTTTGGCGGTGTACTTGACATAGATACCCAGCATGTTACATCACTTTTAAACTATAAGCCCGGTTATCTTAACAAAGACAAGGAGATAATTGTCGGTCTTCAGACTGACCGTCCTCTTCGCCGCGGGGTCAATCCTTTCGGCGGACTGAACATGACCAGGAAAGCATGTCAGGCCTACGGTTATGAGCTTTCCGAAAAGGTTGAAGAAGAGTTTCTTTACAGAACCACTCATAACGACGGTGTCTTCCGTGTATACAGCGACGATATCAGAAAAGCCAGACACGTCGGAATTATTACCGGACTTCCCGATGCTTACGGAAGAGGCCGAATCATCGGCGATTACAGACGAATTGCTCTTTACGGAGTAGACAGACTGATTGCCGAGAAGCAGAAGGATAAAGCGGCTCTCGCCGACGAACTCATGGACAGCGAAAAGGTTCGTTGTCTCGAGGAGCTTTTCCAGCAGATAAACTTCCTCGGCAAACTCAAGGAAATGGCTCTTCTCTACGGTATTGACATCAGCGGTCCCGCAAAGGATTCAAAGGAAGCGGTTCAGTGGCTTTACTTCGGATATCTCGGCGCAATCAAGGAACAGAACGGCGCCGCAATGAGTCTCGGTCGTACAAGCACCTTCCTTGATATTTATTTTGAACGTGATTTAAAGAACGGTACATATACAGAGAGCCAGCTTCAGGAAATTCTTGACGATTTTGTTATGAAACTCAGGATGGCACGTCATCTCCGCACACCTGAATACAATGAGCTTTTTGCCGGAGATCCCATGTGGATTACCGAATCTATCGGCGGAATGGGTGAAGACGGAAGAACTCTTGTTACCAAAAATTCCTTCAGAATACTGAACACATTATACACACTCGGCCCCTCAGCAGAACCGAACCTCACGGTTCTCTGGTCAAAGGAGCTGCCCGATAACTTCAAGCGTTTTGCGGCAAAGGTCAGCTGCGATACAGACGCTATTCAGTACGAGAACGACGATCTCATGCGTCCGATATACGGTGATGATTACGGTATTGCCTGCTGTGTATCCGCTATGCGTCTCGGTAAGGACATGCAGTTCTTCGGTGCAAGAGCAAATCTTGCAAAGCTCCTGCTTATGAGCTTAAACGGCGGTAAAGACGAGCGCTATGATACTCAGGTAGGTCCCGAAATGCCTGTATATGAGGATGAATATCTTGATTATGACAAGGTAATGGAGCGAATGAGTATTTATCGTAAGTGGCTTGCCAAAACATATGTCACAGCCATGAATATGATTCATTACATGCATGATAAATACGCATACGAAAAAACACAGATGGCACTTCATGACACCAATGTACATCGTTATATGGCCTTCGGCGTTGCCGGTCTGTCTGTTCTGGCAGATTCGCTTTCGGCCATTAAATATGCAAAGGTACGTGTCATCAGAGATGAAAACGGTCTGATTAAGGATTTCGAAACCACAGGTGAATTCCCCTGCTACGGAAACGATGATGACCGCGTGGATCTTCTTGCCAGGGAACAGACTGAACTGTTTTTGGACGAGCTGCGCCGGATTCCCGCATACCGCGGAGCTGAGCATACTCTCTCCATCCTTACCATTACTTCAAATGTAATGTATGGCAAAAAGACAGGCAACACACCCGACGGACGTCGTGCCGGTCAGCCCTTCGCTCCCGGTGCAAATCCCATGCACGGACGTGATAAAAACGGAGCGCTCGCTTCTCTCAATTCAGTTGCCAAACTCTCCTACCGAACATGCAAGGACGGTATCAGCAACACCTTCTCTATTGTACCCGAGGCGCTCGGACATTCGGACGAAGAACGATACAGTAACCTCATCAGCATACTTGACGGATACTTTGCAAAGAAAGCTCATCACCTCAACGTGAATGTTCTTAACCGTGAAACACTTATTGATGCCATGAACCACCCTGAAAAATATCCTACGCTCACCATCAGAGTATCCGGATATGCAGTCACCTTCAACAAGCTCACTCTCGAGCAGAAAAAGGAAGTAATTTCACGAACCTTCCATGAAGCTATTTAATCATGACAGGAAAAGTTCATTCACTTCAAACCATGGGTGCTGTCGACGGTCCCGGAATCAGATATGTTATTTTTCTTCAGGGCTGTCCCCTCAGATGTGCTTACTGCCACAATCCCGACACATGGACTACAACCGGCGGAACACTGTATGAGACAAACGAGCTCATAAAAAAAATCAAACGTTACAGGGATTATTTTGGCCGTGACGGCGGCGTTACAGTCTCCGGAGGTGAGGCACTTCTGCAGGCCGATTTTGTCAGTGAACTTTTTTCAGCACTGCATCGTGAAGGAATTAATACCTGTCTTGATACCTCCGGTAACTGGCTGACTCAAAAAACTTCAGCCGACATTACAGCTTCAGCAGATTCGTCTGCTGACACAATTGCAATTCCCGATAACATCATCGAACTTCTCCGGGTTACCGATCTTGTTATCTGCGATATAAAATTTATATCTGACGAACTCTATCACAAGCACAGCTACGGCAGTCTTAATCAGGTTCTTTCCTTCCTCCTGAACACTGAAAAACTCTCAGTACCTTTGTGGGTAAGACATGTCGTAGTTCCCGGGCTTACTGATACTCGCGAAGAAATTTCCGCGATGTCCGAACTGGCTCATCGCTTTTCGAATCTGAAACGAATCGAATTGCTTCCTTTCCACAAGCTGTGTATACCAAAGTATGAAGCACTCGGTATTCCATTCCCGCTTGCAGACACAGAGCCCTGTTCAGTCGATGTCATAAATAAACTTAATCAGTATCTTTAAAATGAAAACCGGTAACGTAATGTACCGCCACTCATAAGTCAGTTTTGAAGACCTGACTTTTAAGTGACGGTACATAAGAAAAATACGTTGTCGGTTTATTTTGTTGTAAATATATTCAATATCAAAAGTCTGTTGTTTTTCTTTCAGGCAGCTTCACAAAAACTACATGCCCGCAGCGTCCCCTTAACGCTTGCAGACTATCATCTTCTACCTGATAATACGCCTTGTCAGCTTATTTTTTTCCTTCATGGCATACATATTGTTATCACTTGCAGTCAGCCACTCACGAAGCGTCTTTTTTACGTCCGGTGTACACATTGCATAACCGCAACTTGCCTGAACAATATAATTCTTACCTGATTTTGCATTAAATTCTTCAAGTGCCGCATCAAAGCGTTTAATAAACTTTCTGACCGAATTTTCCGAATAATCCATTGCCAATACCTGAAACTCATCTCCGCCAACTCTATAACACTGTTCGGAAGAAAAGCAGGCCGATTTAATGGCATTTGCAATAGCCAAAAGCGAAACATCACCTTCATTGTGCCCATATGAATCATTAACTGTTTTGAGACCGTCCATATCAATGCTGATAATCGTCATGGAACCGCCGTCACGAAGAAGCCTCTCATACATAGCCACCGAATCTTCATCAAAACCGTGTCTGTTCTTCAGCCCTGTAGTCGCATCCGAAACATACATATATGAAAGTCTTTCAACCAGCGTTTTCATGTTCTGATCGCTTCTGATACGCTCAATGGCAGTTCCAATGGTAGTCAGAAAATACTGCAGAAATTCATGTGCGGTATGCTCTTCCTCAAATCTGATGAGTGAATAACCAAAAATTCTGTCAAGATAATGAACCATCGAAACATAATATGTGCAGGGTTTTTCATCAATATACCGGTCAGGCAGCAGCTCTGACGGCGAAATATCATCATTCGAATCTTCAACCAGCTGCTTATCCTTAATAGCCGTGTACACACGCATAGTATCCTGAAATGCTTTAGCTGTTTCCTCTGTCTTCGACAGTTCGCCGACTTTCATGTAATCATTCAGTATTACAAAGAAATCTCTGAAATTTCTGTTATTATAAATATACCTTGATATAATCTCATTAAGCTTATCAATATTACTGCTGGTTTCCGTTTCAATGCTCATAAATACAGTCTGAAGATTTTCATGCTTTGCGATTTCCGACTTAACATAAAAGGCATGAAGTGAATCCAGGTTAACCATCAGATTGTTAAGCTCACATCCGCAGCTTACACGCGGAACGGTAGCAGTTTTAATGTATTCGCGCCGCTTAACCTGTGTACCCGCAATCATTCCCAGAATCATGTCTGCAGCAGCATCGGCAAGCTCCTCTACCGACACACGTACCGACGTAAGCGGCGGTTCAGTCATTGCCGCATCCTTAATATCATCAAAGCCCGTCACCGCAACGTCATTAGGGACCTTGATTCCGCGTTCACTCAGTTCGTTGCAAACAGCAATTGCCATGTAATCATTGGCACATACAATTGCATCCGGCAATTTTCCGTTCCTTCTGCGCAGCATTTCCTCAACATATTCATGTCCGCCGGTATTCCAGAAATTTCCATATATAATATCTTCGTCATTAACAGTAATATCATATTCGGCCAAAGTTTTTTTATAACATTTCAGACGCTTCATTGCATCCGGATGTTCCTTCGGTCCGCTAATAAAAAACAAATCTCTGTAATTGTGTACTTCAACAATATGCCGTACAATACTTGTCATCGAATTGTCATCATCTACCAGAACACAGTTATACGTTCCGCACTCACGGCGAATACTTACAACCGGACATTTTGCGTCCTGCTTAACCTTATTATAAATAATCTCCCGAACGTCTTCGTTACCAAAAGTATCAAGTGCCAGCAAAATACCGTCAAAATTATCATAAGCCGGCAGCTCAGTCATTACATTTTCACCGTTCACATATGCATCATTATTTCCATATGCTCCGTTTACCGAAAAGACAAACAGATAGTATCCTGCTCCATTAAGGCGAACAGACAGTCTGCGAATCATATCCCTCTGATAATGGTTATGTACAACAGACATAAACAATGCAATCTTCTTTCTGTTAGAGAACCCCATATTCCCCTCCTGCCTGCCGAAACCCCGGCATCAAAAACTCCATGTATTTATAAACAGTTTGTGCAAAGCTACTATTTATAATGCAGTTTGTGCAAAGCTACCGTTCACAGACAACTGATAATCTGGGACAGACTGTGGACAATAACTGTACAAAACCGTATTTCATTCAACCTGTTACAAATAAGCTCATACCCCAAAAGAAACATACTTTGTATCAAAAAAATACATACTTTAAGTCAAAAGAAACGAATACGCAGATAAATTCACAAATAATATGATTTTATTATGATTAATCTCTTCCCAACAACAATATTTCATTCATTATACACTACTCGTTTCACTTTTTCAACACTATTTTTTCTGAACATTTGACATAATAGTTACTATTCACAGTCGGGTAATAATTGAAACAAGCCCGAAGCTTGCTTCGGGGCTTGGAGAAATTATCCTCATATCAGACTAATCCACACATTCGCGCTCTCTGCATAATAAATACTGCTATTTTGCGCTAAAATTACTATACATTTTAAAATTTTTATAATATAATAATACTTGTAAATAAAGTTTAAGCAGCATACGGACATCAATCCGTTCTGCCGACCTATTTCACAAAGATTTGTGCGTGTTAGACGCCCTTAACAAACAATTAACACGCACACTATTTAAAAAGGAGGATGTATTTATGCCAATTAAGTATCTTATCATCGGTGCGGTTATCATTTTCTTCTTGATAATCATTCTTTCGGGTTATGTCAAATCACCCCCTGATGTAGCCTATATTATTTCAGGTCTCAAAAAGAATCCCAAAATCCTTATTGGTAGAGCCGGAATCAAAATTCCTTTTCTTGAAAGAAAGGATAACCTTATTGTAAAACAGATAAGCGTCGACATTAAAACCAACGGATATGTTCCAACGCTTGACTTTATCGGTGTAGATATTGATGCGGTAGCAAAAATTCGTGTTAACACAGATCCCGAAGGTATCAAGCTTGCCATGAAGAACTTCTTAAATATGCGTGAGGATCAGATTATCACTGCTCTCACCGATTCACTTCAGGGTAACATGCGAGAGATTATCGGTACCGTTAAACTGAAGGAACTCTGCACAGACCGAAAGAAATTCGGTGACGAAGTTCAGGAGAAAGCTCAGAAGGATATGAATGCTCTCGGTATCGAGATTATTTCATGTAACATTCAGAGAATTGATGATGAAAAGGGTCTCATCGTTGCCCTCGGTCAGGACAACATGTCACAGATTCAGAAGGATGCATCAATTGCAAAGGCACAGGCAGAGAGAGACGTAGCCATTGCGGAAGCCGAAGCAAGCAAGGCCGCAAACGAGGCAAGAGTTCTCGCCGATACTGATATTGCTATCAAGCAGAACGAGTTAAAAATTAAGCAGGCTGAATTAAAGAAGGATTCAGACTTAAAGCAGGCTGAAGCCGATGCAGCATACAAGATTCAGTCAGAGAGCCAGCGTAAAGTCATTGAAACCACCGCTGTTGAAGCAGATATTGCACGTCAGCAGAAGTCAGTTGAACTTCGTAAGCAGGAAGCAGAAGTAAAGGAACAGGAACTTGCCGCTACCATCAAAAAGCAGGCTGACGCCGACAAATATAAGCAGCAGCAGATGGCAGACGTTGAGCTTTATCGTCGTCAGAAGGATGCCGAAGCTAAGAAATTCGAGATGGAACGTGAAGCAGAAGCCATGAGAATTAAGGCTGATGCGGTTAAATACCAGGCTGAGCAGGATGCCGAAGCAATTCGTGCAAAAGGTATTGCTGAAGCAGAAGCCATTCGTGCAAAGGGTATTGCAGAAGCAGAGGCTACTGAAAAGAAAGCCGAAGCTATGTCAAAGATGAAAGAAGCCGCTGTCCTCGAAATGTTCTTCAATGTTCTTCCCGATATCGCCGCAAATGTTGCAAAGCCTCTTGAAAACATCGATAAGATTACAATGTACGGTGAAGGTAATACCGCAAAAATGGTTGAGGATATCACAAAATCAACCACACAGATTTCACAGGGATTTGCTGAAGGCTTTGGATTTGACTTAAAGTCAGTTCTTGCCGGTGCTCTCGGTGGAAAAATTCTCGGTAACGCTGTCAACAGTGCTCCCGTCGACAATACACCGGCAGTAAAGCCCGCTGCACCTGTTGAAGAGAAAGTTTGATTATCACGGTTCACGCAAATAAGCAACAAGCTGTGAAACAACGGCTGAGCAGATAAATGCGATATAACAGACCATGAACGGTACCATTTTTTAATTAGTTTATCAACTAAGCTAACTTCCAAATGAAAGTAAAAAATTCCCCCGATTCGAAAATCGGGGGAATTTTCATTTCACTGTTACTATCTCATTACTGTGAACAGTACCATCGAACCAAACAATTAAGTCTCTCACTGCTTCTTTACAGTCAATCTGTCAAGATGCCAGATATCCTTTACATACTCTTCTATTGTACGGTCTGACGAGAACTTACCGCACTTGGCCACATTCAGCATAGCCGATTTTGCCCAGCGCTTTTCATCACGATACATCTCCTCGATGCGCTTCTGAGCCTCGCAGTACGATCTGAAGTCTTTCAGGATGAAGTACTGGTCTGCTCTCTCTCCTCCGTTTGTCTCAATAAGTGAATTGTAAATTTCACGGAAGAGCTCAGGGTTCTGAGGTGAATAAAAACCGTTTATCATCTGTGTCATAACCATTCTGATTTCTGTATCAGTATTATATATCTCCTTCGGATTGTAACCGCCGTTGTTCTCATAATCGATAACTTCCTGAGCAGAAAGTCCGAAAATAACGGCATTCTCTTCACCAACCTCCTGAACTATTTCGACATTGGCTCCGTCCATAGTACCGAGAGTAATGGCTCCGTTCAGCATAAACTTCATGTTTCCGGTTCCCGACGCCTCTTTGCTGGCTGTAGAAATCTGTTCCGAAACATCAGAAGCCGCAAAAATCATCTCAGCATTTGATACTCTGTAATTTTCAATGAAAACTACCTTAATCTTGTTGTTTATCGAACGGTCGTTGTTAATAACATCACCGACACTGTTAATAAGCTTAATGATAGCCTTTGCCCTGCGATAACCTGCCGAAGCCTTTGCACCGAAGATAAACGTTCTCGGATAAAAATCCATGCCGGGATTCTGCTTCAGCTCATTATACAGATACATAACGTGCATGATATTAAGGAGCTGACGCTTGTACTCATGCAGACGCTTTACCTGGACATCGAAAATCGATCTGGGATCCACTTCAATTCCGTTATGTTCAAGAATATACTTAGCCAAACGAACCTTGTTCTGATATTTGATATTCATGAACTCATGCTGAGCCTTCTCATCATCCGCATAAATTGAAAGCTTGTCCATCTTTGACAGGTCTGTAATCCAGTCATCACCGATTTTATCCGTAACCCATGAACTGAGAAGAGGATTGCCGTGAAGCAGGAAACGTCTCTGCGTGATACCGTTTGTCTTGTTGTTGAACTTGCCGGGATAATAATCGGCAAACTCCTTCAACGACTGATTCTTCAGAATCTCAGTATGAAGCTGTGCAACACCGTTTACCGAGTAACCTCCTACGATAGCAAGATTTGCCATACGTACCTGACCGTCATAAACAATGGCCATCTTCTCGATTTTCCTGTAATCACCGGGATAAATAATCTGTATTTCTCTGATAAATCTGCGATTAATCTCCTCAACAATCTGATAAATTCTGGGAAGAAGTCTTGAGAAAAGCTCGAGCGGCCACTTTTCAAGAGCCTCTGCCATAATTGTATGATTTGTATATGCGCAGGCCTTCGTGGTAACCTCCCATGCATCATCCCATGAAAGATAATGCTCATCCATCAGAATTCTCATCAACTCAGCAACAGTAACAGCAGGATGTGTATCATTCATCTGGAAGCATACCTTCTCATATAATTTCTTAATATCGGAATGATTCTTTAAATAATTTGATACAGCCAGCTGAACACTTGCCGAAACAAAGAAATACTGCTGCTTCAGACGAAGCTCCTTACCTGCATAATGATTGTCGTTTGGATAAAGCACCTCGACAATAGTATTTGCCAGATTCTGCTGTTCAACCGCTTTGTGATAATCACCCTTATCGAATGAATCAAGCTGGAATGTGTCAATGGCACGGGCATCCCAGATTCTGAGTGTATTTACAAAATGATTGTTGTAGCCGACAACAGGAATGTCATAAGGAACTGCCTCAACAGAACCGTAACCCTCCTGAATAAAGCACTCTCTGCCCTGCTCATTTCTTGTCATGCGCACATATCCACCAAACTTGACAATCTTTGAATTCTCCTGATCGCACATTTCAAAAGGATTACCATCCTTGAGCCAGTTATCGGGTGCCTCCACCTGAAAACCGTTTTCAATCTTCTGCTTGAACATACCATATTTATAACGTATGCCGCAACCACATGCAGGATATCCGAGTGTAGCAAGTGAATCAAGGAAGCATGCAGCAAGACGTCCAAGACCGCCGTTGCCGAGAGCGGGATCCGGCTCCACATCCTCTATGGCATTTAAATCAACACCAAATTCATCAAGGACCTCTGCAACCTCCTTGTTAGCCTTCAGGTTAATAAGCATATTGCCGAGCGCACGTCCCATAAGGAATTCCATTGACATATAGTAAACAATTTTACCGTCTTCCTTTTCAATGGTCTTGTGTGTCTCAAACCAGTCATCAACCACATACTCCTTGATGGCATAAGAAACAGCCTGGAAAATCTGCTGCTTTGTTGCATCTGCCACATCCTTGCGGTACAGAGTCATCAGATAGTTTTCAACGCTGGCCTTAAACTCGCTTTTCTTAATCTTCATAAAAGGTCTCCTTTATTAATTCTTTTTAACGCCGATTGTAACGTCTTCGCCATTCAGATTCCATTCTTTTACAAAGCCGTCAGCGTTATCATAGCAGATATCGTCTGCAAGCACAACCCTGCAGATATTCTCCTTGTTATTTTCACAGATAGACTTTATTTTGTCGTTTCCGGTCAGAGTAACGGTAATTCTGTCCATAACCTCGAAGCCTGCATCCTTACGCATTGTCTGAACCTTACTGATTACCTCTCTCACATAGCCTTCTTCAATAAGTGCTTCCGTAAGATTGGTATCAAGAACTACGGTAATTCCGTGATCCTCACCTGAAACGAATCCGGCACTCTTTACTGCCTCAATAAGCAGGTCTTCTTTCTCAAGAGCTTCGGCTACACCGTCAACCTCAACAGTCAGCACACCCTTTTCATTGAGTTCCTTCATTGCCGCACTTCCGTTAAGTTCAGCAAGAACAGTCTTTAATGTGTTGATTTTGCTTCCGAATCTCTTTCCGAGTGTCTTAAGCTGAGGCTTAAACGAATAGTCGGTAAATCCGCTTACATCATCAGTAAACTCAACGCTCTTAACATTAAGCTCATCCTCAATGATTTCCTGATAGAACTCAGAAAGCGCCGATCCGCTCTTCACATACATCTTTGCCAAAGGCTGACGCTGCTTGGTATTAGCCTCATTTCTGCAGGCACGACCGAGAACGACAATTTCAAGAACCTGCTCCATATCAGCCTCAAGCTTTGTATCAACCTTTGAAGCATCATACTCGGGATAATCGCAAAGATGGATACTTTCAGGAGCCGACTTATCAACGCTTACTACGAGGTTCTGATAGATTTCCTCTGTCATAAAAGGAATCATGGGTGCTGCTGCCTTGCTGATTGTAACAAGCGCAGTATAGAGTGTCATGTATGCATTAATCTTATCCTGCTCCATGCCCTTAGCCCAGAATCTTTCACGGCAGCGTCTGACGTACCAGTTACTCATTTCATCAACGAACTGGAGGAGGCTCTTTGCAGCTTCGGGGATACGATAATTCTCAAGATTTTCATCAGTATCCTTAACAGCTGTGTTAAGTCTTGAAAGAAGCCATTTATCCATTACCGGCAGCTTGTCATACTCAAGTGAATACGATGTAGGATCAAAGTTGTCGATGTTTGCATATAAAATGAAGAATGCGTATGTGTTCCAAAGAGTTCCCATGAACTTTCTCTGTCCTTCAACCACAGCCTTGTCATGGAAACGGTTGGGCAGCCAGGGAGCACTGTTGATATAGAAATACCAGCGGATAGCGTCTGCGCCAAACTTTTCAAGTGCATCGAAAGGATCGACCGCATTGCCCTTTGACTTACTCATCTTCTGGCCGTTCTCGTCCTGAACATGTCCAAGAACAACGACATTTTTATAAGGAGCTTTGTTGAAAAGAAGAGTCGACTCTGCCATAAGTGAATGGAACCATCCACGTGTCTGGTCAACTGCTTCAGAAATAAAGTCCGCGGGGAACTGCTGTTCAAACAATTCCTTGTTTTCAAAAGGATAATGATGCTGTGCAAAAGGCATTGCACCCGAGTCAAACCAGCAGTCGATAACCTCCGGTACTCTGTGCATATCCTTACCGCACTCAGGACACTTGAAGGTAACTCCGTCAATGTAAGGTCTGTGAAGTTCTATCTTCTCAACGCCATCCATGCCGCTTCTTTCCTTCAGTTCCGCACGGGATCCGATGCATTCCAGGTGACCGCATTCGCACTCCCAGATATTCAAAGGAGTACCCCAGTAACGGTTACGTGAAATAGCCCAGTCCTGAATATTTTCAAGCCAGTTACCGAAACGTCCCTTACCGATTGAATCAGGAATCCAGTTAACTGTATTATTGTTCTCCACAAGCTCGTCTCTTACTGCTGTTTCTCTGATATACCATGATTCTCTTGCATAGTAGATAAGCGGTGTATCACATCTCCAGCAGTGAGGATACTCATGTTCAAACTTCGGAGCATCAAAAAGCTTACCCTGTGCGTCAAGATCCTTAAGTACCTCGGGATCGGCTTTCTTTACAAAAAGGCCTGCATAGGGAGTCTCCTCGGTAAGCTCACCCTTTCCGTTTACAAGCTGTACAAAAGGAAGGTCATAATTACGACCTACATTGGCATCATCTTCACCGAAAGCGGGTGCAATATGAACGATACCGGTACCGTCTGACATTGTAACATAATTATCACATGTTACAAAAAATCCCTTCTTGTTCTGTTTATCGGCAATTATCTTTGCGCATTCAAACAGAGGCTCATATTCCTTACGTTCAAGTTCCGAACCCTTGAAGGATTCAAGCACCTCATACGCGGGCTTCTCATCTGTGGCAAACTTTCCGAGAACCGTATCAAGAAGTGCCTCTGCCATATAATATGTGTAACCGTCAGCACATTTTACTTTGCAGTAGATATCCGAAGGATTTACGCAGAGAGCAACGTTTGAAGGAAGTGTCCAGGGGGTGGTTGTCCAAGCCAGGAAATAAGCATCCTCTCCGACGCACTTGAAACGAACTACCGCTGAACGTTCCTTAACTGTCTTGTAGCCCTGCGAAACCTCTGCCGATGAAAGAGGTGTTCCGCAACGGGGGCAGTAAGGAACAATCTTGAAGCCCTTGTAAAGCAGATTTTTATTCCAGATTTCCTTTAAAGCCCACCACTCCGACTCAATAAAATTATCATCATATGTAACGTAGGGTTTCTCCATGTCAGCCCAGAAACCGACTGTGCCCGAAAAATCCTCCCACATTCCCTTGTACTTCCATACAGACTCCTTACACTTTTTGATAAAAGGCTCCATTCCGTATTTTTCAATCTGATCCTTGCCGTCGAGGCCAAGCATTTTCTCTACTTCAAGCTCAACGGGAAGTCCGTGGGTATCCCAGCCTGCCTTTCTGGGAACAAGCTTTCCCTTCATGGTCTGATATCTGGGAATCATATCCTTGATAACTCGGGTAAGCACATGTCCGATATGAGGCTTTCCGTTTGCTGTAGGAGGTCCGTCATAGAATGTGTATGTGGGACAGCCTTCACGAAGCTTCATGCTTTTTTTAAAGATGTCATTGTCTTTCCAGAATTTCTCGACTTCTTTTTCACGGTCAACGAAATTCATGTCTGTTGAAACTTTCTTAAACATAAGTTCATCCTCCTGTAAAATAATAGCCCACATCCAAAACAGGATGCGGGCTTAAGCATTATACCACCTATTTTGAAAGCACTCGTTCATGCATCCGCAGACATATCATTACCTGACTATGAACAGTAACAATATAATCACGCCGTTACCATAAACTTCATGCCACTCCCAATAACGCGGGAAAACGTCATCGCCTACTCTCCTTAGTCTGCAGCAGATATCAACCTGTTGATGATATACCGCTGCACATCCGTTTTTGCCGATGCAGCTCCGGAGTGATGTTCGCCTCAGTCTACTCGTATCCGGTTTCCACTGTCCCGGACTCACTGAACCTTTTTAAAAGAGGTTACTGTCTCCATCAAAGCCTTTTAAATATTCAGAACAACACATATATTTCATGCCGTCCAATATAACTTACCCTCATTTATACCCTTTTTTATCCATAATGTCAAGGCTTTTGTCACAATTGGTTACCATTAACGTTACTATTTCACAGTCGGACAAAACGAATAAACCGCTGATTTTGCGACGTACTTTATAAATGTTTCATTATCAGTTAAAAACAAACTAAAGAAGCCGCTGAAAAAAATCAGCGGCCCCGATTAATGATGAATAACTTATCCCAAAGTATCAATCATGGAACTTACAGACACATCGTCATAGCTGCCCGAAAAGGTATATGCCGATGCATGAGTTCCCGTGGATGCGGTCTTACCCGCAAGTGTGGCTATCGTATCGGCCTTCGACACAACCTTGCCCATGAATGAATCAACTCCGTTAAACAGTGTCTTCATTGTAGACAACGAAGCCGCTGAAAACTTCTCTTCATCAAACTTGAGCTTATTGTCTGTACCGACCATAACACCAATGTCTGATAATAACCCTGATGTTTTTGATGTTCTCTGGGTCATCCATAAAGTATTTCTTAAAATTGACGCAGTATCAACTGCACTTCCTGAATCCACAAGCTTGTTATAGCTGTCAACAAAGGCATTCAGATTTTCTTTGATGCTCTCCCTGTTCTCCTCGGTAAGTTCGGTATTCATAAGCTTACCTGCGGCAGAACTGAGTGCAGACGCATCTCCCTTTGCGGAAACAAGCTTCACCTTTTCACCTTTGTCAACCTCTGTATTCTTTGCCTGTGAAGATGACTCGTTCTTGTAATAGGCATTCAGAAGCTTCCTGTATGCTCCGGACCGAATCAGCGCCATGTCGCCAAGTGCGCTGCCCGACGTCCCGCCAAGAACTGTTGACGTCAACGAGCCGATGGTATTTGTCGATGTAGTATCCGTAGATGAACCAATACCAAAAATTGATGACATAACGACCTCCTTTTCACAGAAAATATGGGAATCCATTCCCTGACAACAACTACTGTACCGCCATCGCGTTAATCTGGTAAGACATCTGATAATTGTATGCTGCTATAGCATTTTTAAGGGCATATGACTGTGCGGTCTCAACCCCTTTTTCGACGGTACCGCTCTCTTCTGCGCTTTCACGCGATTTGAGCTCAGCATCCATCTCTGCCGGAGTAATGTCTCCGTCGGTTACCATTTTACGAAGCTCATACTCACTGTAGCCCGTCAACGACTGTGTAGAAACCGGAGTGGTGTTGGTTTCTTCATCGTTATCGGAAATCAGAGGCGTCTCATCGGCTTCAACTACAGTATTCTCATTTTCGGATTCCTCTGTAATATCTGCCGCGCTGTCAGCTTCATCCTCGTTGGTAATGTACGGTTTACTTTCCGAAGCTCTGAGCTCTGCAGCAATTTTTGACGTAGCCTCCGTATTTTTCTGCATCAGCAGGAATGTCTGCTCTGCCACCTTCCCGGCAGACTTCATACCTATAGTGTCCGTCGGTGTGGTTTCTGCAACATACCTTTGTCTTGCCTCTTCCGCTACACTTTTTGCCTCTGCCGATGTAGCGGACTTAACTGCATCTACTTTTCCTACCGGTTTCTGGTTCAGTCTCTCGTTGATCGACAGATAATCAGCCTTTGTTCCATAGGAATTACCACCGATAATTCCCAAGCCTGAAACATTGATTGTCATGACCAGAACTCCTTTCTTTCATTGTAGAACTTTAGTAAATACAATTTAGAAAATTACGAATTGACAAAGTTGTACCGCCCGTTATCAAAAACAATCTTTTGTTGTTCTTTTCAACCGGACAATAGAAACTTCGTCAAATACATAATACCATATAATTGTGACATTTTTGTGTCATCAGTCACCGCCGATGCGTACCGGTTCATTATTATTGCACTGATAATACTTCACCATGTTGCCGCTCTTCATACTAATGACATTCTCCCTTTGGAAATCAATTTTACAGGTATATTTCACATTGTCATATATCTGAAAATTATCCATCTGGGTGCCGTCAAACGGTAAAATCGGTGTATACTTCTTTTTATTGTCCTCTGAAGTCTCTCCACCCATAATACGCACCTCCTCACCCTAACAGCTTCGAATTTTCCAACCGCATCAATTCCGTACTGTCACAATGTTACTTTATCATTGATTCACAGTCTTTCCAAAACGTCACTGCTGTTTATCCTTTTGCATTGCCTCACTGCTCTTCTTCATCTGATCGTAACGCGTCCTGTCAATGTACAGACCGATATTATCATTTTTGTCCATATTAATGACAACATCATTATGCTCAATAATATCGGCGAGTGTCATCTGCATCGAGCCCCAACCCGGATACTTCTCAAGCGCTCTTTTCCAGTCTGTAAAAGCACATACCGAAAGTCTCTCCTTATGCATGTCAAGCATAGGCATAATAAGCTCTGACGCATCCGAAATCACTTTGCCGGCCTTGCTGTCCTTCTTCACCGGAACAATCAGCGTTGCCTTCATAATTGAGGAAACCAAAAAAGTATAGTACATCGCATAAGCTGCCTTATCCTCATCATTCTCAGGTACTCCGGCCTGTGCAAGCATAGTCATCCATCTCACAGTCTCCGGGTTCACCACCGGTCTTCTTTCGGGATCGACAGCTGAAATATCCGGCGGTGCAACCACCATCTGTGCCGGAACGGCTGTCTGTGAATAAACAACATTTGCTCCTATGGCGCCATCAATATAAAAAGCCTCTGCAAAAAATTCAAGGATACCTTTTCCGTCAGCTCCCTTTTCAATTTTCTTTATCTGATATTTTCCATTGCCGTACTTTTTCTTCATTTCGGCTTCATAAGGCTTCGTGAACAGAAGAATTTCCGGAGGTGTCGATATTGTCCTGTTCTGACGTCTGCCAACTTCGGCAAAAAGATAGGGCTTGTCTGAGGCTTTATTGAATACACAGTAAAGCTCCTCCTCAGTCATCATAAGCTTTTCCCCGACTGCAGCCGCAATTTTCGCAAGCTTTTCAGAAGTTTCCTTTTTTGCTTCCTCCGATTCTTCTTTCAGAAATTGCATACGAAGATTAAAGAAAATACGCCATGTTTCAACACAATCGCCAAGGCTCATTTCCTTGTAATCATCCTTTGTCATTTCAAACTTTTTGTTTGAAATATATGCATTCCCCAGTGCGTTGATATATGCATCGTACACTTCTTTATCCGAAGCTTTTTTGGAATAACATACGGTTCCGGGCTTCGCCACAAAATCTCCCGCTCCCTGAAGTTTCAAAACAACAATCCCGTCCTCTGCGGTTTCAGTTCTGTTTCCGAGACCTATTTCAATTCCTGAGACTTTTGCACTTACCTTTTCTGTTCCCGAAAGACTGCGTGGATTTAACAGAAATACTTCATCACCCACACTGATGTTTCCCCTGAGTGTACCAAGCAGAACCAGCTCATCACTGATTGCTGCCGAAATTCTCTCCTCTGTTCCAAACGTAAAAAGGTCGTTTCCTTTTTCCTTTTTTCCCAACATAATCTTTTCCGTCCTTAATAAAAATAAATAAGCCGGCAAGCACTGAGCATGTCGGCTTAACGTAGCTTTATTATACCATAAAAACATTTTTCGGTCAATTCATTCTTCTTTAGCGGTTGTTTATGGTGCAAAAAATTCACCTTAATCGTAAGCGATGAATAACAACACGTCAAACGTTCGTTTTGTCCTGCATTTTGTCCTACATTTTGTCCGGAATCGGCAGTACAGGTTTGTTCTCGGAACAAATGCTTTCTGTGTCGATTGCCGATAATGGCTCTTGACCGTGCAATCCGCTGTGGATGTGTTTCTGATGATTCGATTTATGATTCAAGGGAGATGCTTGTGTTATGATTGTTATTTGTACGGTAGCCAAGCCACTCATTTCCTTTTATATGCTAAAAGTGAACCGATTAGAGCGGCAAATGTGCAATCAATCTCAGAATCAGATAGAAAATTCCGAAAAAAAGGAGTAGCCTCCAAAGAAACGAGAACACAGTTCGCACAATATTCGTATCAGTTTCGCTGTTGTAGAAAAATAGTGTACAATTGTCATTCGGATTATTCGGATCATAGCAAATCGTTTGAGATTCCTTCTTCCAAAATGCACCAGCACCTTCTCCTTTTCCAGTATAAGAAATACCATCGACTTCAAACTCATAGGTAAGCATACATCGATAAGAAGAATTGTATTCTTTATTTCTGCCTGATCCCGTAACGTATTCATCGCGAACCAGTGAGCGTGTCAATATTTTGCCCTCAGTTCTTCCACTCAAATATTCCATTTTATGTTTGTTTCTCTTATGTTTCGGAAGCTCTAATAATTGAACAATTACTAAACAAACGATAAATCCGACCAATATAAGTCCAAGCCCAAACGCTATCTGTAAAAAATCCGAACTAAGGTCAAAATTTCTCATATTATTCCTTCTTTTCTTAACACATATTAAGTCTTTTTCAAGTGAAATGGTTTCATTCATTTCATGCTTACACTGCTGTTTTTCCTTCCAACTAATTTCTTTATACCACAACCCCATTGAAAAAGTCAACTGAGGAGTTGATGCCGATCTGTTGAACATGAGTTGGACATCATGCCTCTGACTTTTTCAAAAGCTTTAGCATTGCTTCGACTTTCTCCTTTCGTTTCTCTCGAGGTAACAAGCAGATGCCAGAACACTGCTCACTCATCAAACAAGTTTCACAGGGGGATGTATAGAAGTGCGCCCTTCTTCTAAGGGATAGTAAGTTAATTTTCATTAAGCGACATGAGTTGTTCATATATCCACTCAGTTTCCACACCCTTTGAATTAATATAAACAACAAAATCACCATACCTAACACTGAAATTCATCCGCCATCCTTTGCTGTCCCCGTTTTCTCCTGACTTATACGCTCGTGCATGTATGGCATCAATCGTAAGCTCCTCAATGTCAAAAATCGGATTATCTACGATGCTGCGCAATTCATCTGGAACTGAATCAGCTCTGGGAATCGGATAGAGCGAAAGATCGTAATTCCGAGTCTCTTCAATACCGGTCAGACGATTTGAATCCTGTTCGGAGTACGCTGATATCTTCCATCGCAGTTCATCATACCCTTTTGTCCATAATCCAAAAAGATAATCGTTGTTCTGATCCTTATATCTTTGAATCGACTCATTCTTAAAGCCGGAAGGCGCCTCTTTCGGCATGAATTTGCCAAAGTCGGAATCTGATTTTGCTTCGGCTAATGTCAGCTCTGTATTGATAAATTCAGGAATATTTTCGGCAACTATCACAGACAAATCGGGTTTTCCTTCGGGCCAGTACGTGAAGCATTCAATAATCATTTGAAAGTCATTCTTTGCTTCTTCAACAAGACTCTGAGCCGTTTTCATCGTAAAGCAGAAATGATACTGATTAATTTCGGCATCCGCCTGAAGAAGCACATTTCCATCCGGCATATTCCACTGATATACCGTATAATCGATGTAATCGCTCGTTGATATCACAGGTACACCGGCTGTTTCAAAATATCGTGGTGACGCATCCTGAGAAATGTTTAGATGTACCGGCTGCTCCGGAATGTTCGTTGCTATGTCCATGCGCACTTCGATGAGATTGCCGGTTCCGTCAAATCCCGCAGTACCTGAATACTCCATATATCCCCATTTTTTTGCAGGTTCAAGAGCAGCAATATCTTCTTCACTCAAAGTTTCCGTAAAATAACCGGGTACATATTTTCTCGCGGCATCAGTAGCAGCTACCACTTCATTGAATGTTGCCGTCCATGGTTCCCACGGACCCTCTGCATCCACGCTTCCCTCAGCGTTTTTGCTACCACCCGGATTGCTGTCCGGCAGGATATCAGGAGTCTGGTTCCCCTCATTTTCATTAAGCTTCGAAGCAGTATCGATTTGACTCTGGTTCAGATTATTTTTATCTCCCGAAATAAACTTAGGTACAATGATTACGGCTGATATCAACAGACAAAAACAGGCAGCAATGCTTCCCCACCTTAAAAATTTTTTCTTTATATGTGTCTTGTCAGCGGCCTCAATATATGCAGGATCTATAAGTTCAAGCTTGTCTAAAAGGTCATTTCCTTTCATAACGTGTATCCCTCCTTCTCAAGATATTCCCGAAGCTGTGTACGGCATCGGAAAAGTGTGGTCTTTACTTTACTTTCTGATAAAGACAAACATTTTGAGATATCAGCTATGGAATCCATAAACCAGTAACGGCGAACGAAGATATTTCTCTTTTCTTCATTCAACGTGCCAAGAAAACCGTTTATCGCTTCACGAAGAGCCATATCATCAATATATCTTTCAACATCATTTGAAGCCGGAATGCACTGTTCCAGTTCTTCGCTAAGTTCACATATGAATGCACTGCGCTTAAGGCGGTCACGATTACGACAGCAATTCAGTGAAATGTGCCTGGTAATCCTTGCAAGAAAAGCATACAGATAGTTTCCGGGTTCATGAGGCGGTATACTGTTCCATGCTTCCATATATGTATCATTTTCACATTCTTCAGCAGTCTCGTGGTCATTCACTATTTTATATGCGAGAGAATGGAGCCGCTTACCATATTTCTTAGACGTCTGAGCAATGGCTTCCTCATCACGTTTCAAAAACAAATCAACGATTCTGTTATCATCCAAGGCATTAACCTCCTTTCATTTTGTCTCGAAAGGCCTTCACCTTAATAAGCACCGTTTTTTAAAGAAAGGTTACAATCCGAAGGATTTGCTGCATGATTTTTTTATCCAAAAAAACAAGAATATATAACAAATTAATAATTATCCTATTCGCTTTGTAGTCTATGTCTTTTTGAATTAACGAAAAAAATATTGTAATTTATTCATCGAAATTACAACATTACGCGACATAGGCAACTTAAAAAAATTCATTGATTTTAGATTCTCAATGTGTTAATATTAATGACACGATTTGATATGTTTTGGCATATCTATAATCCCCCTAAGCAACGCCAATTGCTTAGGGGGATTATCTTATACCCAGCTAATCTCCTGAAGAATACTCTGTTTCATTTCAGCATCCGTCATTTGATCCGCTCTATTCTGAAAAGCTTGAATAAACCTCTCATCCTGTGATATATCATACATCTCGCACAATCTCTCACTAAACCAAAAAACTTCCTCGTCTGTTGCTTCTTCAGTAATAAACCTGAGTGTAAGTTCAGGGTTATCTTTTACAAGAAGCAATGCCTCTTCCCAACATTTTTTTCTTCCATAATCATCTTCCGGGTCGATTGAAATTCTTCTTGCAATTATTTCTTTTAACTTTTCCTTTATCATTTTCGCTTCCTCCTAGAACATGTCTTCGTTTGATCACTATCCGGAAATATTGTACCAATCTGACCATTTGTCATAATAACACCAACCCTAACACCTTTATAAACACCAAATATTCGTGTTCCATCTTTAGGATTCGCATTTCTTTTAAGCCTTGCTACATGTTCTCCCGCTCTTCTTATTTTTTTACTATCCCACGAAGCAGGAAACCACGACATCCCAGTGCCTGTCCGTTTGCGCTTATCGTCATGATCAGGAATATATCCTGCTCGAACTCCATTAGGAAAGGTTTTAACAATATGATATTCTATACCATATTTTTCAAGAAGTTTTCTTCCGTCCTCTCCATGACCTCCGCCCTCTAAACGAATTCTTTTTTCACCATTTTTGCAATTTCTGGGCTGCCTCCATTTGAATGCACCTTCATTTGAGTGCACTAACGCAAAATCGCTTGGGTGACGTCTGCTTCCTTTGGTGTTCATATATCTTCCGCTTTTAGTTGTTCCCATGATTACTGCCTCCTTTTTTTAAGGAAATCCAATCCTCATAGAATACAAACTTTGTTCTACTTAATAAGTCATCAAAAATATGTTTTGACATCTTGCCATAAACTATTACCATCTCCGGTTCTAATTCATCAAGCATTGCAATAAGGCCTTCTCTAAACAGTCTTTTATCTTCCGCCGACCTAATCTGACCATATTCACCAATCGCAACAATACTATGCTTTTCTACTCCGAGAAATGCTATTTTTTCCGGCAATTCACACGTCGTATAAGTTCGTTCATCTCCCCACCTGATATTGGGGATTACAGTAAATCCCTTTTCTTGAAGATAATGTCCAACAGCCCTATTAAAATATACATCTGCAATCTGCAGACACAGAGGCATATCGATAAAAAGTGAACAATCCGGGCTGATAATCCCATTAAATTTTTCCAAATCTCCGATAAATTCATCCGGATTAGTTATAAAATTGGAAAAATTATCATCGTATTCATAAAAACATAGTATTTCGCCGTTTCCATCAACACGATTTCTTACCGAAAATGGCACTAAATGTTTCGGTATTTCAATAATATTCTGCTTTCTAATAACAGGAATTTCCATAATTCCTGAAAACTGGGCATTCTCTACCCAATCGGCTCTAAAGCCGTCATTAATTGTTTTTTGCATAAATATACCTGCCTTTCAATTTACTAAAACTGATACATTAACAGATATGCAAAAACAATTATACGATTTGATATGTTTTGACATACCTATTAATAAAACCGCGCCAACGGCTATCAGCAGTTTACGAGTTACACAATGTTTTTTAATTTACTACAATCATATCTACCATCCCCCTTCCGGACATTTATCTCAACATCCGTATTTTTTTGAATCAATCCTTTAAGAATCTCAGAGCTATATACAATAACATCACCTTTTGATGCACTATAGCCTTTATCATGAAGATATCGCCGTAATTTTGTATCTGCATTTCTATCGTATCCCAAAAGATATACGCTTTGAATTATGTAGTCAGCATATTTGTTTTTTATAACTTCGACGCATTCCTTCTCTGAAAATCCAATCTCACGGATAACAAGAAAAAGCATGCGATGTTCTTCTCTGTTATGCAGATTACGTCTTTTGGTATCAAACTGTCTTTCTATCAAAGAATATCACCTGCCTGTAAATATGGTATTGCACCATAACGTCCCAGCAAGTATCCTTTTTCGATATTTTCAGTCTTTCTCACTGAAAAATCATCAAGCGAATATATATGAGATTGTGCGTTTTTATTGTCCTTCTCCATAAAATAAATCTGGTCACGTCTAAATGTCGACAACGATAATAAAGAGGTGTCATGAGACGTTACAATTAACTGTGCTCCGTTTTTGTTGATTTCCGGATTACGGAAAAGATTAATTAACTGCTTTACCAAAAATGTATGCAAACTTCTGTCTATTTCGTCAATAACAAGAGTTCGTCCATTATCAAAAGCCTTTTTAATTAGTGGTCCTATTGTAAAAATAATCTGAGTTCCTTGAGATTCTTCAGCTAACGGTAATATGCATTCCTTAACTGAATTGTCCGGACCTTTTACTGTATGAGTAGCTTTTACTTCCAATTCAGTTGCCTCACTAGGCTGCACTAATTGTCCATTAATAAATATACCGGGAACATATGGTAACATAGCTGCATTTATCGTTTTCTTTTTAACTTTTACAGATAACTTGGATATATTAATATCCGCATCCTGTAAAAGCTTTTCAGTAAATCTAACATATTCATCGGCCATTTCACTTTGATAATCATTCATAACCATAGCTGAAATTTGTGTTAAGTCAGTATAAGTATCAATAGAATTTGCAAACCATTCATACGCTGACTTTGTACTTTGCGCATTCCAGTTCGTTGCTGTTGCTATAAATAATTTATTAGGAGTATTCCATGCAACTAATTGGCTTAAAGGAAGTTCCTCTCTGGCAGTAAATTCATATTTATCCAATTTTCGCTCGAAAATCTTTGTCGGTTTTCTGGAAGTATATTTGTAAAGATACTCTTCTTCAATTCTTTTTTGAGTGGCTGAAAATCCGTAAATGTACTTATTACCATCTGCAGCAATAAATTGAAATTCGAATTTACTCGGCTTAGTAATTGATTCATCATCAAACTTAAATGGAACAACCGGAATATTTTCATTAATCTGCCTATTATTTGAGTTTCTAATGATAATAATTGCCGAAGTCATTGCCTTAAAAAAGCTTGTCTTTCCGGATGCATTTGCTCCATACGTTACAATCGTATTTACTGCCTTATAGGATTTGTTTGAAATAATATTTTCCTCATGATCTTTATCCTTTGACGGAATCAAACTCATAACAGATTTATCCTTAAATGATAAATAGTTCTCAACTGAAAACTGAAGTAACATCGCACTTCCTCCTGATAACAATTTTTCTATTGCTAAGGACAGTATATCGTTATCTTCGCAAAAAGTCAACATATAAACTCGTATTTTGCGTTTTTTGTTCAAAGATGCACTTTATATGTTCTTTAGGCGTTAATATACATCCTCATTAGAATAAATTATGTCTGAACTCAAATCTGAGATTCCAAGTTGATATCATATCAATATTAATCTAAGTCCAAACACGCTTGCGGAGCGCAAAACCGCTTACTTAAGAAGCTTTTCTCATTTTCATAATGCAATTCCTCTTAATTTGTAACTACCTACTGTAAATTAATCCATTCTTTTTCCACTGAAGAAGTATCTTTTGAAGAAGCTCGCAAAATCGTAATTGAACTTGCAGACCGAATTTTGCAAAATAAATATTTATCCGTTCCGGCAACACATATAGACCATACGCTATTCAACCTTAAACCATAACCGTTATCTGCAGCAAAAGAAAAAGGTGAATAACATAACCACTGTAGAATTGCGGAGCGCAAAAGCCCATTTGACAAACGCACTCATTGGGTGTATATTGTATGTGAGGTGAATACTATGACGATTTATGAAATGAGAACTGCGCTTGGCGATACGCAAAGTGGATTTGCCGAAAGATATAACATCCCTTTTCGTACTATTCAAAACTGGGAAGCCGGTGTACGTAAGCCCCCGGAATATGTTATCATGCTGCTGGAAAGCCGCATACAATCCGATCTTTATAATCGAAAGACAAGAATATTGCCGAAGTATGACGCTCGCAAAAAGGAACTGCCGAAGAGACGTGACTATATCGGTGCATTTTCCTGGTTAAAGGCTGTCCGGGATTGTCTCGGAGATTCTTTCGTTTTTGCTTTGGATGAAGCCTTGATGTGTCAGGGAAATTTCGGCGGGCGAAGTGACGAATATATCATATGGGGTTATGGTGATGATTCTGTCTCTGACTTTAACGGAGTCGTACTGCTCGGAAATCATATCAGCACCTACGATATCCGGGAAAAGCGTGGACTTCGTTTTACTGATTTTAACCGAACAGTCACAGATGCACTTGCAAATGAAGCGATTTTGGATATGCAAGGTATTACAGAGGCTCTCAGCCGATACTACTTCACCAATGGTGACAGCTTTGATGGAATATTTGTATCCCCCGAATATCGCGAAAGATTTGCG
>JAZLIK010000139.1:0-5079 GCA_045617345.1 Lachnospiraceae bacterium | reverse complement strand
TGGGGTATGAGGCTATTTCATAAACGTGATATTAAGGACAGGAAGCTTGGTACATACCAGGTGCATACTTTCTTTTCTGATGTTCTGCGCGGCGGTTCTTCCTCCGACTCAAGGTTCAGATGAAGATTATTATACATTTCTGATATTTCATAAGCTCTATAGGCCTCTGACCACGTCATCATGTCATCAGGAAAACTCCTGTCCGTATCATCCATGTGCTCAGGCAACTTTTCCGGCACATACTGGAGATAGTACCGGGCATGCGCTCCGCAAGCTCTTGCAGTCTCGATAAGCGAATCATTTCTTTTCGCATTGCAAGACCTCCGTTTGTTTGATTGATGGCTCAATCATATCAGAGGGAGGTCCGGTATTTAAGTGTACGATTTTTGAGAAAAGCCTGATTACAGTGTGGGGGAGGTGCAGGTTACGACAATCCCTGATTTTGTGGCCAGAATGGCCAGCTCTATGCGTGAGTTGCAGCCTGTCTTTGAAAGCAGGTTTGAAAGATGGAACTTGACCGTATTCACGCTCATAAGAAGCTCCTCCGCAATTTCCTGATTGGTATGACCCATGGCAATATAGCGCAGAACATCCGCCTCACGCTCGGTGAGTTCACTGCTTTCTATCAGACCGAGCCTGACGGAGGGCGTTTTGTCGGGCCATACGTGTTCTCCGGCCATAGTCCGGTTCATGACATCAATCATCGGCGCATCCTGAACCTCTTTGTACCAGAATGAGTCGACATTTGCTTCACGGGCCATGGTGAGAAAGGTTGAGTCCGGCATGGAGGTAACGGCCAGTATTTTTATTGACGGATATGATTTCTTTATTCTGGCCGCAGCATCGAGACCGTTTGAACCGTCTGACATGACGATGTCCATGATAATCAGGTCAATCCGGTTACTTATGCAGTACGCATCGGCAACAGCTGCTGAACTGATGGATGCCGTTAAATTATAATCATCTGCGTCATTTACGATTTTTTCAAAATACTGACGCGGAAGTGTCTGATCGTCAACGATAAGCACATTATATGACATAGGTTTCTCCTTTTGGTAAATCAATAAAAAGCGTAAAGGCAGGGAACGACTGTATTCGCATGGTTCCGCCTGCCTGTTCTGTCAGGTTGCGCAACGACGAAAGCCCACCCTTCTCAATGATTTCGTTCTGAGGCGGAAGGCCGTTATTGGTCAATTCGGCATGGAGGCTGCCATCCGATTCATTCAGGTTAATGGTCAGACGGTTGCCTTTGGCATACCGGAGAGTATTTGTAAAGCATTCGTGAAGTGCTGTAGCCAGGATATGCTTATACGGCTGTGTATCGGGGAGCACTCCATCGATGGTTATCGTTACACCGAGCGAAGCAGCGGTGGTTATTATCAGTTTGTATTCATCGGAATTTTCCGTCTCCGATTCTTCCTTCAGATATCCGATATTACCGGTTATTCTTTTTTTGATGAGCTCCCTTTCTTCGGCATTCCCACCGTTTTGAAGGTAGTTTTTTATCTGAAGGAGTCCGGCTCCGAGCTCGTCGTGAATCTTTATTTTTGCGTTAAGTATCTCCCGCGCCGTGATAACGGACAAAATGTTGCGGTTGTATTCGTTAAGTCGGCTGTTGAGACTTCGTACCGCTTCTCTTTTTTTGTCAAGAATCTTTGTCCTGACGTATTCTTCGGTGACATCGGAAGCGGTCAGCATGTTGTATGTATGACTTCCGTATGAAATAACGGATTTATTAAAGCTTTGAATCGTACCGTCCGGAAGTGTCAGGATTTTGCGGCTGTTCGCAGCTGAGTCAGTACCTTCTCCCAAAATAAATTCGGGTTCCACGCGTTTATCTGATTCATTCTGTAAAATACCACCGGAAGAGCTGTTCTTTGTCTCTGCCGGGATACCATCGGAAGAGCAGGTCTTTGTCTCTACAAGAATGCCACCGGAAGAGCAGGTCTTTGTCTCTGCCGGAATACTATCCGAAGGGCGGGTCTTTGTCTCTACAAGAATACCACCGGAAGAGCTGTTCTTTGTCTCTGCCGGGATACCATCGGAAGAGCAGGTCTTTGTCTCGGTCGGAATACCATCTGTAGAGTTTGTTATATTCCCGGCAAAAACCGCTTCTTCGAACCGCAGTCCGTTTAGCAGGGAATCTCCCGTTATGCTGAAGGAGATATTTTCCATCGTAGTGTTTTTCAGCTTCAGCTTGCCGTTCCGATTATAGATTATTATACCGGAGGGCAGAGAGTCAACAGCTTCTTTGATTGAGGCATCGGTGATATGAGTCCTGCGCCATTTTATATTATAAAGATGCAGTCCGATTTCGTACAGTGTGATTATAACACAAATAAAAATGATTGTCCCGAGGGACAGTTCTCCGAATATTTCCGACGCCATTTTTAAAAGCGGGTTGTCGGTTTTTTTGTACTGTAATGCGGGCACGCACTGGAAGAACAGGTAAAGAAACATGCCAAAAATGATATATAAGGTGTTGCGAAGAATAAGCGGCAGTGTTTTCTTTTCCCTGAAATCCCTGGCGAAAAGGAGGAATGAGCACCAGAACAGGACGAGAATCCAGCAGCCGATAATAAACGGCCAGCAGGTTTCAGTCAACTCGGCATATTTCATACGTTATCACCGCCTTTCTCGAAGGAAACGGTGATAAGCAGTCCGTCTTCCGTGTCATATTTTATCAGTCCGCCCAGGGCTTCTATTTTTGATTTCACATCGCTGAGATTTGTCAAAATGCAGTCAGTCACAGCTGAAGAGGAGGCAATTCCGACACTGTCGCAACGCTCAGCCAAAGATGCATTCGACGACGGTGCCGATTTTTCGTAAACACCCAGATATATTCTCATGCAGAAGCTTTTTCGGGAGCTGGAAATATTGACCAGCAGGGCATTCATTACATGAAGCGCCTTTTCTATGATGCCTTCGAAGGCTTCGTATACAGGGATAATGACATCCTGAGGATATTCGTCGTCGCCGGTCACGTTGACAGCGGTAGTGACACCAAAAAGCCCGATGTATTCACAGGATTCTGAAACGGCGGTCTGAAGTTCTGCGATTGGAAGACGGTCGGATTCCGCTTTCAGAAGCTCCATATTGCTTCGTCTTTTTATATAAGCCTCAAGGACGGCGGCTTCAGCAAGCATTTTGTCAAAGTTCCCGTCACCGGTTTCCTGAAGAAGCTTGCCGACTGCGTCTATCTGGGGCTTTACGATGCCGGCAATAGTGTCATAAAGTCTGTTTCTCGTATCGATTTTCGAATGTTCTTCTTTGATGCTGATGTCGGTTTTCAAAAACTCGTTTCTGAGTTCAATCTGTTCGGTTGCTTCGGATATTTCCCTGTTAAGCTTGTTCAGTGCGGACATGTCGACAACCCATGAAACAGAGCCGCCGGATATTTCTTTAACGTTAATCTGGTTATCCTCGGTTTTTTCAAAGGCTTTAGCACCTTCCGCGGAGGCATAGAGAGTATGGCCCGATTTGTCGGACAGCCTGATTTTTCTGTCGGCAACGGCAAAAAGTGACATGTAGCTTGTATTTGATGAAATGATACCGGTCTGTATGCAGGCCTCAACAGAGGAGATAATGTTGAAAGCGTATACTTCGATGATACGCCACACGGCAATACCGCAGAGCTTCGGCCGGTCAAAGAGGGTTAATACCTGAAGGACGCTGCCGAGAGCGAAGAAAAGGACGGGGATGACCGCATCCGATTTTAGGACATAACGCAGGCTCTTTTTCAGAATGATTATGAATGAAATGCCATAAAACACCACGAACCAGATGAGATAGGAAAAATAAAGGGGACCGTAGCTGTAGGTGCCGGCCTGACCCCATGAGCCCTCATCGAGCCTGAACGCAAGATTATGGTAATCGTTCGTCAGAAAAGCAGTTATAAGCAGTATGGCCGGTATTATCGGCAGGAGAAATTTACGGCTGATTTTTTGGCCTTCGCGTCGATTTAAGTTAAGAGCGACATAAAATGAAAGAAGCGGTATGATAAAAAACGGAATGTAATATAAATACCAGAAAAAACGCTGCACACCACTGATTTCCGGAAGCAGACTGAAACGGCAGACCTGCATCAGAAAGGATATTGCAAAAAGCATGACCATTGTCAGTAAAAGGCGTTTGATTCGTTTGTCTGTTATTCGTGTGCTTATGTTGTTTCCCCAAAGCAGTACTGAGGTGCCGTATAAAATCTGACAGATGCTGTCGGCAATATCGACTCCGTATAAAAATACATGCGCTGCGCCGCCCAGAAGGAAGACAAGGACTATTGTCAGCAGTCTGTTTGGTTTTCTGTGTACAGTGGCTTTGTTTATGTCAGTCATGCCGGTCATAGCGCGTTGCCTCCTTTCCTGATGAATGTCATTTTACTCTGAATGTATAATAGCGCCCGAAAAAGATTTGGTCAAGAGGTACAACAGTTTCATCCTGGAAGCAAGCTTCGGTCTTTTGTTCATTATCACCCGACTGTGAACAGTATCCTATTCGCACAAAAAATGGCTCCCGTCATTGGACGGAAGCCATGTAAATTCTGTGTTAACAGTACTTAACTGAAATTAGTTAAGAGCATCAACGAGCTTCTGAAGAGCTGCAAGAGCCTCATCGGGAAGCTTGTCATAGCCTTCCTTCTTCTCTGCGAATCCCTTAACAGCGTTAACTCTGGTCTGCATAGCAGCCTTGAGCTGTGCCTTGTAATCAGCATCGTTCATATCAGGTGTAAAGTCGCCTGTCTTGCCTGACCAGTCATTCATGATCTCGATGTCCTCGAAAGGTCCCCACTGCTCGAACTTAGCATTTCCTTCAACGATTGTCTCAAGGATGCCGAGTGTGTCTTCCTTCTGGCACTTGTGACCCATGAAGTCACCTGTGTTAACGATGTAGCAGGCTACATTCTTCTCATCAACGAGCTTGAAGAACTTCTCATAGTCATTAGCAAGAGGATATGTTCTGAAAGGATTTGCATAGGGAACGATACGGATTGCATTGAGGTCTGTACCTGCAGCAACACGCTCTGCGGTAGAGGTCTTTGTAGCAAGGGTAGCACCCATAACTGCTGCAAGAGCCGATCCC
>JAZLIK010000138.1:0-21379 GCA_045617345.1 Lachnospiraceae bacterium | reverse complement strand
AAAAAAAAGATAAAAATTAATTAAAAACAGCTTGACGATATCAAAAACGCGTGATATAATTCAGATACAACAAAGAAACAAGTACAGAGTACTAAATCTTCTAACTTCAAAATTCACGATGGTTTGCCAATAACAAATATTAAAGAAATGGAGGTACGGTCCAATGTGGTGGGGTTGATTAGATTTATAAAGCAAAATATTACGAAAGCGGGGTACAGTCCAATGTGGTGGGGTTGATCAGATATATAAAGCAAAATATTAAAGAAAGTGAGGTACGGTCCAAAGGAGACTTAAGCTAAACTTCAAACAATATATAAGAAAGCGAGGTACATCATCAAATAATGGCTGGTATAATTTAGGCGGGCACCGGAACTGATATGACTATCACACCGGTGTTCGTTTTTTTACTTTATTGGGAATTGCGTCCTATAAAGTAAAAAACGCTCAGCGGCGATGCACACGCTTTGCAGCGGTAATTTGTCACTGACGCTTTAAGATAATTATTATTTGTTGTATTGTAAAAACATTTTTTATTTTTTGCAAAAATTTAAAAAAAGATTAAAAAAAGGGGTTGACAAATATATTTTTCTGGTGTAATATATCAAATGTGTTCAGCAGCGAACACAAACAATTGAAAAATGCGCGAGTGGTACAGTGGTAGTACGTCTCCTTGCCAAGGAGAAGATCGCGGGTTCGATCCCCGTCTCGCGCTCGACTAAGAGATTCGGAAATCCTTTGATTATCAAGGATTTCCGTTTTTTCGTTTATGGCAATTTGCAAATCATAATAGTCAGTGTCTGTTTGTTACAGATTAACATGAATATTCGGATCGTTCCAAAGCATTAAGCTTGCTGGTCGATTATTATATTAAATATAGTTAAGGAATTTTGTAGAACAGGGTACAAATCCCGGCTGTGCTGTTGCAATAATGCAGGGAGATGAAATGATATATCACGGTGAGGCAGGATATTCAAATATTGAAGCAGGGAAAAAGGTTGATGTTCACAGCATGTTCAGGCAGGCTTCCACAACAAAGCTTTTCACGTATGCAATACTCGGAATGATATATGAAGAGGGAAAATTCCTTTTCAGCGATCCTCTTTACTATTATTTGCCGGAGTGGAAAAACACGAAGAAGTATATCATGCGTCCGAATGGTGCGATAGACACCGCTCCGTTAGAGAAGCCGATTACAATTAGGGATGCGGTTGCAATGATGTGCGGACTCCCTTACTGCATGGTTCCTGCTGTTGATCCGGCAACCCCTACTCTTGGTGCCATGAGTCGCAAAATGGCCGAACTGCTGAAAAAAGGTCCCAGTACGATTGCGGAAGAAGTAAAGGTTATGGCAGAAGTTCCGGTTATGTTTGAACCCGGTTCTCACTGGCAGTATGGATTCGGATCAGAAATAACCGGTGTTCTTGTTGAGAATTTCGAAGGAAAACCATTGAGAGAGGTGTTTAGGGAACGTCTCATCGAGCCGTTGGAGCTGGAAGACACGGACACATTTGCACGTCCATGGAATAAAGAAAAGATTGTAACTAACTATGCTAAAAAGGGGCCGGGTCAGTTTGAAGCAACCTCGGACTTTTCGACACTGGATGCCGAAAGTGTTCCGGCAGGTGCTCGTCCTAATCTTCTCATAAGTGCGCACGACTTTGCCGTATTTATGCAGATGTTGGCAAATGGTGGTACATATAAGGGGAAAAAGTTTCTTGGTGCAGGTACCGTCGCCATGTTACACGAGAATCAGTTAGGTCCTGTTCAGCTTGCAGATTTTGAAAATGATTATCTGGCCGGTTATGGTTATGGTCTCGGTTTCAGAACGCTCATGACACAAAAGTATGGACATAATGGTCATCTGGGTGATTTTGACTGGACCGGGGGCACAGGTACATGGGTTGAAGCGGATCCGACAGAAAAATTTTCCGTAGCTTATATGCACAACATGCGTCCCAACGAAGAGCTCTATCACCATCACCGTGTACGTGCCGTTGTTAACGGAATCATGCTATGATTTCCTGTAACAGAATATATCACGAAATCTTGTAACAATTACAACATCATCTGTAAATGCATATAATTATTGCCATATCCGGGAGAATATGGCTTTTTCTAATTTAAGATAATAAGCGGGATTTTTTCGGTAATTTTATTCCCGAGATGAAAGCGTCACAAACCGCAAGAATCCCGCAAGATCACCGTTCATTTTTTATCAGAAGAATCGGCATGAGAGGTATGCTTTACTGTTGACACCATGTTTGCAATCGGTTAAAATATGTGGGTGATGGTAAATTATAAAATTAATTTGGAGCTATCTGGACGTGTAACGGTTTTGAAGCTGTGGATAGTTTCCGGTGAAGAATCATGACAGAAACAAAACAGAAACAAAACAGAAACAGAACAGAAACAGAACAGAAACAGAACAGAGCGGAAATAACACAGAAATTAATCGGAAACAGAACTGAAATAAGTCAGAAATTAATCGGAAACAGAACTGAAATTAATCGGAAACAGAACAGAAATTAATCAGAAAAAGAACTGAAATAGAACGGGACGGAAATAGAGCGAAAGATTATGGATAAGTTAAAGTCGTTGTTTAAAAAGTACAGAGAAATAATTATGTATCTGTTTTTTGGCGTTGCAACAACAGCAGTAAACTGGATTACATATATTTTATGTGATATCGGTTTTGAACTTGATGATACAAAGACAACACTGATTGCTGTAAGTAACGCTATAGCATGGGTAGTTGCAGTCACATTTGCGTATATTACAAACAAGTTTCTGGTGTTTGAAAGCAAAGACAGAACTCCACGATTTGTAATCATTGAAGCGCTGAAGTTTTTCGGCTCAAGACTTGTGTCAGGAGTATTTGAAATCGGACTGCCCAGTGCGCTGATTGCAATCGGTCTGAATCAGGCAGTATTTGGCATTGAAGGTGCGGTTGCAAAGGCGATTACAAGCGTTGTGGTAATTATTCTGAATTATATTTTCAGTAAGCTTATTGTCTTTAGAAAAAAGAAACAGCCGAACGCTGACGAAAATGTGACTGATTAATTCGGCAAAAGGCGGATAAAAATCCGATTGCAGCAAATTGTTACAGCTGAAAATGATTATGGCTGTATGTACCGTAATTCTTAAAGACGAACATGTTTGTAATTATTGTGATATTTGAAAGCGAACGTGTATGTACACCTTGTAATAATTGAAAGCGAACGTGTATGTACGCATTGTAATAATTGAAAGCGAACGTGTATGTACACCTTGTAATAATTGAAAGCGAAAATGATTGGTACACATTGTGATATTTGAAAGCGAACATGTATGTACGCCTTGTAATATTTGAAATGGAATGAGTTTTGGACAGAATGTGAATAGTAATAACGGGAGAAATTAATGGCAGAAAATAAAGATTTTTTCAATGAATCGGACGGAAAAAAGGATTCATATACAGTTAAAAATTCGGATGAAGGAAAAGAGCAGACTTCAATCAGAGACGACAGTTCAGATAAGATTGTGGATGAACTCAGGGAGGCTTATGCAGCTGACAAAGAGAGAAGGTTTGCCCGTGACGACGAACTTAAGGCTGCCAAGGATTATTTGGGCGTCCTTTTGAGTGAAATAGAGAGTAAAAACAGTGAAATAGAGGATCAGAAGAACGAGCTTGAGAACAAGAAAATCGAGGCGGTTGAGCTCGCCATGAAGCTTAAAAACGCAGAGCTTGGTCTTGACGATCCGATGCCTGACGAGTCATCGAAAAAAGGTGCGGGAATCTGGCCGGGAATAGCTATTGTCGAAATGATTGTCATTGTTGCGCTGATAGTGACGTCTCTGATAGTCTTTTGGCAGTTGAAGGACGGAAATAATCAGACAGGACAGGAAAACACTGCTCCTTTGTCTACAGCGTCACCTGTGATTGTTGAGACCAGACCCACTCAGAAGTATAATGACAGCCTTGCCGATTCCATATCAAACCTGGAAGCTTTTCGCTACGAGAAGATGCGCCCTTCAATTAAAGAAATTGACGGGCTTGAATATCTGGTATTTTCTGACGGTACTGTTTCCGTAGCGTATAAGAATGAGTATTATACGGATGACAAGGAGTTCAGGAAGGTTGTGCTTGTCGAGAAGGATGGCAAAAGATTCATGACTCTTTTCGGTTATGACCTGAAGGGCGATATAGGGAAAATGGTTCCTAAAATGTCAAAAATAAATAATCGTGATGTGGTGGTAATTTCCGATTATGATGACAACTCAGGAAAAATTCCGGAGAATCTACTTGTAATTGATTATGACAGGCTGAACTGGTATGACGGAAACCGCATGGCGGAGAATATTAAGTCGTTGCTGAAGACAGAGATTGCTGCAACCGGCTCCGGACGTGAGGACCTGCCGGGTGTTCTGACAGTTACAACAGCGAAGGCGGTATATAAATTCGGCCTGACCGAAGCCTTTGCAAATGAAGTGATTTATAATGAATATGAACTTGCCGATCTGAACAGGGATTTTAAGATGACTGTCGATGAGAACGGCATCAGCTGGACAACCGAGGTCAGACTCGGTGATGACATTTTCCTCGGAAAGCTTGCGGGCGACCTGTCGTTTGGTGAAAATGTGATGGCTGTTACCAATGCCAAGTTCGGTGCTTACGCACTTGCAAATTGCGAAAATCCGGAATTTGCAAATGTGCTGACTCCTTCAAATTCAATTCCGGAGCGATATCTTACCGTATCGGCCGATGATTCACGCCGTCTGTATATTACAGTGAACGAGAACGTCAGAATGAATGAATATGACTGGAGCAGGCTTGATACTTCCGATGCAAATAACTGGAAATATCTGGATGAGGCCGGAAATGAAATATCTGTAAGGGGAATTGATGTTTCCAAGTACCAGGGTAAAATTGACTGGGCAAAGGTAGCTCAGTCCGGTATTAAGTTTGCAATTATCAGACTCGGTTTCAGAGGAATGAATGAAGGTACTCTGGAGATTGACCCGTATTTTAAGGAAAACATTGAGGGTGCCACTAAGGCAGGAATTCAGGTCGGTGTTTATTTCTTTTCACAGGCTGTGAATGTTAAGGAAGCGATTGAAGAGGCTGAATTCGTGCTTGAAGCGATTAAGCCCTACAATGTTACTTATCCGGTCATATTTGATACCGAAAAGGTTGCAACTTTAAATGCGCGGGCAAACGGAATCACATACGAGCAGCGCACGAATAACTGTATCGCTTTTTGTGAGAGGGTAATGGCAATGGGCTACAAGCCGATGATTTACGCCATTACAAAATATATGATCACCGGAATTGATCTTGAACAGCTGGATAATTTTGATTTGTGGTATGCTGTGTATAATAAGAACATAACGCTTCCGTACAGATTTGAAATGCTTCAGTATTCTGAAAGCGGTTCGGTACCGGGTGTGACCGGGAATGTAGATCTGGATATATCGTTTGTTGATTATTCGTTACAATCCCCGGGCGGAAAATAAATAGCATGTCAATATGCGTTAGTAAATGTAACGTTATTGTAATTACATTAATCTGTCAGATGCCGAACCGGCCGGTATTATGTATCGGGAGGTTCGGCATTGTTTGTTATTGAGTTACAGGGGCGAAAACCAATGGAGCTGTATATTCATATTCCTTTTTGCGTTAAAAAATGTGCTTACTGCGATTTCCTTTCTTTTCCGGTATCGCAGTTCGAAAATCAGACCGATGAGGCAGAAACAGGTGAGAGCAGCACTGTAAAAGACTGCTGTTTTGCGGGAAATTACTGCAACAAACCATACATGCCTGAAGGCAGGAATGCGGTAGACGTCTATATTGATGCGCTTTGCAATGAACTTCAAAGAATATCTGGTCTTTCATACGGCAAATTTATAAAAACCTGTTTTATAGGTGGAGGTACGCCGTCAATTATTGAGCCGAACCTGATGGAAAAGCTTTTGAAAACTATAAAGAGATGCTTTGCTTTTACAGGTGATTATGAATTCAGTATAGAGTGCAATCCGGGAACTCTGACCATGGAAAAACTTCTGCTTTACAGGAAATACGGAATAAACAGATTAAGTATCGGACTTCAGTCTGATAAAAACGAATGTCTGAAAACACTTGGCAGAATCCATACCTATGGACGTTTCCTTGAAAGCTTTGTTATGGCAAGATGCGCCGGATTCAACAATATAAACATTGATCTGATGTCTGCGATTCCCGGCCTGACGGGAGAAGAATGGCGGCATACGCTTCATCGTGTTTGCATGCTTGAACCGGAGCATATATCGGCTTACAGTCTGATCATTGAACCGGGAACACCTTTTTATGAGAGGTATAATTCGACACAGGCTTCAATTGACCTGCCGGATGAAGATACGGAACGCGGGATGTATTATGATACAAAGGAGATACTCGCCTCATACGGGTATTCGAGATATGAGATATCAAATTATGCGAGAAAGGGGTATGTCTGCAGGCATAATTACGGGTACTGGACCGGTGAGCACTATATCGGAGCGGGGCTCGGCTCATCTTCGTATCTGTCAGCGGATGAATTCGGGGAATATTCGGGTAATACGCCGGATGAGAATAATAAATATGAAACGGTACGTTTTAAAAATTCGGATTCGCTTGCCGAGTATATCGATGCTTACGGAAATAAAGGCGGTTTTACCGCGCAGAATGCCTGCGTGAGATCGTCTGTAACAGACATTGAATATCTGTTCCGTGAGGATATGATGTCTGAATTCTGTATTTTAGGTCTCAGGACAACCGACGGTATTTCCAAAGATGAGTATCTGCAAAGATTCTCGGAGAATATTGAAGGAAAATTCGGAACGGTTATTAATAAATATCGCAGCCTTGGATTAATTGAAGAAAAGGACAACCGGATATTTCTTTCATTAAAGGGAATTGACGTATCGAATACAATTATGAGTGAGTTCCTGTGAATAATAACTTACGCAGTTACTATTGACTGTCCGGCCGAAAACATTCACAAACCGCGCCGCAAAATAATGGCTGATAATTTGTGAATTTTTTGTTGACAACACGAATTATAAGTGTTATCTTATACGAAGATGATGTTAGCACTCCAAAACATCGAGTGCTAACAGATAGAAATCAGTTGCTTATTAAATGTGTCAGTGACGTTTGACGGGGTGAAATATGGAGCTTGACGACAGAAAACTGAAAATATTGCAGGCTGTAATTAAGAATTACCTTGAGACCGGTGAACCTGTCGGATCGAGAACTATTTCAAAATATACAGATTTGAATCTGAGTTCGGCGACCATCAGAAATGAAATGTCAGACCTTGAAGAGCTTGGGTATATCGTGCAGCCGCATACATCGGCCGGCAGAATTCCCACAGATAAAGGATATCGGCTGTACGTTGATGCACTTATGCAGGAGAAGGAAGCCGAAGTGAACAACATGAGGGATGTTCTGATTGAGAAGGCCGACAGGATAGAGAATGTTCTTCAGGATGTTGCAAAGCTGCTTGCGAACAACACAAATTATGCTTCAATGATTACGACGCCGAAGTACAGAAGCAGGAAAATAAAGTTTCTGCAGCTGACTGAGGTTGATGAGGCACACATACTTGCGGTTATTGTTCTTGAAGGCAACATAGTAAAGAACAAAATTATCGTATCAAATACAACGGTGGACAAAGATACCGTGCTGAAGCTGAATCTGGCCATGAATACTTTCCTTGTCGGTCTTGACATGGAAGAGATTAATATCGGATTGATTCAGAAGCTTAAAAACCAGGTCGGTGATACAGCGGACCTGGTGAGTGATATTCTGGATGCCGTGGCACAGACGCTCGCTGAGGAAGGCGATGTCAGAGTTTACACAAGCGGAGCCACCAATATTTTAAAATATCCCGAACTCAGCAATATGGATACAGCGAGAGATTTGCTTTCCACGCTTGAGAACAAAGAAGAGCTCACGCAGTTTGTTGCCGACGGTGAGGAGCAGAGAGGAATTCAGGTCTACATCGGTGATGAGAATCAGGTGGATTCCATGAAGGACTGTTCGGTTGTTACCGCTACATATCAGATAGATGAGGGAATTTACGGAAAGGTCGGAATTATCGGACCGAAGAGAATGGATTATGAAAGAGTTGTTGGTACATTAAAGAATCTGATGAACCAGCTCGATGATATATTTAAAAAGAAATAGTTTGAGAGGAGTTTGAAATGGCCGATTTAAAAGAAGAGCTTGTTAAAGAAGCTATTAAAAAAGCCGCTGAGGACGTAGAAAAGGAAAAAGCTTCCGAAGATACCGAAGCAGAAAATGAGATGGAAGCCGAAAAGGTTGAGGGTGTGGTTGAGGATATGCCCGATGCCGAAAATGCCGAAGGAAGTGAGGAAACCGACGCAGAGAATGCCGATGACGGTGAAGCGGCTGAAGGTGACGAGACTGCCGACGGAGAAGGAAAAAAGAAGTTTTCTTTTTTCAAAAAAGATAAAAAGGACAAAGAAGAAAAGAAAGATCCCCGTGATGAAAAAATAGCAGAACTGAATGACAAACTTATGAGAAATCTTGCAGAGTTTGAAAACTTCAGAAAGCGAAGCGAAAAAGAAAAATCAGCCATGTTTGAAATCGGTGCAAAGTCAATCGTTGAGAAGATTCTTCCGGCACTTGACAGCTTTGATGTCGGACTCGCGGGACTCAGTGAGGAAGATAAAAACAGTCCGGTAGGCCAGGGCATGGAGAAAATATACAGGCAGCTTATGTCAAGTCTTGAGGCAGCCGGAGTTACACCTATTGAGGCTGTAGGAAAAGAGTTTGACCCGAATCTTCACAATGCGGTTATGCATGAGGATAATGAAGAATTTGGTGAGAATACGGTATCACAGGAGCTTCAGAAGGGCTACATGTATCATGATTCCGTTGTACGCCATTCAATGGTTAAGGTTGCAAACTGATTCCCGTTCAATATCGGACAGTCAGATAAGTCAACCACAGAAATTCAGGATGAAGAACAGTCCGGATAATTTATTACACGATTTATACGAACAAAGGTAATAACGGTACATATGTGCCGAACAAATACAGAACATTTTCCACAAGGAGGAAGATAAAATGAGTAAGATTATTGGTATCGATTTAGGAACAACGAATTCATGTGTAGCAGTTATGGAAGGCGGAAAGCCCACAGTTGTTACAAACCTTGAAGGACAGAGAACAACTCCTTCGGTTGTAGGCTTTGCAAAGAACGGTGAAAGACTTGTCGGCGATGCAGCAAAGCGTCAGGCTGTTACCAATTCAGACAAGACTATATCTTCAATTAAGCGTCACATGGGAACTGATTTCAAGGTTTCTATCGATGACAAGAAATATTCACCTCAGGAAATTTCAGCCATGATTCTTCAGAAGCTGAAGGCAGACGCTGAGAACTATCTCGGTGAGAAGGTTACCGAGGCAGTTATCACGGTTCCCGCTTATTTCAACGATGCACAGCGTCAGGCAACAAAGGATGCGGGAAAGATTGCAGGTCTTGAAGTTAAGCGTATCATCAACGAGCCTACCGCAGCAGCTCTTGCTTACGGTCTTGATAATGAGAACGAGCAGAAGATTATGGTATATGACCTTGGCGGCGGTACATTCGATGTATCTGTTATTGAAATCGGAGACGGTGTTATCGAGGTTCTTGCAACTGCCGGTGATAACAGACTCGGTGGTGATGATTTCGATGAGAGAATCACACGTTATATGATTGATGAGTTCAAGAAGCAGGAGGGCGTTGACCTTTCGGCTGACAAGATGGCTCTTCAGAGACTTAAGGAAGCAGCCGAGAAGGCAAAGAAGGAGCTTTCAAGCGCTACTACAACAAATATCAACCTTCCTTTTATTACAGCTACAGCAGAAGGTCCCAAGCACTTTGACATGAACCTTACAAGAGCTAAGTTTGAGGAGCTTGTTTCAGACCTTATCGAGAGAACTGTAATTCCTGTTCAGAATGCTCTTCGTGATGCGGGAATCAGACCTTCGGAGCTCAGCAAGGTTCTTCTTGTAGGCGGTTCAACACGTGTTCCCGCTGTTCAGGAGAAGGTAAAGCAGCTGACCGGTCAGGAGCCTTCAAAGACACTTAACCCTGATGAGTGTGTTGCACTCGGTGCTTCAATTCAGGGCGGTAAGCTTGCAGGAGATTCAGGCGCCGGTGATATCCAGCTCCTTGATGTTACACCTCTTACACTTGCAATTGAGACATTAGGCGGTATTGCTACACCTATCATTAAGAGAAATACAACTATTCCTACACGTGGTAGCCAGGTATTCTCTACAGCAGAGGATAATCAGAGCGCCGTTGATATCCGTGTTACTCAAGGTGAGAGACAGTTCGCAAAGGACAACAAGCTTCTCGGACAGTTCAGACTTGACGGAATTCTTCCCGCAAGACGTGGTGTTCCTCAGATTGAGGTTACATTTGATATCGATGCAAACGGTATTGTAAACGTTTCAGCTACAGATAAGGGTACCGGCAAGGAGCAGCACATCACCATTACTTCAGGTACAACAATGAGTGATTCCGATATCGAGAGAGCAGTTAAGGAAGCAGCAGAGTATGAGGCTCAGGACAAGAAGCGTAAGGAAGCTGTTGATACCAGAAATGAAGCTGATTCTATGGTGTTCCAGACAGAGAAGGCTCTCAGTGACGTAGGCGATCAGATCGCAGATGCTGACAAGGCTAATGTTCAGGCTGACATTGACAGACTTAAGGAGCTCTTAAACAAGACAAATTCTGAAGTTATGAGCGACGGTGAAGTTGAAGACATTAAGGCTGCCAAGGAAAAGCTGATGACTGATTCACAGGCTCTGTTCCAGAAGGTTTATGAGAAGGCTCAGGCACAGGGTGGTGCACAGGGCGGACCCGACATGGGCGGATTCGATCCCAATGGTGCCGGATTTAACGGTGGAGCAGGATTTGACGGCGGAATGAATAACGGTAACGGCGGTAACAACGGCGGAAACGGTGATTATGTTGATGCTGACTACAGAGAGGTTTGATTTCTGAACTGACCGGATACTTGTGATAAAGTTACTATTCACAGTTGGGTGATAATGAACACAAGCCTGAAGCTTGCTTCAAGGCTTGCGTGCATTGTCACCCAACTATGGAGGCTAGACAAAACACATGAAATAAGCTTTGAGCTGCGTAGCAGGCAGGGTGTATGAATGTGTTTCGGACAGACTGTGAATAGTAACGTGATAAATATACGGAATTTACATGGGCGCGGGAGACCACGCCCATGAGATTTTACGAAATTAGGTGATAGAAATGGCTGATAAGAGAGATTATTATGAGGTGCTTGGTGTAGCTAAAAATGCAAGTGCCGATGAAATCAAAAAGGCATACAGACAGTTGGGCAAAAAGTACCATCCCGATGTTAATCCCGGAAATAAAGAGGCAGAAGAGAAATTTAAGGAAGTCGGTGAAGCTTATGCCGTGCTGAGTGACCCTGACAAAAGACGTCAGTACGATCAGTACGGACATGCAGCTTTCGAGAACGGCGGAGCCGGTGGCATGGATTTCAGCGGAATGGATTTCAGCTCCATGTTCGGAGACATATTCGGCGGCATGGGCGGAATTTTCGGCGACCTTTTCGGAGGTGGACGTTCCAGAGGTAACGGACCTCAGAGAGGTGCGAATATTGAGACTCGCGTTCGTATTACCTTTGATGAGGCCGTGAAGGGTGTCGAGAAGGAGATAGAAATTACTGTTAAGGAAGACTGTTTTGGTTGTAACGGCACGGGAGCAAAGCCCGGTACTTCACCCGAAACCTGTAGCCAGTGTGGCGGAAAAGGCCAGGTTATGATGCAGAGACAGTCTCTGTTCGGTATGACTCAGAGTATTTCAGCCTGCCCCGCCTGCAAAGGAAAAGGCAAAATTATTAAGGATAAATGTATAGAATGTAACGGTTACGGATATCTTCCCAGAAAAAAGAAGCTGTCTGTAAACATTCCTGCAGGTATTGATTCGGGCCAGGCAGTTCGTATTGCCGGCAAGGGCGATCCCGGTGTAAACGGAGGTCCCAGAGGAGACATACTTGTTGAGGTTATTGTCAGCGACCATCCTGTGTTCCAGCGTGACGGCATGGACATTTATTCAAGTGCTCCGATGAGCTTCACTCAGGCTGCTCTCGGCGGGAATGTCAGAATTTCGACTATTGACGGCGATGTTCTGTACGAGGTAAAGCCCGGTACTCCCACCGATACACGAATCAGGCTGAGAGGCAAGGGTGTTCCCAGCGTTCGTGACAAGAGCTATCGCGGAGACCATTATGTTACTCTTGTTGTACAGGTACCTACCAAGCTCACATCCGAGCAGAAGGATTTACTTAAAAAGTTTGAGGAGTCCTATTCCGGCAAGTCACCTGACGACAATGCACCTAATGAGAAAAAGAAAAAAGGATTTTTTGGTAAATGAAGGTTACGCCGCTCTGAATGAGCGGCTTTCTTTCGTTGTTAGAAGATATCTGCAGGGGAGGTTATCCGTATGACTGAAAGGCGAAATATTTGCATCGGGCTTATGGCTCATGTTGACAGCGGAAAGACTACTTTGTCCGAAGCAATTCTGTATAATGCGGGCAAACTCAGAAAGCTTGGACGAGTTGACAAAAAAGATGCCTTTCTCGATAATTTTGCCGTTGAGCGTGAACGCGGCATTACTGTATTCTCAAAGCAGGCCGTATTCTCCTTTGGCAATACGGATTTTACTCTTGTTGACACTCCGGGTCACGTGGATTTTTCGCCCGAAATGGAACGAACCATGTCGGTACTTGACGTATGCGTGCTTGTAGTCAGCGGTCCCGACGGTATTCAGGCTCATACCAGAACTCTTTGGAAGCTTTTGAAAACATACGATGTTCCCACATTCATTTTTGTAAATAAAATGGACCGCGATATCAGTGACAGAACGGCTGTTATGCGCGATTTGAAGAAGCAGTTCGGTGACGGCTGTGTGGACCTGACGGAGTCCGGTGAAAAGCTCTATGAAGAGATTTCGATGACGGACGAGGAAGTGCTTGAATCATTCCTGGAAAACGGAGTAATTTCGGATGACGAAATCAGGGACCTAATCGGCATCCGAAAGCTGTTCCCCGTTTATTTTGGTTCTGCGCTAAAAAATGACGGTGTGGATATGCTCCTTGAAGGTCTTGACAGGTATTTCCCGTCGCTTTCACGGAATGAGGAATTTGGTGCAAGAATTTATAAAACGGGGCGTGACAGCGACGGTAAAAGACTTACTTATCTCAAGCTGACCGGCGGCAAAATAAGTGTAAAGGACCAGATTACTTATTGTGTTGCGGATGACGCAATTTCTGATGATTCGGGCAGTATGACCGGAAACGGACAGCCCGGAACGGGAGCCAATCTGTCGGGGGCAAATGATGTACAGGATTATACTGAAAACAGGACGCTTACGGAAAAAATCAACGAAATCAGAATATATGACGGAGCTAAATATATTACCACGGATACCGCTGTACAGGGGATGCTTGTGGCAGTTACCGGCTTGACGGCAACAAGACCGGGAATGGTGCTGGGCGCTGATGAGGCTCTGCAGGAGTCGGTTCTTACACCTGTTCTTGAGTACAGAGTCGCTGAGAACGACAAGTCACGCCTGAGGGCAATGCTTCCCAGATTCAGACAGCTGGAAGAAGAGGAGCCTCAGCTTCACGTATACTGGAATTCTCAACTGAAGGAGCTGCAGGTTCGCATAATGGGTCAGGTTCAGCTTGAAATATTAAAAAGCAGATATAAAGAGCTGTTCGGAGAGGATATCAGCTTTGACCGAGGAAGCATTCTCTACAGGGAGACGGTAACTGAGCCTGTTCTCGGAATCGGTCATTATGAGCCGCTCAGACATTATGCCGAGGTCCAGATTATCGTAGAACCCGCGGCTGCCGGAAGCGGAGTCAGTTTTGAATCTGCGTGCAGCGTAAATGAACTTGAAAAAAACTGGCAGAGACTTATATGTACTCATATTTTTGAAAGAAAACATAAAGGAACAATGATCGGTGCGCCTCTTGACGACTGCAGGATTACGCTTGTGGCGGGCAGATCGCATATCAAGCATACTGAGGGCGGCGATTTCAGACAGGCCACATACAGAGCTGTCAGACAGGCCCTGATGCGTGCCAGAAGTGAAGGAAAGACACGAATACTTGAACCGTATTATGATATGCTGATAGAGATTCCGAGAAGTATGATAGGAAGAGCGATGACGGATATTGAGATGCGTTTCGGAAAGATAACCGGACAGTATGAGAGCAGTTCCGTAACGGCTTCGGGCAGCGCGGATGAAAATGTGATTCTGACTGCGTATGCACCCGTATCGACCGTTCAGGATTATTCTGCTGTCGTGACAGATTATTCGGGCGGTCTGGGAAGCGTTTACAACACATTCAGCGGATACGGGCCCTGCCACAACGAAGCGGAGGTAATGATAAAGCAGCCGTATGACCCGGAGAATGATATGCGGAATCCCTCATTTTCGGTATTTTGCGCGCATGGGTCGGGCTTTGCGGTTCCATGGAATGAGGTTGATAATTTTAAACATATCAGCTGCGACATTTCGTTTTCTGAGAGCAGCTGGTCACTGAAATCAAAGCGGATTGCCGGTGAAAAGAATACGGAGGAGCTGCTTGAGAATCTGAACACTTCGCTGAATTCCGCCGAAATGAAGGATTCACGCGAAAAGGACCTGTTTGTGAGCACGGAAGAGATTGACTCGATACTTGCGGGAGTACTGTACGCAAATCGAAAGACTTCAGTAAAAAATCCGTACAGAAAGCATAAGCTCGAGTCTTCCGACAGGACTGCCGGGTTATCGACTCGGGTTACGAAATCGGTAAATGCGGAACAGAAGGAAAAGTATCTGCTCGTTGACGGGTATAATATTATTTTTACATGGCCTGAGCTTGCGGAGCTTGCAAAGGAAAACATTGACAGTGCACGCGACAGCTTAAATGATATTTTAATGAATTATCAGGCGACTAAGAAGTGTAAGCTGATTGTGGTGTACGATGCTTATCGTGTCGCAGGTCATCAGACGGAATGCAGTGTTTTGAATAATATCTGTGTTGTATTCACAAAAGAGGCGGAAACCGCGGACAGGTTTATTGAAAAGTTTGCACATGATAATGCAAAGCAGTATGATATTACTGTGGCGACCAGCGACGGACTTGAGCAGATTATCATCAGAGGTCAGGGCGCGGCGCTAATGACTGCGATGGATTTGAAAGCTGATGTCGGGTATCATTTGGAAAACACCCGTGAAATTGCCGAGAGAACGGGCAGAGGCAGACTTTCGTATACCGTTGGCCGTCCTAATGAGTGAGATGATACAATGTTACAATTCCCAGCCGTTTGTTAATGAATGTCGACAAAATCCTGCTCCGGGGTAAGCAAGCATTATTAACCGGTTGTGAATGTATTCCGGAGCGGTTGGGCACGAGTTTCGGACCGGTTGTGAATGTATTCCGGACAGACTTTGAATTTGTTTCGGAGCGGTTGGGCATGAGTTTCGGACCGGTTGTGAATGTATTCCGGACAGACTTTGAATTTGTTTCGGAGTGGTTGTAAATGAGTTCCGGAGTGGTTGTAAATGAGTTCCGGAGCGGTTGTAAATGCGTTTCGGACGACTGTGAACAGTAACGATATACAAGGATATAATTATAGATTTGTTGGAGGTTTTTTCAATGATTATCGATTTTCATACACATATATTTCCCGATGTTCTTGCGCCTAAAGCAAAGGCTGCTCTTGAAGCCGGGTGCAATAATGAGTACAGTGCGGTTCATGACATGACTATGCACGGTCTTGTTGAGAAAATGGATGAATGGGGAGTCGATATTTCTGTCATTCAGCCTGTTGTAACGAAGAGAACGCAGGTCGAAAAAACAGATGGGTGGGCGATGAGTATTGCATCGGAGCGAATTATTCCGTTCGCGGGAATGTTTCCCAATGCCGATGACAGAAAAAGTCAGATAGACATGATAGCGGAAATGGGCTTTAAGGGAATAAAACTCCATCCCGAATACCAGAACTTTGTTGTCGATGAACCGGAAATGATAAGGATGTATGATTATATTCTTGACAAAGGTTTGATACTCTTATTTCATGCGGGCTATGACCCGGCGTTTTCGTCTCCGTTAAAAACATCTCCGCAGAGATTCGCACATATTGTTGACGAACTTAGGGGAGGAACGATAGTTGCGGCACACCTTGGCGGTCAGATGCAGTGGGATGATGTTGAACGTTATCTTTGCGGAAAAGAAATATATCTTGATACCTCTATGGGCTTTAAATATTATCCGGAGGAGCAGTTTTTGAGAATCGTAAAGAATCACGGTGCCGATAAGCTGCTGTTTGGTTCCGATTCTCCGTGGAGCAATACATTTGATGAGATAGAAACGTTGAAGAGAATAGCAATATCTGATAAAGAGAAGGAACTGATTCTGCATGAAAATGCGGAGAGGATTTTAAATAAAGCAAAATTTGAGTAGACTACGGAACATGTTTTGAGTATGATTTTTGTTGAGCCGTGATGCGATTATTATCTGACGGACAGGCAGGGTTGTCGCTGCTTTTTGAACGGACGGTAGAATGATTACACGGAGAAGCGTAACTGACCGTGGAACCTTCAGAATTACGCAGTTCACTGAATCGGACTGCAAATACCTGTAATCTGAGGTCAAAAACAGTATGCAATTCTATAAGGTGAGGATTCGTATGAAAAAAATTAACAGACTGGTATGTGTTTTTATTTTGATGATAATGCTTTTTTCATTATGTGCGTGTTCATCAAACGAAGATATTTCCGACATAAATACTCCGACAAATTCGGCAGAAGCCGTGACCGGGACCGATAAACAGGATAATCAGGATAAACAGGATAATCAGGATAAACAGGATAATCAGGATAATCAGGATAATCAGGATAATCAGGGGGATGTTCCGACGTCTTCTTCAGATTCAAATACCGATGCAGTTCCTACGGGGACAGATATAACTAATCAGGTGACAGATACACCTGCGGCTACACCGGAGCTTATTCAGATTCCCGAAGAACCGAAGGTGCTTGTAGTGGGCTCTGATGCATTCGAACGCAAATTCAGTCCGTTTTTTTCAACAATGACAACCGACCTTGACGTGGTTGATCTGATGACAGGAAGCATACTGGTAAGTGACAGAGCGGGCGCTGTTCTTACCGATGCGATGAACGGGAAGACAATTTCATATAACGGAACCGATTATAATTATATGAGTATGGGAAAATGCGACATTGTTGAAAATGCAGACGGAACAATAGATTATAATCTGACAATGCGTGATGATATTTATTTTTCCGATGGCGTCAAGGCAGACATCGACGATGTTATTTTTACTGTATATGTATTGTCGGACCCTTCCTATAACGGACGTGACCAGTTCTATTCACTTCCAATCGTGGGAATGAGTGATTATTATTATGCAATGGCACCGCTGTATTCGCTTCTGACGGCTGCAGGAAGGGAAAACGAAGACTTCTTAAAATGGACGAAGGATGAACAGGACAGCTTCTGGTCTGATGTGGATGCTGCGGGGGAACAGTTTGCACAGGCGATTATCGAATTCTGTGTTGATAAGTATATTGACTATGCACCGGATTATATCGGTGAAGCGGTTGAAGCTGTGAACAGTGATGATTTGCTGAAGGTTAAGCTTGGAATGTATCTCTGGGGATATGATACAGACTGGTTCGACGGAGCTACGGCAGCTGATTTCTGGAATGCGATAGTTACGGCATATAACGGTTCGGTTGACGATGTTTCTTTGTATGAGGCACCCGACAGGGACACGACACTGTACGGATTTATCGGTGATTTTGATGCTAAATACGGGAAAATGGTCACCATATCCGAAACAGCGAAAAGCATAGCCGGGATTAAGAAGACCGGAGATTATTCAATGACAATCACAACGGAAGGATTCAGTGCCAATACAATATATCAGCTGCTGCTTCCTATCATACCGCTTCACTATTACGGCAATGAGAGCATGTATGATTATGAAAATGAATCATTTGGTTTTTCGAAGGGCAATCTGGATTCTGTACGTAACCGTGACGGAATGCCGCTCGGATGCGGACCGTATGTATTTGAAAGCTTTGAAGACGGCATTGTAACCATGAAGGCCAATGAGAATTATGTGTTCGGAAAGCCTTCGATTGATGCCATCATTATTTGTGAGTCGGATGAAGCAAAGCTCGTAGAGGGAATAGCCGGCGGAGTTATTGACGTGGCACAGCCCAGAATCAATGATGATACAATTAATGCGGTAATGAAAGCAAACAGCAACGGGCAGCTTTCGGGAGACGTTATTACATCAATTATGACGGATTTTGGAGGATATGGATATATCGGCTGCAATGCTTCGCTGGTGAAAGTCGGAAGCAATCCGGGCTCGTATGAATCGAAATGCCTGAGAAAGGGATTTATGACTCTGCTTTCCGTTTACCGTGACGCTGCGGTAAATAATTACTACGGTGAGAGAGCTTCGGTTATTCAGTATCCTGTTTCTAATACATCCTGGGCAGCACCCAGACCTAATGATGCCGGTTTCAGAACAGCGTATTCTACAGACGTGGACGGGAAAGATATATTTACGGACGATATGGACGAAAATGCCAGATATGAGGCTGCGCTGAAGGCATCTGTCGGTTATTTTAAAGCGGCCGGATATACTTGGGACGAGGAACAGGGAATGTTTACCGCTGCTCCGGACGGCGCCGCCATGGAGTATGAGATATTTATCCCCGGCGGCGGAACGGGAGACCATCCTTCGTGTTTATTATGTGATGCGGCATCTGCGGCATTTGCACAGATCGGTATAACATTAAAGGTAAATGATCTTGGAACCTCATCCTGGACTACTGCTTTTGAAGAAAACATTGCTCCGTTCTGGGCTGCCGCATGGCAGGCAGCAATCGATCCCGATATGTATCAGCTGTACTATTCGGGCAATGCTTACGGTGAAAATGCAAATTCAAATCACTACAGGATTACGGACGAAGAGCTTGATAATCTGATTCTGGAGGGCCGTTCAAGTGCTGATACCGAGTTTAGAAAAGGTGTCTATAAAAAAGCCATAGATGTTGTTCTGGACTGGGGTGTTGAGCTTCCGCTGTATCAAAGAAAGAATATAACTCTTGTATCTACCGAACGTGTCGATATTGATTCACTGCCCGGTGATATAACATATATTTACGACTGGAATGCAGAGATAGAAAAATTAAGGATGAAATAGTAACGTAATATATGCTTGCGTTAATTTTATTGTTGATATATAATTAAGTAGTGGTCATAGTGGCATAACACAGTTGAAGAAACAAGTTATTAGTTTATCTTTCTGACGTATGGATTGTGTTGTATAGTTACTATTCACAGTCGGGTAACTATGAACGCAAGTCCGGAAGCTTGCTTCCGGACTTGCGGACATAGTTATCCGACTATGGAGGCTGGACAAAGGACATGAATATGCTGAAAAGCTGCGAAGCAGCGACTGACTGCGAAGCAGGCAGAGCATATGAATGGGATTTGTCCGGACTGTGAATAGTAACGTTGTATAAACGGATGTCAGAGTTTGTGTGTTGCCTGTTGATTTACTGTGATTTCGAAAAATATTTCCAAAGAAAGGATAAATATTATGGCAGATAATGAAGTACTTGATTTTACCGGATTAATGAACCGTGAAGCCGGGGAGGCAAAGATTGCGGCAGTCATGAATGAAAAAGACGGAGCGCTTGTTATTTTTGACGTTGACAATATCGGAAAGCTGAACGATGCTTTTGGTTTGAAGGCCGGAGACAAGGCAATTGAGTTCCTGGCTGATATCCTTAAGAACGAAGAAGGCATCGTTTCGTGTCATCTCGGCGGAGACAAATTTATGAGCTTTTTGTCTGATTATTCGGATGAACAGGCATATGAGAAGGTAAATTCAATCATTGCACATTTCTATATGCTTAAAGAGAATGATGTAACGACCAGAAGCGCAACTCTTTCAGCCGGCGTCGCTCTTGTGACCAAGGGAGTATCTCTTGCCGAAGCCGATAATCGTGCTGACAAGGCTTTGTATTTCATCAAGCAGAGCGGTAAGGCCGGTGTTTCCTTCTATCAGGATACTGAATTTGAACTTGAAGACAGTGCGGAGGATTCAAAGCTTGTTGACATTATCAAAGGCACGGACGGAAATTCGTCACATGTCGGCGCCATGGATATAGATTACAAGTATTTTGCAAAGCTTTATGATTTTGTGAAAAATCTCAGCATGAGATTTAACCTCAAGTATTCACTGCTCATGGTTAAGCTTGAAAATATTACAGGAGCTCCTGTTTCGGCAGATGAGAGTGAGAAGGCTATGGTTTGTCTTGAACAGGCTATCAGCACTACTGTACGTGGTGTAGATATCAACAGCCGTTATGCTGACAATCAGTTCCTTACAATTCTGATGGAGTCTGACCGTGCGCAGATAAAGACAATTATGGAGCGTGTATTCAACTGCTTTACGGGAATATACGGCAGCGAAAATTTTAAGCCTTCGTATGAGATGGTTGATATTGAAGCAATCAAGGCAGAATAAAGAATTGAATATTTTTTAAAAATTTGTTTGACATAAACAATTTCTATGTTATAATAAACATTGTGTGATTTTGCGCGGGGGTGAAGTATGTCTGCTGTATCATTGGCTGAGGTTATGAATCAGAGCGGTATTGAACATGAGTATCGTGTTGAAACCGATTTGAATTCGGTTACGGTTGATGGAACGGCATATCGTATTTCAGAGAAGAAGCCGGTACACCTGCTGATTAAAAGCCCCGGTGAACGTAAGATTACCTTCTGTACTGATTTTGATATTGAACTTGAGGTTCCCTGTGACAGATGTCTTGAACCGGTTAAGGTCAGGATTGATGCCGATGAAAGCTTTGATATTCAGTTTGATGAGTCAGGTAACCTGATTACGGGTGAGGATATCGATGAGTATGGATTTATTAACGGATATGACCTTGATATAGACCTGTTGGTCATTGAAGAGGTTATGATAGGGTTTCCCATGAAGGTTCTGTGCGATGAGGAGTGCAGGGGACTGTGCCCGATTTGCGGAGCTAACCTCAATAAGCATGAGTGCGGTTGCGACCGTCAGGTGCTAGACCCGAGAATGTCAATTATCCGGGATATTTTCCGACAGCAGGGTTCCCCGTCGGACAAAGATTCATAAGCTGTTGGAATCCCAGTAGAAAAGTTTAAGGAGGTGTAAAAAATGGGAGCTATTTGTCCTAAAAACAGAACTTCTAAGGCAAGAAGAGACAGCCGTCGTGCAAACTGG
>JAZLIK010000137.1:0-33063 GCA_045617345.1 Lachnospiraceae bacterium | reverse complement strand
ATTGTCCATTAGCGAGACCGCATGTAAAGGTTAAGCTATACTAAAACAGTGAATGTTATTATGAAGAGCCGTATGCGGGAAAGCCGCACGTACGGATTCTGTAGAGGGGCAAGAGTTGTGAGGCTCTTGTCTACTCGACTTTCGCTTTACAGAGCGTAGAAACCGCATAAATTCACCATATTCTACGTTGCGTGGGTGCGATTGGTAATAAAAATTAAGGATAATCAAGCTGGAAAGGAGGAAAACAAATGATTGTAAAATTTTTATCTGAATTTGTAACCCGGTTGAAAATTTTATTCAAAATTTGGAACCGGGTTCAAAATACATCGTCTAATTTACATAAAGGTTAACTTATGTAAAAGATGTTATTCACACTAACTCAAAAGTGAAGAATTGCAAAAATCAGGAGGAGAAAGATGAAAAGAAAATCAAAATATAATTTACCTGTTTCGTTCGCATTGGTGGTATGTCTGCTTTTGGGAGGATGTTCCGCAGCCGGTGAAGATTTAAGCAGCGCCGAAAAAAGCGTATACTATGCAGAGAATTCAGCTACTTCTGAATCTGCAACTGCTTACAATGGAAACAGTTACGCAACTGAAGCATATGAAGTATCCGACGTCAGTTTCACTTCGGATGTTTCCATGCCCGGCAATACCGCTGTTACCGATGTAACTGTTGCCAGGAACAAAAAAATCATTTATGAGTCGAATGTTGTAATGGAAACCATGGTCTACAGCGAGACCTACTCAAGACTCCTTGAGCTGATTGAAAAGAATAACGGATATATCGAATATGAGAACTATGATAACGAACTCCGTTCATATTTGAAGGATAACAGCGGAAAAGGCAAGCTGGTTATTTCAAAAAACTCTCTGATAATCAGAATTCCAAGTATTAACTACAGCAGCTTTATGACTGACGGTCTTTCGCTCGGCAATGTCCTCAGAAGGAATCAGACAATTACCGACAAGACAAACGAGTATAATACAAACCTGTCATATGTAGACATTCTCAACGAAGAAGCTTCTTATCTCGATAAGCAGTTAGACCAGTTGAGTGAGGAACTGAAAAATGCTTCGGCATCATTTTATCATTACGATGACATAATCTACAGCATGAAGGATATAGCCTCCAGAAAAGCACAGGTGGAAAAAGAACTTGTACCTTATCAGCGCACCATTGACGATATCGACGAAAAAGTAGAATATTCTACAATTTCAATGGAACTTCGCGAGGTTAACGAGTACACAATCATCGAAGAAGAGATTGAGGAAGAATCATTTGGTTCACAGATAAAGAAGACGTGGAATAATGCAATTAACGGACTGGCAAATATGTTCAAGTCTATATTCCTCTTCATCATCGAGGCTATTCCTACTCTGGTTGGAATCATTCTTATCGGTATCATTGCAATAATTGTACTGATTCCAATCAGAAAGAAAATAAAGAAAGTTAAGGCATCGAAAGCTTCCGATTATCAGAAAATAAAGAAGGAAAAGGAATCGAAAGCCTTCGATTATCAGAATAATGCAGAAAAGCAGGAAGAATCGAATCTGTATACATACAGGAATGAAAACTTCGATAACGATGCTCAGAAAAATGAGTCTGTACCCGGTAAAGCTTCTGAAGAGAATAATGAAGCTGCAAAGGGCAATGTAAACGCAGAGACCAATAAACCCGAAAAAAATCCGGATAAATCGAAGAAATAAACGAAAACTGTTTTTACAGTTTAAAACATATCAGAATCTACAAATGTAGTATAAGGATGTAACATTTTTTATACCTGTTAACAGCGAAAAAATTAAAAATCCACAAAAAAACATCATCTTTCCAACTTTTTTTGTCACATTTTGTTGACAAATTAATATTTGGTGCTATAATACCTAAATGTAGGCGTAATATTTACGTAACATTTAGGGAGATAAAAGATGAAGCTTAACAAAATTCTTAAAGCAAATATAGTTGCTCTGGCTGTTCTTTTGTTCGTTTTTATGATGAACACAGGTGAGGCCAAAGCAGAGATTATCAACGGTGAGAGGGCTCTCGGAGGTCTTTCGTTTTACCTGAATAAATACTACGAGAAGTCTGAAGACAACGACACATCAAAGCTGTATGCCGAGCCCGTAACAATTCCCGAGAATATCGCTATAGCGAATGTGAATGATTCGCTCAATATCCGTTCGGGAGCGGGAACTGATTTCGGAATCGTAGGCATTCTTCCGAAGAACGGAATGTGTATCGTAGAATCTTCCGAAAACGGTTGGGCAAAGATTAAGTCAGGCAGTGTCAGCGGATATGTTTCGACAGATTATCTGTTCATGGGTGAGCAGGGTAAGGCAAAAGCAAAGCAGCTTACAAAGCTTCTTGCTACAGTTACCGCAGGAACCGTGAATTTCCGTTCTGAGCCCGACACATCCACAAATGATAACATTATCGCAACCGTAAACAGCGGAGAGGCGCTTGATGTTATTGAGGAGTGTGTAATTTCAAAAGATGATGACAATTCTCTTTGGGTTAAAGCTTACTGTGATGACCTTGAGGGTTATGTATCGAAGGAATTTGTAAAGGTTGGTTATGACTGGATAAAGGCAAGCCCTATTTCTTCTGTTATTGACGGAAGTTCGGGAGTTGGTATTTCTTCACTCCGTTCGGCAATTATCGCTGAAGCAAAGAAACATATCGGACTTAAGTATGTATGGGGCGGAATGAGCCTTTCAACCGGTGCTGACTGCTCAGGCTTCTGTCATGCGGTTTACAAGAAGGTTGGTATCAACACCTCTAAGCTTCCCAGAACCTCTTATGATTTGGCGGATTCAAAGATGGGCAGAACAGTTACTCTTGCTCAGGCGAAGCCCGGTGACCTTGTTTTCTACGGTTCGTCTTCCGGACATGTAAACCATGTAGCTATTTACATCGGAAACGGACAGATTATTCATGAAAGCGGCAGAGCATACGGATGTAAGATATCTCCGATTAACTACCGCACACCATTAAAGATTAAAAATTTCCTTGATTGATATCTGGTTGAAAAAAACAGCAGGCACCCAAAAAACGGGTGCCTGCTGTTTTTTTCAGTTACTATTCAATTCCCGGCCCGATTCATTCGTAAATCGCGCTACAGGATTAGCGTAACCTTTTATTCTGCGGAGAATAGTAACTGTATGTTGACAAATTTTCAAAGAAAAGTATAATCTTCATAGGAAGGAGTTTATATGGAAACACATGAGATTATTATTGCGGCAGTCATTATAGTTGCCGTTCTTATTTTGATTACGGTTTATATGAGAAAATCTCAGGCAAAGAAGATTGACAGGGAAATACTTAAGTCATTCGGTAAGCTGCCTGACAGGGAATATTCGATAGAAAAGTTCAATTCTATAGCACATTATTTTAAAAAGAGAAAAGAAGACGGTTTTCACATTGACGATATAACATGGAACGACCTGAATATGGATGATGTGTTTATGGTATTAAACAATACAACATCCTCTATGGGTGAGGAATATCTGTATTATCTGCTTCGAACGCCGGTGACGGATAAAGAAGAGCTGGAACGGAGAGAAGAGCTTATTCAGCTGTTTTCAACGAACGCAAATCTTAGATTTCAGGTATGCAGATCGTTAAAGAAATCAGGACTTTTGAACAATATTTCGTTCTTCGAATATATGGAGAGGCTGACCGATATCAAGGATGAAGGTAATATGGTTCACTTTGAACAGCTTGGCCTGATGATAGCTTCGATAGTGTCTATATTTTTCTATCCGGTTATTGGTATTATCGGTACCATTGTTATGTTTTTTGTGAATACGATTACGTATTTCAAACGTAAGTCTGAGATTGAAATGTACTATACCGTTCTGGCTTATATGATGCGCTCGCTTGATACAGCACTTGAAATATGCGGTATTCAGAACCCGGTGATTCAGAAAAATATTACCGGACTTAAGGAAACCACCATGAGCATTAAGGCCATAGCAAAGGGCGGTGCACTTGTTGTAAATAAAAGCAATTCCGGCGATTTTGTAGAGATGATTGTTGATTACGTCAGAATGTCTACGCATATTGATCTGATCAGGTTCAATATCATGTTGAAAAAACTGAAAAACAGAAGCGATGATTATCGCATCATATTTGAAAAGCTTGGATTACTGGACAGTATGATTGCGGTGGCCTCCTATAGAAAGTTCAACTCGCGCCACAGCATACCCGAGCTTGACAGTGAAGGCACGCATATCAGCTTTACGTCAATATATCATCCGCTAATTGCCAAGCCTGTCACGAACAATTTTGAATCGGATAAATGTGTTCTTGTTACCGGCTCCAATGCTTCAGGTAAATCGACGTTTATTAAAACTGTGGCAATTAATTCAATTCTGGCACAGTCGATTCATACGGTTACGGCAAAGACCTTCAAGTCATCATTTTTCAGATGTATGTCGTCAATGGCTCTGAAGGATAATCTCAGCAACGGTGAGAGTTATTATATCGTTGAAATTAAGTCGTTAAAGAGAATCTGTGATGCACTGAACGAAGAGGTTCCTCTTCTTGTATTTGTAGACGAGGTACTTCGCGGAACAAATACTCTCGAACGAATTGCGGCTTCTTCAAGAATTCTCAAATTCCTGTCTGGAAAGAACTGCATGTCTTTTGCGGCTACTCATGATATCGAATTGACGTATATTCTTGAAAAGGATTATGCTCAGTACCATTTCGAAGAGCAGGTAACCGACAATGATGTAAAGTTTGATTATAAGATTCATGATGGCAGAGCTGTATCAAGAAATGCCATAAAGCTTCTTCATGTAATGGGATTTGAAGACAGTATTGTGGCGGATGCCGAGAATAGTGTGGATGCGTATCTGAAAACAGGTGAATGGGAAGTTTTGTAAGCGGGAGACATAATGAAAGAATCAAAAAATGAATTTACTCCTTTAATGGTTCAGTATCTTGAAATTAAAAACCAATATAAGGACTGCATACTTTTTTATCGACTCGGTGATTTTTATGAAATGTTTTTTGATGATGCAAAAACGGTTTCGAAAGAACTTGAGTTGACACTAACCGGTAAAAGCTGCGGTCAGGAAGAGAGGGCTCCGATGTGTGGAGTCCCTTTCCATTCTGCTGACGGATATATTTCAAGACTTGTTGAGCGGGGGTATCGTGTCGCTATATGTGAACAGCTTGAAGACCCTGCACTTGCCAAAGGACTGGTTAAAAGGGACGTAATCAGAATTGTCACTCCCGGAACGAATATCAACCCGCAGTCCCTTGATGAGACAAGAAACAATTATCTGATGTGTGTATATTACTGTGACGATTCGGTGGGGATAGCTACGCTTGATGTTTCAACGGGTGAATTCTATATCGAAGAATGCAGCGATGTGGCAAAATTAACGGATGAAATATATAAATTTTCACCGTCTGAAATAATATGCAATGATGCGTTGCTGATTTCAGGTATTGATTTTGAGAGCATTTCTTCAAAGATAAAGGTGAGTGTACACAGCATCTCGGGCGATTATTTTGCCGGAAGAAGTACCGAAAAGGTTCTTTGCACACATTTTCACATAAATGACTGCAATGAGCTGAATATCAATATGTATCCTGCTGCCAAGAGTGCTGCGGGTGCCGCACTCAGATATCTGCTCGAAACCCAGAAAATAAATCTTGATCATATTACCCGCATTGTTCCGTATGTGACGGGAAAATACATGGTGGTTGATAATCAGACCAGAAGAAATCTGGAGCTGACCGAAACCATGCGTGAGAAAAATAAAAAAGGCTCTCTGCTTTCTGTCCTTGACCATACAAAAACCGCCATGGGAGCGCGTATGCTCAGGTCGTTTGTGGAACAGCCTTTGCTTGACAAGACAGAAATAAACATGCGTCTCGACTGTGTGGCCGAGCTTTGCGATAACATGCTGCTGCGTGAGGAGCTTCGCGAATATCTGAACCCTATATACGATCTTGAGAGACTTGCCGGAAGAATCAGCTACAGAAATGCCAATCCTCGCGATCTGATAGCTTATGCGGCTTCTGTCTCCATGCTTCCGCCCATCAGGGAAACTTTGAAGGATTTCAATTCGAAGCTTTTAAAGGATATAGAGCAGAACATGGATGTGCTGGAGGACCTTTGTACACTGGTTAACGAAAGCATCACCGAGGATCCGCCCATGACCGTAAAGGAAGGCGGGATTATACGTGACGGTTATAATGAAAAAATTGATGAACTTCGTTCCGCAAAGCATGAAGGTAAAACCTGGCTTGCCGAAATGGAGGCTGCCGAAAGAGACAGGACGGGTATTAAGAATCTCAGAATTAAGTACAACAGAGTTTTCGGATACTATCTTGAGGTTACGAATTCGTATAAGGAGCTTGTTCCCGAGAACTGGATCAGAAAGCAGACGCTTACGGGTGCAGAGCGTTATACGACACCCGAACTAAAGGAGCTTGAAGATAAAATACTGAATGCGGAAGACAGACTTATCAGTCTTGAATACAATCTGTTTTCGGAGATTCGTGAACAGATTGCCGATGCGATTATCAGAATCCAGAAAACCGCAAAGTATGTGGCACTTATCGATACCATGTGCAGTCTGAGCTACGTGGCCGAGCATAATAATTATGTGCGCCCGACAATAAACGAGGATGGAATTATCAACATTAAGGAAGGACGTCATCCTGTAGTCGAGCAGGTTCTTCATGAGTCATCCTTTGTGGCAAACGATACATTCCTGAACAATGATGCTGACAGAATAGCCATAATTACAGGACCGAACATGGCGGGCAAATCGACATATATGAGACAGACCGCACTGATTGTCATGATGGCACAGATGGGCAGCTTCGTGCCTGCGGAAAGCGCGGATATAGGTCTGGTCGACAGGGTATTTACCAGAGTTGGTGCGTCAGACGATCTGGCATCAGGTCAGAGTACCTTTATGGTTGAAATGAATGAAGTTTCGCAGATTATGAAGAATGCCACTTCAAAAAGTCTTCTGATACTTGATGAAATTGGCCGCGGAACAAGTACATTTGACGGACTTGCCATAGCGTGGGCAGTGGTTGAATTTATAAGCGATACGAATAAGCTGGGTGCGAAGACGCTTTTTGCCACACATTATCATGAGCTGACCGAGCTTGAGGATAAACTAAACTGCGTGAAGAATTTCAGTATTGCGGTAAAGGAACAGGGCAAGGATATCATATTCCTTCGTAAAATAGTAAAGGGAGGAGCCGACAAGAGCTACGGAATTCAGGTGGCGCGTCTGGCGGGGCTTCCGGAGGACATTCTTACGAGAGCGGATGAGATAGTGAATATTCTTTCAGCCGGTGATATTAATTCGCACGAAAGAAGCTCTATGATTAATGACGCAACGAGCGCGGTTGCCGGCAAGTATTCGCTTCCGAAACATAAAAAGAATGAGCTTGAGGACAACCAGCTTTCACTTTTTTCGGTAAGCAGATATGACAACATTTATGATGAACTGAAAAATCTTGATTTAAGCTCGCTGACACCTATACAGGCGTTGAACAAGCTTTATGAACTGCAGGAAAAAATACAGGCTGAAGGCTGAAGTTAGTTTACGGAGGAAGCTATGGCAGAAATTAAGTTACTTGATACAAATACAATAAATCAGATTGCTGCCGGTGAGGTTATTGACAGGCCTGCCTCTATTCTGAAGGAGCTTGTGGAAAATTCGATTGATGCGGGTGCAGACAGTGTTTCGATTGAAATTAAGGGTGGGGGAACCGACCTGATCAGAATCACGGATAACGGCAGCGGTATTTCTTCCGAGCAGGTTCCGACGGCATTTTTGCGTCATGCCACCAGCAAGATTCAGACGGCTTCGGACCTGCCGCTTGTGATAAGTCTGGGCTTCAGAGGCGAGGCTTTGGCAAGCATTGCTGCCATTGCGGACGTTGAACTGATTACGAAGACAAAGGATGCCGTGATTGGAACCAGATACAGAATATCGGGCGGTGTCGAGCTTTCTAACGAGGAAATCGGTGCTCCTAACGGTACAACATTTATCATTCGAAATGTATTTGATAATGTGCCGGTGCGAAAAAAATTTCTGAAAACGACTGCAACCGAAGGTGCATACTGTGCCGAAACAATTGAAAGAATTGCAATTTCTCATCCCGAGGTGTCCTTTAAATTTAAAAATAACGGACGTGACATTTTCTTTACTAAAGGCAACGGTAAACTGAATGAGATGATTTTTGGCATATACGGTCGTGAAATTGCCGCTGAAATGCTAGAAACGGATTATAATTCAAACGGCATCCATGTGTACGGAACAATTGCCGGACCGGTTGTTGCCAGAAGCAACAGGAATACAGAGAATTTTTTCGTGAATGGAAGATATATACGCAGTGCTATTATCAGCAAGGCTATCGAAGCCGCTTATCAGCCATTCCTGATGCAGCACAAGTATCCGTTTACATGTCTGTATATAGATATTGATCCTCTGTTGATGGATGTAAATGTACATCCTTCCAAGCAGGAGGTTCGTTTTGAAAATCCCGAGGCAGTATATCTTGCGGTGCTTGATGCGTGTACTGACACTTTGAAGAAAAAGGCGCATATTCACCGGTTTGATACGGGTGAACGCAAGAAGGAAAACAGACAGGGAAGTGTTTCGGCTGACAGAGCGGGACACATTATCAACGGTACAGGTATAAAGGCTGTCGGAAGCGGTCATGATGCAATAAACAGGTCATTTGATGACGAGGTGAATTATTCTAAGCCGCCAGTGACTGGCAGTAATACCGGAGCAGTTGCAGGTACGCATACGGAGAATGGCAAAAATACCGGTGCGGAAGTAAATAAGCGGAGGTATGAAGGCGGTAATTCAGATGCGGATGCTTATAAGAGTATAGATGAAGATAATATCGGTGCCGGCGCAGGTACGCATACGGAGAATGGCAGAAATTCCGGTGCGGAAGTAAATAAGCGGACAGAGAATGACAGAAATTCTGGTGTCGATGCAAATAGGCGGACTGACAACTCTGCAGGTGTGACAGCGGTTTCCGTATCTGACAATCAGAGAAGAGCGGTTTCAGACGAATCTGCTGCGAGTTTTGAAAATTGTGAGTCGGTTGACGTATCGAATCGAAACGTTACAGATGGTGAGACCGGATACTGTAGCGAAACGGTTGGCGTATCGAATCGAAACGTTGCAGATGATGAGACCGGATACTGTAGTGAAAAGGTTGGCGTATCGAATCGAAACGTTACAGATGATGAGGCCGGATACTGTAATGAAACAGCCGGCGTAATTACTCATGTCGGTGCAAAGAACGATAATTCTTACCGGAATGACTACGAAAATGAAATCAGCTGTGCGGCTGAAGATGGTATCGGTGTCGGTGAATACACGGATAATAAATCTGAATCCAAAACCTATAATACAGATGCGGAAAATTTACCGCTTCCCGAACCGTTTGAAAACAGGCGAATGGAGCAGCTCAGCTTTGATTTTGATATTGGCGATGCTAAATCGGGAGACCATATTGATTCTGCTTCGGAATTCAAAACAGTGTTCAGTAAGGGCTACAGAATAGTCGGACAGGTATTTAAAACCTACTGGATTGTTGAATGTGACGGGTGTATGTATATGATTGATCAGCATGCGGCGCATGAAAAAATAATATACGAAAAAATGATGAAGGAGCTTGGAACTTCAAATGAATCACAGCTTCTGTCACCACCATTGATTGTGACTCTTTCGGCGGCTGAAGCAAATGCTGCTGAGGAGTATCACGAGCAGCTGGAGAGCTTTGGTTTCTCTCTTGAAAATTTCGGAGGCAAGGAATATGCATTATCATCGGTTCCGTTGAATCTGTATGGTTTGGATGCAAGAAATCTGCTTTTTGAGATACTGACAGAACTGTCCACAATAAATACCGGGGAGGTTTTGCTGAGCATTAAGGAGAAAATTGCGACATGTTCCTGCAAAGCCGCTGTTAAGGGAAATCATGAAATGAGTGAACCGGAAGCACGTGAACTTTTAAAGAAGCTCCTTGAGGCAGAGAATCCTTTTAATTGTCCTCATGGACGTCCGATAATAATTGATTACAGCAAGTATGAGATAGAGAAAAAGTTTAAGCGAATTGTATGATTTGTAACAAGCATTAAGCTGCCGGCAACGACTGACTGCGAGCGGTTATGGTATTTGTACAGTTATGAGATATTGCTCAGAGTTAATCTGCCAGTGAACAGACTTAGTACAGACTGAGAACAGTACTGTCCGCTGGTTGTAATTATTGCTGCGTGTATACATGAACACTACGAAAGGACATTTTTTTGAATAATAAAAAAAATCTGGTAATTATTACCGGACCGACGGCTGTGGGGAAAACGGCTGTTTCGGTTGAAGTGGCTAAAAAACTAAACGGTGAGATTATTTCTGCTGATTCGATGCAGGTTTACAGAAATATGGATATTGGCACAGCCAAGGTCACACGTGAGGAAATGCAAGGAATTCGTCATTATATGATTGATGAATTTGAACCTGATGATGAATTCAATGTAACTATATTCAAGGATAAGGCCAGAACCTATATAGATGAAATTTCCGAAAGAGGAAGGCTGCCGATTATTGCGGGCGGCACGGGATTCTATATTCAGTCGGTTCTTTATGATGTAGATTTTTCTGAGTATAGCGAAGAAGACAGGCTAAAATTACATGAAGAGCTTATGGCGGAGTACGAAATTAAGGGTGCCGATGTCATGTTTGAGAAGCTGCGTGAGATAGATCCGGTGTATGCAGGAATTATCCATAAAAACAATACACGACGTGTCATCCACGGCATTGAATTTTATATGCTGACAGGGCGCAGAATTTCTGAACACAATGATGAACAGCGTGAAAAAGAAAGTTCTTATGATTTTTTGTATTTTGTGCTTACCGATGACAGGGACAGGCTTTATGAACGGATTAATAAGCGTGTAGACAAAATGATTGATGACGGGCTGGTTGAAGAAGTCAGAAGGCTGCTTGAACACGGGTATTCCACCGAATTGCCTTCGATGCTCGGACTCGGGTATAAAGAAACGGCCGATTATCTTAACGGACTGTGTACGCTGGATGAAGCTGTTGAAATAATCAAACGTGATACGCGGCATTTTGCAAAAAAGCAGCTTACATGGTTTAAGCGTGAACGCGATGTGATTTATATTCCGAGAGACGGTCGCAGTAATTCGGAAATTGCCGATGACATAATTGGACGAATACACGAGAAAATCAGTAAGAAGGTATAGCTAGTCGGTCAGATAGAAAACGGAAGACAGAGGACAGAAGACAGAGGATAGAAGACAGAAGACAGAAGACAGAAGACAGAAGACAGAGGACAGAAGACAGAGGATAGAAGACAGAAGACAGAAGACAAAAGACAGAAGGATATTTTGTGAAAGAAATAAACGCAAAATAAATCAGAACCGGTAAATGACAAGTTTACGAAAACGTGAGAATAAACAAGAACCGGTAAGTGACAAGCTTACGAAAACGTGTGAATAAACCAGAAACCGAAAATGACAAGCTTACGAAAACGTGTTAATAAACAAGAACCGGTAAATGACAAGCTTACGAAAACGTGAGAATAAACCAGAAACCGGAAATGACAAGCTTACGAAAACGTGAGAATAAACAAGAACCGGTAAGTGGCAAGCTTACGAAAACGTGTGAATAAACCAGAAACCGGTAAATGACAAGCTTACGAAAACGTGAGAATAAACAAGAACCGGTAAGTGACAAGCTTACGAAAACGTGTGAATAAACCAGAACCGGTAAATGACAAGTTTACGAAAACGTGAGAATAAATGAAAATGAGAGAATAGAGGAAAAACAGCATGTATAATGACGTGAAAAATGACATCAATTCAAACGGTGAGATGAAAAAAAGTGATATCTATGAAAGCTTTGGAATTGACAGCCGTGTACTGAAGCTTGGCAAAAAATATGAGGCAGAATTAAAAGAAAGATTTGAGGCACTTGATGAAATAGCCGAATATAACCAGATGAAGGTTATTAGGGCCATGCAGGAGAACCGACTTAGTGAGGCTTGCTTTAACGGTTCAACCGGTTACGGGTATAATGACGAAGGACGTGAGGTTATAGAAAAGGTGTATGCGTCGGTATTTCATGCCGAGGATGCACTTGTGAGACCTCAGATTGCATGCGGTACACATGCTTTATCAATTGCTCTTTCTGCAATGCTCAGACCCGGCGACGAACTTCTGTCACCGGTAGGAAAGCCGTATGACACGCTTGAGGGCATTATCGGAATCAGACCGGAAAAGGGATGCCTGGCAGAATTCGGAATCACTTACAGGCAGGTCGACCTGCTGCCTGACGGCGGTTTTGACTTTGACAACATTGCAAAGGCAATTAATGAAAAAACAAAGCTTGTCACCATTCAGCGTTCAAAAGGTTACCAGACCAGACCGACTCTTTCGGTAGAAAGAATAGGTGAACTTATTTCGTTTATCAAGTCGGTTAAGCCGGAGGTCTGTGTCATGGTTGACAACTGCTACGGCGAGTTTGTAGAGACGATTGAACCTACCGATGTCGGTGCCGATTTGTGCGTGGGTTCGCTGATAAAGAATCCGGGCGGAGGACTTGCACCGACAGGCGGATATATTGTCGGAAAGAAGGAATGTGTTGAGTACTGCTCATACAGACTGATGACACCCGGACTCGGAAAAGAAGTCGGCGCTACTCTCGGAACGAACAGAAGTGTACTTCAGGGACTGTTCTTTGCACCGGTTGTAGTTGCGTCTGCGGTAAAGGGTGCTATTTTTGCCGCAAGAATATATGAAGACCTCGGTTTCCCCGTAATTCCGAACGGAAGTGAACCCAGGTATGATATTATTCAGGCCGTTACTCTTGGCTCAGCCGAAGGTATGCTTGCGTTCTGCGGCGGAATTCAGGCCGCAGCTCCCGTTGACAGCTTTGTGGTTCCCGAAGGTTGGGAAATGCCCGGTTATGCTTCTGATGTTGTCATGGCTGCGGGTGCATTTATTCAGGGAGCCAGCATAGAACTGTCTGCTGACGGACCGTTGACACCGCCTTATGCGGTATATTTCCAGGGCGGACTTACCTGGTATCATGCGAAACTCGGAATTCTGATGTCCGTGGACAGATTGCTGAAAAAGGGACTTATCAGCCTTAAAAACACTGATTGAACTAAAATGATAATTGTGTTAAAATAAGTTGTTGTGTAATTTCACTTCGTCCTATGAGAGAAGAACGGAGAAAAATTGAATAAATATCTTACGGTAAAGGAGCTGCCAGAGAATGAGCAGCCCTATGAAAAGTGCGAAAAGTACGGTGCGTCTGTTTTGTCTGACGCTGAGCTGCTGGCTGTGATTATCAGATCGGGTACGATGAATGAAAGAAGCATTGATCTGGCTCACAGAATACTGAATCTTGGCGATCGGAACAAAAGGCTGAGTAATCTGTATCATCTTTCAATGAAGGATTATATGAAGGTACGGGGTATCGGCCGTGTGAAGTCGATTCAGCTGCTGTGTGTGGCTGAACTGTCGAAAAGAATTGCGCTTGACACGAGAAGGCAGTCTGTTAATTTCTGCAATCCCGAGGATGTGGCAGGCTATTTTATGGAGGAGCTGAGACATCTGGAAAAAGAGGTTCTTGTATGTGTACTTCTCGATTCGAAGAACAATCTTATATCGAGTCAGACCATGTTTACGGGTACTGTCGGTATGGCACCGATGGAACCGAGAGAGCTTCTGCGGTACGCGTTAAGAAATGATGCCGTTTATTTTATCGTACTTCACAATCATCCGTCCGGCGATCCTACGCCGAGCAGACAGGACATTTCATCTACGGAACGCCTGCAAAATGCCGGCAATATGGTAGGTATCCGTCTGCTCGATCACATCATCATCGGTGACAACCGTTTCGTGAGCATGAAACAGGCCGGTATGCTGTAAAAGGCATGAGCTGACTGCGCAGTGTCAACTGTGAAGCAGTTTCGGACAGGTTACAAATTTTTGATACAAAATGGTTATTTTTTTGGAGGAAACTGATGTCAAAGTTTTATGGAATTGATCTGGGAACCAGAGCATTGAAAATATATAAGAAGGGTGACGGCATAGTATATGATGAGAAGAATATAATTGCCATCGCAGACGAATCGCGTGTGATTGCTACGGGTGACAGTGCGTTTGAAATGCTTGGAAAGGCACCTTCGAATATATCCGTTACATATCCCGTTAAGTTCGGCGTTATCGCTGACATTAAGAATATGAATTCCATGCTGAACCTTGTGTTTGAAAAGGTGGGAGACAAATACGGAAAAATGAACGGCGGTGATTTTATCATTACCACACCGACAGATATTACCGAGGTTGAAAAGAAGGCTTTTGTGGATCTGGTAATGGGTACATCGATAAAGCCCAAGCGTTGCAGGATAGTGGACAGACCTGTGGCGGATGCACTCGGCGCCGGTCTGAGTGTCACGGATGCGGTAGGCGTGATGGTTGTTGACATCGGCGCTGACACTACTGAGATTTCGGTTCTTTCTCTTGGCGGAATCGTACTGAGCAAGCTGATTCCCGTCGGAGGCAACAAGCTTGATGAAAACATTATTTCTGCCGTAAAGAAGAAGTATAACCTTATTATCGGCAACAAAACCGCAGAAACAATCAAGATAGCGCTTGCTACGGCCATACAGCCGACCGAGGGTGAAAATGAAACCGTCAAGGTTTTCGGACGCGATGTAGTGAACGGTCTTCCAACGGAAAAAGTGTTTGATTCCGAATTTGTTTACAGTGCACTGAAGGAGCATATCGAGGCTATTGTTGATGCCGTAAAGCTTATACTTGAGCGTACTCCTCCCGAAATATCCGCGGATATCATCGATACGGGTATTTATATTACCGGTGGTTCGGCTAAAATCAGACATCTGTCCGAGAGACTGGCTCTGGCCACCGAGCTTCAGATTCATGTAGGTGATGATCCTGCCAATTCGGTAGCAAGAGGGCTGGGTAAAATAATTGATAATTCGGAGCTTGATGTTCTGGCTGCAAAGCTGAAGACACCATCATTTAAGGATTAATATGAATAAAAACAAGAAAAAGTTTGAAATAAGCCCGAAGCTGATTTTCATTATTCTGACGGTTGTTTGTATTGGTCTGATTATTGTTTCGGTCTTTTTCAGCGATAAGATTGCGCCCTTCAAACAGGCTGTCGGCGATGTCATGACACCCATGCAGAAGGGCATAGACAAAATAGGTTCGGCAATATCTTCAAAAATTGAAAAGTTTACGGATATCGAGGAACTGATTGAAGAGAATGAAGCCCTGAAAGCTCAGGTTGATGAGCTGAAGAGCGAGAATCAGATGCTGACGCAGGAAAAATACGAGCTGAACTGGTATCGTGATCTTTATGAACTTGATATGCAGTATCTTGATTATGATAAGGTTGCGGCGCGTGTAATCAGCCGTGAACCGAACAGCTACTGTAATGAGTTTATCATTGACAAGGGCTCGGACGACGGTATTGCCGTGGATATGAATGTAATGAGCGGAAACGGTCTGGTAGGTCTGATTGTTGAGGTCGGCTCAAACTGGTCAAAGGTACGTTCAATTGTTGATGATGCGAGCTCTGTCAGCGGAATGTTCCTGACTACGGCCGATACCTGTATGGTAAACGGCAATCTTGAGAATCTGGCTTCGAAGGGTTATATCGATGTCGAAATGATAAATCTCAATGCCGAGATTTACGATAATTATGAGATTGTCACATCGTATATAAGCGAAAAGTACCTTCCGGGCATACTTATCGGTTATGTCTGCAATATTTACAACGATGCCAGAGGTATGTCAAAAAATGCTTATCTGATTCCCGCTGTTGATTTTGAACACATTGAGGCAGTACTTATTATTACCACACTCAGAGAAAAGCTTGACGGTCTTGAAAAATAAAAGCTGACGGTATAAACAATGATACTGAGAATTTTACTGATTTTTATTGAGATTATTATTGCATATCTGCTGCAAAGCAGTGTGTTTATACACTTTGAACTGGCAGGAGTGGTTCCTGACGTTCTTCTGATTCTTGTTTGTTCTGTGGCATATACCAGAGGACGAATGAGCGGTCTTGTATGCGGTTTTGTATCAGGACTGCTTATTGACTGCACTTACGGCAGCTTCATCGGTCTGTTTGCGTTTATTTACATGACGATAGGCTACAGCTGCGGTTATGCCAACAAAATATACAAGAATGAGTCATATACATTTCCCTATATTTTAATCGGAACTGCTGAATTTGTGTTTAACATACTGTATTATTTTTTCTTCCTGTTTTTGAACGGAAAGCTGAATTACGGTTATTACCTTTTCAACACGATGATACCGAGGGTTATTTATACTGTTACGTTATCCCTGCTGTTTTACAGACTTCTGAATATGCAGCATGTATTTTTAGAGGACCTTCCTTACCGAAGGACTGTACGAAAGAAGAATACAAAAGATGGAAATATTAAAGAAAATCTATAAAAAAATACGTGAAATCCTGCGTGTCAGACTTATTTTCATGACGATACTGCTTTTTATAATGTTCGCGATTCTGATATTCAGAATGTACAGACTCCAGATTCTCGAAGCCAGCGAAAATACAGGCGTTGTATCCAGCGTGAACCTTCCTGCACTGCAGACCAGGTATACCGACAGTACCCGCGGTAATATTTACGACAGAAACGGGAACCTGCTGGCGTATAATGTTCAGAGCTTTTCCGTGGTTATGAGCAACAGCTCCCTTGTGACGAAGAATGACCGGAAGAATGCAATGATCAAGAAGCTTATTGATGTTCTTGAGGAGCACGGTAATACCATAGAGATTGAGTTCCCGATTTATATTAATGAGGACGGAGAGCCGGAATTCAGCATCACCGGAAATGCGGAGCTCAGATTTAAAAAGAACGCTTACGGTCTTCAGAGTACATCACAGCTTTCTGAAGAACAGAAAAATGCATCTGCACGTGAGGTATTCGATTTTTTAAGACACGGTGACGGCAGAACCTCAATGTTTGCCATTTCCGATGAGTACAGCATTGAGGATACTCTCAAGATAATGACGATAAGGTATACGCTGTTTACCCTGAATCCGCAATATTCACAGTTTACTCTCTGCAGTAATGTCGATGAGAAGACAATTGCCGCAATCAAGGAAAATTCAGCCGATATTCCGGGTGTTGAAATTGTCAGCAAAATGTCGCGTGTTTATAATGACAGTATTTTCTTCTCACATATTTTGGGCTATACCGGTCCGGCAAACGAGGAAGAAGCAGAAAAGCTGAATGAGGGGCTGAGCGATACGGTATACAGCACTTCGGACCACATCGGTAAAACGGGAATCGAGAAGGAGATGGACAGTGTTCTTCGCGGAACCAAGGGTGAAGTTCAGCTGACACTTGCTTCCTCCGGCAAGGTGGCGGGCCAGACGAAGGTGAAGGATTCCGTATCGGGTGATGATATTTATCTGTCGATCGACCGTGAACTTCAGATTTCCTGCTATCATATTCTGGAAAACAATATCGCCGCAATTCTGATTTCAAAGATAGTAAACAGCTATGATTACGGCGGAAAGGGTACATCGGCCAGCCAGATTAAAATTCCCATTTATGAGGTTTACAATGCGTTCTTTTCGAACGGTATGCTGAATCTGGCACATTTTGCGAAGGACGATGCAACGGCACTTGAGCAGGAGGTATATGCAATTTATCTCAATAAGTGTCACTCAATCGAACAGAACCTGAAAAATGTTCTGTCGTTTTCAAATCCGGTAAAAAATCAGGATTTACTGGAGGAGACAAAGACTTATATTGACTATATTTATTCCATGCTCAGGAGCGACGGCCTGATTATCAGAGAGAATGTCAGCAGCTCGGACAGCATATATAAGCAGTATTCTGACGGACGAATTTCTCTGAGTGAATTTATTCAGTACGGAATCAACAATAACTGGATTAATTTCGAGATGCTCGGAATCGGTCTTGATTACAATACCAACGAAGAGATTTATGAGAAGGTTGTTGATTACATTTTTGAGAATATTGAGGACGATTTCGGATTTGAGAAGCTTGTTTATAAAAATCTGATTTTTAACGGTTCGATTTCGGGCAAGACAGCATGCATGCTTCTGTATGACCAGGGGGTTCTTGAGTATAATGCAAATGAATATAACAAGCTCAGAAGCGGAAGCGTCAGCGGATATACATTCGTTATCGAGAAGCTGAAATCACTTGATATTACCCCCGGAATGCTTGCACTTGAACCGTGCAGCGGCACGATTACCATTACCGATCCAAATAACGGCGAGGTTCTCGCTATGGTAGTTTATCCGGGCTATGATATTAATAAAATGGCTAATAAAATCGATTATGATTATTACCAGAAGCTTTTGATGAACAGTGCGACTCCCATGCTGAACAGAGCCACACAGCAGATGACGGCGACCGGTTCAACGTTTAAGCCGCTGATGTCACTGGCCGGTATCGGTGAAGGAATTATTAATATCAATACAAAAATACAGGACAAGGGTCTGTTTGAGGAAATCGAACCGTCTCCCAAGTGCTGGAAGTATCCCGGAAATCATGGCTCGATTACTCTGACTCAGGCTATACAGCATTCCTGTAACTATTTCTTTTACAAGGTCGGCTATGATATGTCGCTTGATGCAAACGGAGAATACAGTGACTCGCTCGGTCTGTCGAAGATTCAGAAATATGCCGCGATGTTCGGACTTGCCGACAAGTCGGGTGTGGAAGTGCCGGAGAGTATGCCTGCTATTTCGAATAAGGATGCCGTAAGAACATCAATCGGTTACTATCACAGCTTTGCTCCGATTCAGATTGCGAGATATCTTACATCTATAGCAAATAAAGGAACAGTTTACAATTTGACGCTGATACACAAAACTGTAAATAATGAGAAAAATTTAGTTGTTAATAATACTCCAAATGTGTATAATAAGATTGATATATATTCCGATGCTGACTGGAATGCTGTACAGAAGGGTATGTATGATGTTGTAAATACTTCTGCGAACAGTCTTGACAGGCTGTTTGGAGATATTGGGGTAAAGGTGGCAGGTAAAACAGGAACGGCTCAGGTCAGTCTGACTCATCCGAGCCATGCACTGTTTGTTTCATTCGCACCATTTGAAAAGCCGGAAATATGCGTTACGGTTATACTGCCGAACGGATATGCTTCGGCAAATGCCGCAAAAACCGCCAGAGAGGTTTACGGTCTCTATTTCAATGAGGAGAATAAAGAGGATCTTCTGAGTGGTGACCTTACCACGACCAATGTTACAAGTATTTCGGTATCGGACTGAAAAGGAAGGTAATTTATGGATAATTCAGTAATTATCAAGGGTTCAAACAATGGAATTTCCATTGTCCTTGATGAAAAATTGAGTTTTGACGAAATCAAAGAAAAGCTGACGGAGAAAATTAAAGACAGCTCGAAATTTCTCGGCAACAATCAGACTGCGGTGGCATTTACCGGCAAGGAACTGTCCGCACAGGAAGAACTTGAGCTGATGAAGGTTATTTCCGACAACAGTGAGCTTGATGTTGTCTGCATTCTTGACAAAAACGAAGAACATAATAAAATATTTGAGGATGCGGTTGCAAAGAAGGCCATGAGCCTTGCTTCTGCGGATGCCAGAATAATTAAGGGAAGTCTTCGTTCGGGTCAGTCGGTAGAGATGGATTCAAGTGTTATCATTCTCGGTGATGTTAACCCCGGTGCAAGCGTTATTTCCAGCGGAAATATTATTGTAATGGGTACGCTTAAGGGAACTGCGTTTGCCGGATGTTCAGGAAACAAGAACTGCTTTGTCATAAGTCTTGATATGATTCCCATGCAGGTCAGAATTGCCGACATCATTGCACGTGCACCTGACAATCAGAGCAGGAATGTAAACAGAGAGACAAAGATTGCGTATATCGAGGAAGACTGCATTTGTATTGCACCGCTCACAAAAGAAATAATTAATGGAATTACCATAGATTAACGGAGGGAAAGAAATGGGAGAAGTTATTGTAGTAACCTCAGGAAAGGGAGGTGTTGGTAAGACCACCACATCCGCAAATATCGGAACAGGTCTTGCCAAGCTTGACAAAAAAGTAGTACTGATTGATACGGATATAGGCTTAAGAAACCTTGACGTTGTTATGGGTCTTGAGAACAGAATCGTGTACAATCTTGTCGATGTTATCGAGGGAAACTGTCGCATTAAGCAGGCACTTATCAAGGATAAGAGATATCCGAATCTTTATCTGCTTCCTTCAGCTCAGACAAAGGACAAGACAGCTGTCACACCCGAAGAAATGAAGGTGCTTTGCGGACAGCTCAAGGGCGAGTTTGATTATATCATTATTGACTGTCCCGCAGGTATTGAACAGGGCTTTGAAAATGCCGTAGCAGGCGCTGACAGGGCACTTGTTGTCACCACACCCGAGGTTTCGGCTGTAAGAGATGCCGACAGAATCATCGGTCTTCTTGAAGCACACGAGATGAAGAGAACCGATCTGATTGTGAACCGTTTAAGAATTGACATGGTTCAGCAGGGCAATATGATGTCTTCTGACGATGTTGTTGAAATTCTTGCTGTAAATCTTATCGGTATTGTGCCCGATGACCAGAATATCATCGTTGCCACAAACAACGGTGAGCCTCTCGCCGGTGATGAAAGCAAGGCCGGACAGGCTTATATGAATATCTGTAAGCGTATCATGGGACAGGAAGTTCCTTTTGTTGATTTGAATGCGAAGAAAGGACTCTTCAAGAGATTATTCGGAAGAAATTAGGAGGTATAGGTTATGTCTTTTATGGATTTTTTCAAGAAGAAGCCTGCATCTGCCAATAACGCCAAGGGTCGCTTAAAACTTGCCCTGGTTTCCGACAGAACCGGCTGCTCTCCTGAAACAATGGAAAAGATTAAGAATGACATTATTGCTGTCATTTCAAAATATATTGAGATTGATGTCGAGAATCTTGACATCAACATTGAAAATGCTATTTCAAGCGATACAGGTGAGGCTGCACCTACACTGCTTGCCAATATTCCCATTAAAGAAGTTAAGCGTGCAAAGAAATAAGGTAATGCTGTGAAATTTTTAGTAAAGTTTGTTAATTTTATAAAATTTGTATTTCCTATAAAGTCATACGATTTTAAAAAATTCGGCTATATGATTATTTTCCTGGTGTATGCTCTCGGTGGTATTGGCATATACCTGATAAGCAATCTTCAGGATGAAGGCGAAAACCTTGCTCAGAAACAGGTGCTTGCTTACGGAGTCGGTATTGTGCTGATTCTGTTTGTTGCGATGATTAATTATCATCTGTTGGCAAAGCTTTTTGTTGTTCTCTATATGATTGGTGTAGGGCTTTTACTTGTATGTAAGTACAGCAATTCGCTTCCAATTTACGGATGGGCGCATTACGACGCCAGAAGATGGATTAAAATCGGCGGTGATCCGACGGCGGGAATTCACAATACAGGTTTTGAGTTTCAGCCTTCCGAAATCACCAAGGTAGTGCTTATTATCTGTATAGCCAAATATTTTGATCTGTGCCGTAAGCATATAAAGAAGCTTTGGGTATTTGCAGTATCCATTGTGATTATGGGCATACCGACTTACTTTATATTCGACCAACCGGATTTGTCGACTACAATAGTTGTTGTCGCAGTATTCGCTACAATGGTGTTTGTCAGCGGAGTTTCATACAAGTATATAATTCCGGTTATTGCGGTGGCCGTACCGACAGCGTTGTTTCTGTTCTGGTATGTTCAGCAGGATTTCCAGACGCTGCTCGATGAATATCAGCAGAACAGAATTCTTGCCATGCTTCATCCGGAGCAGTTCCCTGATTTGAGATATCAGCAGGATAATGCTCTGGCGGCTATCAGATCGGGCGGAATTATGGGAAAGACCCTTTCTGGGGTGGAAGGGATCAGAGCTTCCGCTTACGTTCCCGTAAGTGAAAGTGACTTTATTTTTTCGGCTGTTGCCGAAGAATTTGGATTTATCGGTTCGGTAGTTGTAATTGTAATGTATGTCTGCCTGATTCTTCTGGTTTTGAGAATTGCGAGGAGAGCGGTTGACTATCTGGGTACAATGATAGCTACAGGTATAGCTGCACTGCTGATGTTTCAGGTATTTGTCAATATCGGCGTTGTTTCGTCGCTGCTTCCCAATACGGGAATTGCTTTGCCGTTTATGAGCTCGGGACTCAGTTCTCTTCTTGTGAATCTGACGATGATCGGAATTACGCTGAATATCAGTCTGCAGCCGAAGGGGGCAAAAACTAAACCTGATAATAACGATTTCGGTTTTATCAAGGCTTAAATGGAGGAATAAATGAATATTGGGTTTATTGCACACGATGCAAAGAAAATTTTGATGCAGAATTTTTGTATTGCATACAGAGGTATTTTGTGCAAACATAATCTGTATGCGACTGCCACTACCGGCAGACTTATTGAAGAGGCGACGAATCTTCAGGTACACAAGTTCCTGGCAGGACACATTGGGGGTGTCCAGCAGCTTGGTTCTCAGCTTGAACATAACGAAATCGACCTGCTTATTTTCCTGCGTGATCCTCTGAATCCGAAGGATTATGAGCCCAGCCTGTTTAATGTTGCTCAGATATGCGACGTTCACAATGTGCCTTATGCGACCAATCTTGCTACGGCTGAGCTGCTTATTAAGGCTCTGGAACGCGGTGATCTTGACTGGCGTGAGTTGTACAGATAATTGGATTTATCTTTATACAAAACGAAGAATTTACAAGTTAACTGATTGGAGAAATGAAATGAAGAAGTTATTATGTCTTGTATTGATGGTTGTATTTACGGCAGTAGGCTGCTCATCAGACAGACCTGTGACTTCTTCTTTTTTTGTTCCCGAATTCAGTTATTCGTCAGGAGAGGCTGCGACCGCTGTTAAGGCGCCCGCCGGTCTCGATTTCTTTAATAATTATGATTTTATGTATTCTGATTTGTGTTATTCTGTGAATGATGTTGATTTGGATATTGACTATGAATTTGCAGGAGACGCGCTGGCCTGCTTTAATGCCACTCAGACGAAGGTTGTTTTTTCAAGAAACATGTATGAAAAGGTATATCCGGCAAGTACTACGAAGCTTTTAACTGCAATGACATGCCTAAAGTACTGTGATCCTGAAAAGGTAGTTGTCATAGAAGAAGACAATTGCGGAATTACTACTCCCGGTGCTCAGCTGTGCGGTTTTAAGAAGGGTGACAGGCTAACGGTAAATCAGCTGCTTCACTGTCTGATGATTTTCTCGGGAAATGATGCGGGTGTTGCGATTGCAAATGCCGTATGTGGTTCGGAGGAAAAATTTGTTGAGCTTATGAATGAGGAAGCCTCGAAGATTGGTTGCATTAATACTCATTTTGCGAATCCTCACGGACTTCATAATCTGAATCATTATACCACACCGTATGACATTTACCTCATTTTTAATGAGTGTCTGAAAAATGAGACGATGAAGGACATTATCAAATGCAGGTCCTATGAATGTATCTATGAGGATATTGATGGCAATGAAAAGGTACTTGAAATGACTGCAACGAATCTGTATTTTGCAGGTGTAAAGCAGGTTCCCGAAGGAGTAACAGTGCTTGGCGGAAAAACAGGTGTTACGGCTTCTGCCGGTTACTGTCTGGTAATTGCGTCTGAAAATGAAAAAGGTGAGACGTATATTACAGAGGTGTTTAAAAGTGATTCATATGACACACTTTATGCGGACATGAATGAATTGCTGAAGCTGATAAACAGTGATTAATCACCATATTGCCAAATGAAAATTATTAAAAGCTTACCTGTTAAGTAATCTTCATAATTGCGATGTGACGGTGATAGACTAAATCGTGAAATAAAGCTGTTTCCGTCAGAAAAAGAATGAACCACTGTATTTTACACGTTTTATGTATGGTTGTGAACTGACGGTGAAAAGTAACGTGAAAAATAACGTGAAAAGTAACGTGAATAGTATCAACAGACTTAATAAGTCTTGCTTAATCATTTATGATGAATTATAATTTATATAGTGCAGGTGTCAACGTCATATTTCTGTGTGAGCCTGCTAAAATGAGCCGGCATGTGAAAACCTAATGGCTTTAGAAGTATGTTTTTAGGAGAATTTTTTTTGAAAGGGGCGAATTAAATGGTTCAGATTATATCGGGTGGTAAAGGGAAAGGAAAAACAAAAATCCTGCTTGACAAGGTTAATTCAGAGGTTCTTTCTTCGAATGGCACTATTGTTTATCTCGATCGAAATACAAAACACATGTATGAGCTTAATAACAGGATCAGGCTCATTAATGTAAGTGATTATCCTATAACAAATTACAGTGAATTTTTGGGCTTTATATGTGGTCTGATTTCTCAGGACAGCGATTTGGACAAGATATATCTGGACAGTTTTCTGAGCCTTGCATGTGTCACAGATAATGATGAAAGTATTGTATCAATTATTGATAAATTAGATATGATTTCAGCCAAGTTTGATGTAAACTTCGTTGTAAGTCTTTCTGTTGATTCGGAGCTTGTTCCGGAAGCAATCAGAGACAAGGTAACAGCTGCTCTGTAGTCGGTAATATATTTCAGGGACAAGGTAACAACAGCTTATAGCCGGTAATATATTTCAGAGACAAGGTAACAACAGCTTATAGCCGGTAATATATTTCAGAGACAAGGTAACAACAGCTTGTAGTCGGTAATATATTTCAGAGACAAGGTAACAGCTGCTTTTTAGTCGGTACAGAATTTGCGCAGTTATTTAACAAAGAGTCTGACTGATTACTGCTTACTGAACTGTAACAAATCAAGATTTTATTGGGCTTTGTGCTGCTGCCTCGTTGCGGCAGCATTTTTAGGGGTATGGAAATGGAAAGAAGAAACGGTAAAATTGTAAACATAGACGGTTCAAAAAGAGGCGATGAATCGCATCCCAATAAACCGAAAAAACGGTCATCCGGCGGCTTTCGTCCTCAGATTCTGGCCGGTGTTATTATTTTCATTGTGTTTGTTTATATTCTGGTAAATATCTTTTTCTATATTACAAAAGACAAGGTTTCGATATATGAGGTTCAGGGAGATGATATCAGTGTTGAGACCGGATACCGTGGAATAGCTGTTCGTGATGAGCATATAGTTACTTCCGACTGTTCAGGCTATATTAATTATTTTGTTCAGAACGGCAAAAAAACAACGAATAACGGTGTGGTTTTCAGTGTCGATGAAAGCAAGTCGCTTCATTCCAAAATTAACGAGAATTACGGCATTGACAAGCTTACCGAGGATGAAGTCAAGTCTATCAAGAACCTGATTTACGGATATGTCGGAAGCTATTCTTCCGCCGAGTTTTATGAGGTAACCGAATTTGAAAAAGATATTTCAGATTCAATTTTCGAAATTGTAAATGATGCAAGCATTGAGAATATGTATGAGCTCAGAGACTATGGCAGTACTTCCTCTTTTCATGTAAAACGGTCTTCATACAGCGGTGTTGTTTCGTATTATTTTGACAATCTGTGCGGGTGCACTTTTGAAGACATAAATGCCGATATGTTCAAGCCTGATTACAATGTGAACAGAGAATATCTGAAGTCACGTGAGCTTATCAAAGACGGAGACAGGGTTTACAGAATTATTCCAAATGAAGAATGGCAGATAGTCGTTAATATACCCGAGTCGTTGTATCAGGAGTTTGTGTATAAGACGTCAATCTCTTTTTATATTAATGATTATTTTCAGCCTATGACGGCCGATTTACGTATAGAGCAGAAGGAAGATGCATATTATGCAATTTTAACGCTCGATGAATATATGTCGATGTTTGTTGACGAGCGTATTCTTGAGATAGAATTTAACGAAGATAATGATTCGGGCTTAAAGATTCCGTTATCTGCTGTTGCGACAAAAAATTTCTATCTGGTACCGCTTACAATGTTTATAGAAAATGAAGATTACAACGGGAATGTCCTTTTACGTGAGGGTTATGACCAGGCATCGGGAAGCCCGATTTATGAGGTTATTCATGCTCAGAAATTCTTCTCGGACGGTACTTATGCTTACATTGACATGGATATTCTCAAAAGCGGAGACCATCTGGTGAATAACGAAACAGGTGAAAGCTTCTACGTTAAAATGGTAAACAGCCTCGAGGGCGTTTACAACGTAAATAAAGGCTATTATCAGTTTGTACGCATTGAAAAAATGAGACAGAACAATGAATATGCAATAATTAAAAAAGATACACCCGACGGACTGAGACTCTACGATCATATCGCACTCAAGGCTGAGGATGCAAAGGACAAGGACATAATTTATTAGGAGGTAGCGATTTGATTTCAAAGGAAGAACTCGAGATTAATCTCGAAGGTGTCAAAAAAAGGGTTGAAGCTGCCGCAAAAAGAGCGGGCAGAGATGTTGATTCCGTAAAACTGATTGCCGTAAGCAAGACAAATCCCGCAGAGGCTGTTGAAAATGCGTTTAATGCAGGCATTTCTGTGTTCGGTGAGAACAAGGTGCAGGAGATGACCGAGAAGCAGGAGACGCTGAAATCGATAAATGACAAGCTGGAGTGGCATCTCATCGGACATCTTCAGACAAATAAGGTAAAATATATTATCGGGAAAACTGCTTTGATTCATTCTGTTGATTCTTTGAAGCTTGCAGAGGAGATTAACAGACTGTCAGAAAAAAACAACACTGTAACCGATATCCTTATTGAAGTAAATATAGCCGATGAAGAGAGCAAATTCGGAATTACTGCCGGAAACTGCGAGGATATTGTCAGAGAAATAGCAGTGTTAAAGCATGTAAGAATCAGGGGACTGATGTGTATTGCTCCGCAGACAGATGAGCCTGAAAGTAATCGTAAATATTTCCAAAAATTGAGGAAATTAAGTGTTGACATCAATAATAAAAACATTGATAATGTATATATGCATGAGTTGTCTATGGGTATGACCGGCGATTTTGAAGTAGCAATTGAAGAGGGGGCTACAATGGTCAGAGTCGGTACCGGAATTTTTGGCAAAAGGGATTATTCGATTGTATAGTCAGGTCAACCGTATATTTTTGAAGACTGATCGTTATTATTCAATGTCTGCTCCAAATGCATTCATTTTCGGATAATAACAGCCAATCATGCTATTGAATTTAGGAGGGAAATCAATGAGCGGTAAGTTAAGCAGTAAATTTAAAAATTTTCTTGGAATCGGTGATGAAGACGATATAGATGAGGATGATTATGAACGTTATGAGGAAGATGAAAAGAAAAAGCAGCAGGCGCAGCAGCCTCGTTCTTCGATATCTTCTTACAGCGGAAGCAGGGATGTCTCTGCAAAGACAATTAAGACGGACAGGGAACGCAGTGCCAGAATGAAGGCTGAAGCTGCGGCTCACGGTGCTGATTCGACGCAGAAGGTTCATACGGTCAGCAATTACGATTCAACAACTTATCTTGACAGCAAGAACAATGCAAAGCAGCTTCGTATGGAGCGTACTCAGGGAAGCCGTGTATTCCCTATCAATACCACACGTCTCGGTAATGAGGTTTGTATCATGAAGCCTGTGAATTTTGAGGATTCACAGGACATCTGTGATGTGCTTCTTGCCAACCGAATTGCAATTATTAATCTTGAAAGTGTTGAGAACGGACTTGCTCAAAGAATCATGGATTTTGTATCAGGTTCCGTATATACCATGAATGGAAAGCTTTATCCCATACATGGACTTATTTTCATTGTTACTCCCGAAAGTGTTGATATTTCCGGTGATTACAATGAACTTATCGAACAGTCGGGATTTGATGTTCCTATTTTACGTTAACGGAGGATATAATGCTTACACCTGTTGAAATTCAGAACAAAACCTTTAAGTCGGGCGGACTTGGTTATGATAAAAAAGATGTAGAAGCTTTCATGAGAGATGTCGGACGAAATTATGAAGAGATTTATCGTCAGAACATGGAATATAAGGACAAAATCGCTGTATTGACCGAAGGCATTCAGTATTATAAATCAATTGAAAAGACACTTCAGCGTGCTCTTGTGCTTGCGGAAAAGACTGCTGACGAGACCAGAGCAACCGCTCAAAAGGAAGCCAAGCGTATTGAAAAGGAAGCAAATGTAAAGGCAAAGCTTATTATTGCCGATGCTAAGAACGAGCTGAACTCACTTCATTCACAGACAGTACAGCTGATTGAACAGTATGAAAAATATAAGCTTCAGTTTAAAAATCTTGCTAAAACTCAGATTGAACTGATTGAATCGGACGCTTTTTCTATTAACGTTCAGAATCTTGATGCGTTTATTTCCGAGAAGGATATTATGCTTGATTCTGATGCAGCTGCCGAGGATACTTCCGATACTTCGAATATTCCGAATTCGGATTCTCAGGATGATTCGGAGGTTATTGAGACAGATTTCCGTGAATCAGATTTTGAAGATCAGGATAATCTTGAAAACGTATGATTGGATTTTGACCGGTCAGTGAATAACAATAATTGAATTATTCACAATCACCCGATAATTGTTTTAAAGGTAATCCGATTGCAATCATACAAACCTAAAGATTTTTTAAGCCCGCCGAAAAGTGGGCTTTTGTTATGAGAGGATTTTTATGAAGAACGAGAATAAGCTAAAATCTGTTATTATTTTGTTATGCATGGCGGCAGTACTGATTACTCTGGATCAGACTACGAAGTCTATGGTACGCTCAGCATTTGGTGACGGAAGCAGTTTTTCCATCATTGACGGAGTACTCAGATTGTGCTTCACAAAGAATTCCGGTGCAGCATGGGGAATATTTAATGAACATGTTAATATCCTGGCTGTAGTGTCAGTCGTGTTATCAGTCGGCTTATTTGTCTGCTATATAAGGCTCCCGATGACCAAACGTTACAGACCCTTGCGTTATACGCTGATTTTTGTTATAGCAGGTGCAGTAGGAAATGGTATTGATCGTATTTTCTCAAACTATGTGACTGATTTTATTTACTTCGAGCTTATTGATTTCCCTGTATTTAACGTCGCTGACTGTTATATTACGATCGGTATGATTCTTCTTGTGATTCTTCTGCTGTTCTATTATAAGGATGAGGATTTTACAGTTAAGAAGGTCGGTGCTGACAAAGCAGAGAGCGTAGATGCTGATGAAGCTGAAAAGCCGGGAGAAGCTGCGAAAGCTGATGAGGCTGAGAACGAAGGAAAGAATGCCGGTGAAGAAGCGGAAGATGAGGCTGATGTTGATAGAGCTGCATCAGGGAAGGACGCAAAGAAAGAAGTAAACGGAGCGGCAAAGAAGGACGGAAAGAATGCCGGTGAAGGTAATAACGGAAAATCAGAAAAGAAAAAAAGTCGGGAGTAGTCGGGAATGCAGGAAGATAAATTATTCAGATATATCTGTGACGAAGATACAGAATTTGTCCGAATTGACAAATTCTTATCGGAACTGAATCCAGAGCTTTCCAGAAGTTATATAAAAAAACTGATAGATTCCGGCCAACTGCTTGTAAACGATAAAGCTGTTAAGGCAAGCTACACACCAAATCCGGGTGATGTTCTGGCACTGAATGTACCGGGAAGTATTATTCCTGATATTTTACCGGAAAATATCGGACTGGATATTGTATATGAGGATGATGACCTCATTGTGATTAATAAGCCGAAAAATATGGTAGTTCATCCGGCTCCGGGAAATTATAGCGGTACTGTGGTTAATGCACTGATGTATCACTGCGGTGATTCACTTTCGGGGATTAACGGTGTTCTCAGACCCGGTATCGTTCACAGAATCGATAAAAATACAACAGGTGTGATTGTAGCTGCTAAAAATGATTTTACTCACCGCGATCTTGCAGAACAGCTGAAGGTTCATGGTATTACAAGGCGTTACAGAGCATTGTGCTTTGGAAGATTTGCGGATATGGAAGGTGTTGTAGATGCGCCTATCGGGCGTAATCCCACTGACAGAATGAAAATGGCGATTAATCGCCAGAATGGAAAAGATGCCGTTACTCACTACTCGGTGCTGAAAAATTCGGCAGAATATAACCTGTCCTATATTGAGTGCAGACTTGAAACAGGCAGAACACATCAGATTCGTGTTCATATGTCTTCGATTAATCATCCGCTTTTGGGCGATACCATATATGGTGGTGACAGAAAGGAAAATCATAAGATTTTTGGTACAGAGCTCTGCGGACAGTGTCTTCATGCCGGGGTACTGGGATTTGTCCATCCTGTAAAGCAGGAATATATGGAGTTTGAGGCTCCTTTGCCGGATTATTTTAAGCAGATTGTTGAAAAATTATAATTGCTTGCATTTTTTCTATTCACAGTCGTGTGATAACAAACGTAAGCTGATGGTTTGCTCTCGGGCTTGGGGATATTTATATACACCTATAGAGGTTGTCACCCCCGGACAAATATAGGTTGACTTAGCCGGTGGATGGATATTATTATCCGTCTATGGAGGTTGGATAACACACATATCATGTGACAAACGTTACTCGATGACGTTTGTCGAGTATGAACTGAAGCAGGCATACGTTCAGACTACCTGCTATTTTTAATTAATGGGCTTTTGAAATAGATAGGGCTAATGATTCCTTCGTAAATAATAAAGTTATATGGGCACACGCTCGTGAACCTGTGAGCATAAATCAGGTCGATTATCATGAAAAGAAAAGTGTATCAGTTAATTGGAAATTTTATATCTGATTCTGAAAAAAGGTCATTTATATTAAGCGGAGCTCCATATACGGGGAAAACTTTTGCGTGCCTGGATGTTTTAAAATCCAACCACATTGATTTCCTTTATCTGAATGTTGATGACGACAGAGCTTTTAATGATTTTTTAAAAACAGAATGTAGAAGACATATTGATTGTGAAACTGAAATACATATACAAACTATGAATGCAGTTGGCGTCGAAGATAAATTTTTAGAAGAAGTAAATAAACCGGCGACGAAATCAGCTGAAGGTGATGCATTTTTTAATGAAGCTGTAGATAAACCGGCGTCGAATCCAACTTCGGGTGAAGGCAATTTTCACGATGCGGGGGTTCGGAGCAGCCTGTATGAAGTGCTCACGGGTTATTTCAGGCTTCCTTTGGATACCATATCCAGAATTCCGGTTGTACTTGATGATTTTAGCGATAATGATGTATTCTGTGATTTACTGACAGAGTATTTACGAACACCTGAAAATTCTCATGATTTAAAGCTTTTGATTATCTGGCCGAAGGTTCCGAAAGACATTTTGTCGGCTATTTCAAAGCATGCATCGACTATTTCAAAGCATTCATCGGCGATATACTATGAGATGAACCCGTTTTCGTTTGATGAATTTCTTGTTGCAACCGATCACGAGTGGTACAGGGATATCATCGAAGGACATTTTCAAAGCAGAAAAAAAGTTCCGCAGATTATTCATGATGAGATATGTAATCTGTTTGATATTTACATTAATATCGGTGGTTTACCTGCGGCTGTGAATGAATATTATAACAGTGATATGCCTGAAAATGCCAGTCATGTTAACAGAGAATTATTCAGAAATATTATTTACAGGACAGACAGTACTGATGCCAGGAACATTATTGAAGCTGTTCCGTTGTGCCTCGAAACAAAATCGCGAAGGTTTTCTTTTACGAAGATTCACAGGGGTGCTACATATTCAAAGTATATGCCATCGGTTGAAAAATTATCGGATTCCGGAATTATCAATATTAATTACTATGCAGATGTTTCAGATGACAGTTTATTAATTGATGAGTCGTCCTTCAGGTTATATTTTAACTGTTTTTCTTTTGACTTTTCGAAGTCGGAGGACTCAAGAATTTATAATTATCTTTCCGCAGCTTTCAGAGCTTCGAATATTCCCGCTTTTTTTACGCAAACACGGGGTGGAGCACAGATTGATTATGTTTTGCATAAAAACGGGAGCATTATTCCGGTTATGGTTAAGCTGAATCATTTGTCAAAGGACAAGGCACTTAATGCCTTTGAAGACGCCTGCAAAACCGACGAAAGATATATTTTTCATGACGGTAATTTTGATTTTACAGGAAAACACGCGATGCTTCCTTATTATGCTGCGTTTTGTATTAAGTGATTCTTTCTGCTATAAAATGGTTATTTTTCACAGTCCGGGTGATAATGAATGTAAATCTGAAGCTTGTTTTAAGGCTTACTAATGTGTTTGGGACAGACTGTGGATGGTAATACAGCATGTTTTTTGGGCACGGTGAAAAAAATTATAAAAAATTTTAAATTTTACTGAGTAAATTTTTAAAAAGGTGCAACTAATAGATGTAGGGGTATATTTTTCAAATGCGAAGCAGTGACCGAGCAGCTGACAGAGGTTATGAATACTTTTTGGACAGACTGTGATTAATAGCGATTTTGTATGGTCTGCGGTTGTTATTGAAATTGTGAAGCAGTGGAATAATCGACAGAATGCGAAGCAGCGGAACAATCGACAGAATGCGAAGCAGTGGAATAATTGACAGATGAAATCCTGCTTAATATGACAAGGTGGTGAGATTATGAAATATTCAACCGATGAGGCGATGGCAGAAATTATGCGTAGAAAAATATGCATTCTTGATCGGAAGAGAAAAAATATGAATATGGCACTTTCAACTGCTGCAATAGTGCTCTTTGCGATGCTTATTTCCACGATTGCCCTGATTAAAGGCAGTTCGGCAGAGTCGGCGGATGTGTCTGTTTATGGTTCATTTATCCTGGGAGAAGAAGCCGGAAGTTATATACTTATAGCTTTATTGGCATTTATCCTGGGAGTTGTAGTTACAATTCTTTGCAGGAATTACACTAATAAGAAAGCTTCCTGTATAATATAAATTGTAAAGGGAGTTGACGTAAAAAATACCTCAAGTAAAATTAGATTATTACTGACCTGCCAGTTGGTAAAAAATCTAAAGAATACAAGAGGTATCTACAATGAATGTTAAAGGCT
>JAZLIK010000136.1:0-19789 GCA_045617345.1 Lachnospiraceae bacterium | reverse complement strand
TGATATCTGGACTCTGACACCCGGATCTCCGTTTGCGGCCCTTCTGTTATAGGACTTCATTTCCTGTACATCAGTGATCAGGTCCTGTCTGTAATTGTTCATCAGCGGCTTTATGATCGAATAATTCTCATATATGAAATCGAATTTCTTTCGATCGTCGCTGCCCAAATATTCGTCAATACTAATTGCCTCAGTTTCCATACATACCTCCTATAAAAGCTGAAGCATAACCGGTTTGCTTCTTTATCTCGTTGACAAGATTTATTATAGATTGTGACGGATTATTTTTCGTTACCCAAACCTTGTACTTTCGGAGTGAAAAGTACAATGGGGCTGTACTTTTGAGTGTGAAGGGACAAAAAAACGGTGACAAATAATCGTTTGATTACTTATCACCGTAATAAATATGCTATATAAATAACCTATGCCATTAAGATTTCTTAAACAACTTAACCTGCTTCTCATCCACAGTCGAAATATCCATAGTCTGTTCGGCATACAACTCGCCTTTATCATCTGCTTTAATGTCAACGTTCATGCGAATATATAAATGCCTCCAAGCTACATTCTCAAACCAACCAAGATCGTCTTTTTTTGCAATAACAGGCACTACAAGCTTTCCGGTATCATCCGAAAGCTGAAGCTTGACGATTCTGGCATTCTCCCAATCGTCGAATTTCTCAATGTCGACAACCTTATCGACTCTGGCAATCAACGAAATATTGGTATCCGCCTTTATATCCGAAATCGAGGTATATCCGAAATTCAAAAAACATATTTCCCGAAACTGTTCCGGTGTAATTTCACCCTCAACACTGCTTACCCAGTCAAATACCGTAAAATCATCAGAAATATTAAGCATTTGATATGAAAAATCCATACAGTTCCCGACCTCTCCGTCCGAATCAATCGGATAAAAGAAATGATACCAGCATCCGAGCCCGTCTATGCTTGAATCAAGAACTCCACGAAGTGCTTCCGTCATAAACGGCGTCTTAATCTGAACCATACTCAGATTCGGAAAAGGCAAGCTATAACGGTCCGTTTCTCCGATATAAAAATATTCGATAACCGAATCATCATATCCCAGACCTTCACCCCATTCAGGAACAACCGTTATCGCATAAATCTCAATATTGCCGTCAAACCATGTTGCAGAAAAATATATAGGATTATTCTCGTCGCATTTCTTTCCCATATATACGAGGTCAATCTCGTATCGTGGCAGTTCTTCTCCTTCCACGGGTGCAAAATCTTTACAGCCGTCAACTATTTCCTGATATGACATATAATAGCTGGTACGGTTCTGTTCCACCTTGGATGCTTCATATGAATTCAGCGTTTCATATTCTCTCGAATAGCATTCTGTCATAGCAAAAAATGCCGGTGCACCGGGATTATTTATTTCATCAGATATTTTCTGCGTATATTCCAGAACCTTCAGCGCGTGTATCCTTTCATCCTCTGTCAGATCCGGATCCTCAGACAAAAGCTTAAGAGCCTCCAGCTTAATGGTCAACGGATTCATACTTCTAAGTATGATATAAATTTTATCTGACAGACAAAATGTCTTGTTGGCTCTCATATATTCGCGAATTTCCGCAGACCTCATAAAATTATAAATATCTATCTTTCCGTCCGGACCTGTCAGATTTTCTCTTTTAATTGCTTCAAGCATATGTTTGTACCTCCGTGTTATTTCCAGCATTATCCATCATGTGGGAGTTTCTCTTAATCTGCTTATATCATACAAGACGTCCACGACGTATATTGTCACTCATGCTATTCTTCTGCTTGTATTCTTGCGATTTTACCCCAGGGTGGAGTCACATCCTCATTATCAATAATCCAAAGGACCGGAATTCCATGTGTGGCCTTTTCTTCAGGGAACGGAGCATATCCATCCGTAAGGATAACTATACTAATCGGCGGTTCTTCTGACATATTTTCTGCCACATAATCAAATATAATATCAAACCTTGTACCTCCGCCACCCTCCGGACGGATTGCCATAAATTCACTTTCATCCATAAAAGGCTGTGGTTCAACTACCACTGCATCGAAAAAGCCAAGCCAACCTTCAAGTTTGCCATTAAACTGGTCGATTGCACCTTTTATTTCCGAATAACACTGAGATATCGCACCATCACTCATGGATCCTGAGGTGTCGATCATAAACAGTACCTTCTGAATGTGATAATCCTTTTCGTTAAAATCCGGCAGAAAAAACGGACTGTCATCAAATCTTCTGTCAGGTGGGCAGAAGGAGTAATCACAGACCTCCTCCTGTATAAACTCATCCAGCACTGTTCTCCAGTCTGTCTGAGGCTTCTTTAACTCCTCAAGATATCTTTCGGCAAATGCAGGTATCTGCCCGGCGTTTTTTTCGGTATTACGTTTCTGCATTGCAGTTACGGCCTGCATAATTCTTTCCTGCCATATCCGATCATTCAGGTTATTATCAGCATTATCAGACTCAGATTTCCTATTGTGATAATCCCATCCCGAATATGAATTCCCCGAACCGTTTTCTTGTCCTTGTTTGAGTTTCTTGTCTGTATTATCACCGTTTCCCTTCTTGTTATGATTGCCGTTCCTCGATTCCTTCCGGTTGTCATCTTTTGATTCATTCCCATCACCGGAATTTTTAGAAGTCATATCTTTTCCGGAGTTTTCACCTGAATTACCGCCTTTGGGGGAGTTTTCGCCCGAGTTACCGTCTTTTGAGGAACTTTCACCAGAGTTACCGTCTTTTCCGAGATTATTCTCACCTTCAGAATTACCATGCTCAGCAGCTCCATTATCTCCTTTAGGTCCATTCTTTTCTTCAGAATCATTGCTTTCCCCAGAATCGTTTTTTCCTTTATTGTCACCCTTTTCCTTAGTGCCACCTTGTCCTTTTGATTCATTGTTTCCTTCAGAATTTTCTTCTCCTTCAGAATCACCATTTTTCTCAGGGTCGCCACTCTCATTAGAATCAGAATCGCCGTCCCCATCTTCGTTATTTTCACAAGACTCGGAAGCATTTTCTAATATCTCTTCCCAGTCAGAATCAGACTCATCATCCTCACCATCCCCTGATGCCTTCGTTACCTTTAGCATCTGGAAAACCTCTTCCACACTATACTTCCAGCCTTCATCGCCACCCGGTACCATATACTCCTGAACTCCGCCGAAATTCCTAAGCGAAATGGACTCTGTATTTCCTTCATTGGACCTTAGTATATTCGAATTAACTACGATATCGGCTGCTTCATCATAATATTTATCTTCATAATCGCCTTTACGGTCAAGGTGCTTCAATACCACATGCAAAAGCAGGTGCATCATCACATAATCAAGTTCTCTGTCAGATACTTTTTCAAGGAAATCGGGATTAAAGTACAGCCTGTCTTTTAAGTCTGACCAGGCGGTTTCATGCTCATCACTTATATTCATCCTCATATGCATGAGAAGTAAGCCATAGAAACCGTTATTACAAAGCAGGCGCATCCTGGCTATCATTATTTTTCTCGTGTATTCCTTAAGTTTCTCATTAGATACTTCCATTCAGAAGACTTCCCTTCGTACTCATCCATCTCGCAAACTCCGGTATGGACATAAGTTTCTTTACATAATCCTTCTCAATACTCATGTAATCCTTCATAAGCACCACAGAAAAATCCGGTGGCAACATATTTGCATAAGATATGGAATTACGAATCTTATCCATTTCATCACGATGCGAGCTTGCGTATGAAGTCATGGCAGCTGTCAGGGCGTAAAGGCTGTCCGGTCTCTTAGGAACTTCCGAGGTTTTGCCATCAAATATATCTCCGATTCTCGGCAAATCCTTATAAACCTTTGCCCATGTCCGAAGCTCGGCAGCCTGACCTATTCCCACGAGTCCGGCAATAAGAGAGAATACCTTATCAATGTCACCATTTACGCGGTTTAAGATGTTGCTGACCATTTCCCAGGAACGTGGCGTGGCAAAAGCCAGGTCCTCCGATGATGCATCAAAACACATAAGTGCATCGCTTTTAAAATCAAGGTATCCCACCACTATCGGATGCACTCCGCTTCTTATGGCCCATTCCTTCCATGAATCAAAGCTTACCTCAACATCAATGTGTAAAAGTCTGTTGGCAAGAGCCTTCGGCATTTTGTAAGCTACGGATTTATCGGTAATTCTGTTTCCCGCCGCTATGACAATACAGTTGTCGGGCAATCTGTGTTCTCCCACAACCCTGTCCAGAGTTATCTGATATGCTGCAGCTTGAACGGACTGTGGTGCCGCCGATATTTCATCAAGGAACAGAATGTTAATTATATTCTCTGATTCATCCATCTGAAAAATCTGCGGTTTCAGCCATACAGCCAGTGTCTTGTCCTCATTAGAGGTGGGAATTCCTCGTAAATCAATAGGATTGAATAAAAGAAGTCTTACATCCGTGACCGCAGTCCTTTTTCCTGTCCTTGCCTCTATTTCTTTTGCAATCTGCCTTACTCCCTGGGATTTACCTACACCGGGCGCACCCCAGAGCATTACGGAGGGCATTATTTTCATCTGCTCTCCTGCATTTATCAGTGCACAATATGCCTCCGATAATTCATCTACCATTGCACCTACCGTCATACACGGAATATTGCTTAATTTAATATCTGAATCCATAATCAATCATCCTCTTTATCTACGCCAAGCCGGTGATCTATATCTGCAAGACGTTCTCTGCATTTTTCAATTTCATCCCTGTAATCGTTTTTCCTTGCGAGTTCCTTCTCCATAAAATTCTTTCTGGAATTTAAGTCGTCAAGCTTTTTAACAAGATTATCCAAACGCTTTTGTAAATCATTCAAACACCCGTCAAGCCTTGCCATGCCGCCAATATCGTTGCTTCCAAGTTCAATCATATAGCTTCCGCTTCTGCGAAGAAAAACAACCGGATGCACGACAGAGACATTCTTCGGAACCACAACCTCAAAGCCCTGATAGGTTACGACAGTTACCTCCTCAACTGTAGGCTCGTCCTTATGGGTAGCCGCATATATCCGGGTTCTGAATTCCTTACGTTCCTCAGGCGTATACTCCTGCCTGTTGGCTGCGTAATATTCCGCATCATTCCTTGTAAGCGGAATAAGCCGTTCAATCCTTTCAATTTTTGCCGGAAGCTCCGCATATTCCTGTTCATATATGCTGCGCTGGTTTACTAACCTGTTCTGCAGAATTAAATACCGCGAAAGTTCATTGGCCACCTCAACCCTCTCCTTAATAAGAGGATTGCCTATTGCAAGAGCCTTTACTTCTGCGTAATTCAGCACCGTATCGTCTACATCAGCCGCAGTCCTGTCATCCGCAGTTCCACTCAAAAGATCCGAAATAAACCGCTGTTTTGTTTCAAGAAGCTGCCATGAATATGCATCGAAGCTGCCTTCTGTTATATAGCGGTAAATCGACACCTTGTCATTTTCATTACCCTGCCTCAGTATTCGTCCCTCGCGCTGAACCATATCCGCCGGTCTCCAGGGAACATCAAGATGATGAAGAGCAATCAGCTTGTTCTGAACATTTACGCCAAGTCCCAGTTTAAAGGTTGAACCGATAAGGACTCTTATTATGCCAAGCCTCACATCCTCAAAAATTCGTTCTCTTTTGCTTTCTGTAGTTGCATCATGAACATAGGCGATTTCACTCCCGGGAATGCCCATCTTTATCAGCAGTCCCTTTAATTCATCGTAAATATTGAAGCCTTCCTTCGGTGTAGAGGTATCGCAGAATACAAGCTGCGTACTCAGATCCTGCGCAGTGGATTTGTATATCTCCGCCACGTTTTCGGCGCACGTGAATACTTTTGAAGCCGTAGTAAAACCGTAATCATCGCTGATAAGCCGTAAATCAAGCGCAGCCTTTCTTCCGTCAGTTGTAATCTTGAGCATGTTGTCGTCAGACCTATTTACGCGACCATTTCTTATATCATCCGCACGTTCGGATATGTATTTCAGATAGTTCGAAAAATCCCTTGTCTTATGGACAATGGTATCCTGATATCCGTCATGCTCCGGAACGCCCTGGGTTTCGTCCATCTGATGAAAATCAGCGACCGAAGCAAGCATGGTTGTAAGCTCCGGAATGTTATGAAATTTGGAAAATCTGGTTGCCATACGGTAGTTACTGGTATCGACATCAATTTCAAAATCAGTCTTTTTCTCGGCAAACATGCCGACCCAGCTGTCAAAAGCCTGAAGGTCAAGAATAGCAAGCTCGGCTCCCTGCAGATATTTCTGCATTATATATGCGTCTGTAATGGAATTCGTTATGGGCGTACCGGTTGCAAATATAATTCCTTTTCCGGCATTCTGATGCTGCACCACATGAACCTTATCCATCAGATCCCTGCATTTGACAGAACCCGTGGAATTGATTCCCATTACATTTTCAATCTTTGTTTCAATGGGAACATTTTTAAAATTATGAGCCTCATCCACGAACAGTCTCGTGATACCAAGCTCGTCAAAGCAGACTCCCGGTTCTTCCTTCTCGTTCATTAGTTCCCATTCCAGGTCACGTGTCTTTTCCAACTTGCTAAATATTTTCTTGGTGGATGTGCTATAGTTCCCATTAAATTTTTCAAGTTCCTTTCTCGTCTGCTTCAGTTCTTCCATCCTGTATTTGTTAGAGATAGGAATCCTGGTAAAACAGCTATAAGCCATGATTATGGCATCATAATCATTATCCCTTATATCCTCTAAAACAGCCTCCCTCTTAGCCGGAGTAAAATCCTTGGGCTCCACAAATTTGATGCACGCGTCAGGATACATGGAATAAAAAATATGTCCCCACTGTCCGACGATATTGTTTGGAACCACATAAAGATTCTTGGAAGATAGCTTAAGTCTTTTAAGCTCCATACCGGCAGCAATCATTATAAAAGTTTTACCCGAACCGACATCGTGGGCCAACAGAGTATTCGGCGAAAACAGTATTCTTGCAACAGCATTCTTTTGATACGGATAAAGCGTGATTGCAGGATCAAGCCCCGGGAACTCCAGAAAGCTTCCGTCGAAATGGCGCTGTTTCACTGAGGCATACTTTACTTCGTAAATCTCTTCCAACCATCTTTTTCTTTTTGGGTCACTCCAGACCCACTGTTTAAATTCATCAAGCAAAAGCTTCTGCTTTTCCATTGCAAGTACAGTCTCTGTCTTATTAACTACACTCTGCTTTCCCGATTTAGTATAAGGACTAGACTTTGAGTCCGTAATGACAATCGACTGCTGATTCAGGGTGCGTAGCAAAATCTCCATACCATTTCTACGTTTTGTACCATATTTCTGACGGAATTCATAAGGAAGAGCCCAATCATTATAGCTGAAATCCAATTCCCAGGTTCCTGTATACTCATCATGTTTGACTTCATATGTTTTCCATCTGTCCTTCATGATATATCCGATAAAATCCGAAATAACCTTTGTCGGAATCCAGGGTGAGCCCAATGTAATATATATATCTTCTGCCGAAACATTCCGTGGAAGCACCTTCTTCAAAGCTTTCACATTTTTCTTAAAATATCCGTTATAGCGTATATTCTCTCTCTCCGCCACAAGAAGCTTCTGTCTGACGTTTCCTGACAGATATTCCTCTGCAGTCTCCCAACCCTTATAGAAGCACTCGCCCCATCTCTCGGGATTCTGGTATATTGAACCACATAGTTTTTCAATAACCGTCTTATACTCTTCTCCGGTAATCGAAGCAATATATTCGATATCAACGCGGCCTAACGAATTAAGGCACTTAACAAACGCATCCGGGATGCTCTCAACATGAACATCAGCAGTAGAAGGATCCGTATCATAAAAGTTCTCCCAGTCCATGGGAAGCTCCATGCTGGTCACTTCAGCAACATGCTCCTCTTCGCGGCGTTTAGCTTCTTCACGCGCCTTTTCTTCAATTTCCTTCAATATGCGCTCTCTTCTCTCACGCTGTTCTCTTTCAATCCTTTCCCGTTCTTCCCTTTCAAGCTGTCGTTCGATTCTAGCTAACCTTTCTTCCTCTTCCTTTTTACGCCTTTCCTCCTCTTGTTTACGTCGTTCCTCGCGGCGCACCTCCGTTTTCTTTTCCTGAAGAAGAGAAATCATCTGGTCAATATCAGAAACAGAGAGATTGTCATTTTCGGATTCCATAGCACTCATAAAGTCAAGAATCGACATTTGTTTATACTGCGAATCTTCTTCTGTTTTATTCTTTTGTGACTTATTTCTTTCACCGTCATTCTGCGGATTTAAGAAACCCATTCCAAAAAGATCCATTAAATTTGACACCCGTTCTGTCTCCTTTTCCTTATTTGATGCTTATGTTTTACCTATTATGCTACTTAGCATGTACAAAATTTTCCCCTTACCCAACATTATGTTAGCAGAGGGCAATGACACATTCTGTCACCAAAGTAAATCTGTAATTAAAAAGCCCCGGCCAGAAACTACCTTCCGGCCGAAGCCTGTCATTTAACAATTACATCCTATTACGATACAATCGCCTTGAAAAATCCGCCGATTCCTCCGATTACACAACCCAATAATCCTCCGATTAACATTCCGGGGATTCCAAGTAAATCCTCTCCAAGGTCTGCTCCTGTGTCCATTCCTTCGGATATGCAATCCAGGATTACCTCGCCAAATGCCTTTCCAAGCGCCTCGCCGTAATCAAGCTCATCATCATTTGCAAACCAGTTGTCTTCATCACGGTTAATGTTCTCTGCAATGTTAAGTCTCTTAGCCTTGGGTGCAGCCTTAACGATAAAGTAAAGAAGCTTTGTAAGATTGTAGGGCTTTCTCTGGACACCTTCCTCCATATAGCCCGCACAGTAGCATACCGGCTTAATATTCAGACCTGTATTCTCCCGGATTCTTTCCTGTACGGATGCAGCCTTCTTTTTGAGGAAATCCTCAAGAACTTTATCAGGCATATTTTTTTCTGCATCCCAGTGAGTACCCTTCATAGCGATATCGGACTGGTTGAGTGCGATAAGGATTCTCTTCTTCGCGCTGCTTCCAAATTCAGGTTTGAGCACGTTGTTGATGATATTGTAATAATTGGTAAGATCCTTTGTTGAAGCATCCATAATCATTACAACCATATCAATGAGCTGCTTACCGTTTTCATCTCTCTCCTGAAGCTTCAAAAGGATTTCATCTGCGATTTCCTCATCACGCTCTACTCCGTCACCAAGACCGGGTGTATCCCAAACCGTAAGATTTGCAAGCTGGAATTCCGTAATGCTCTGTGTCTCTGGATCTACTCCTTCACCGACCTTTGCAATGTTCATATCAAAGAGTGCATTAACGGTTGAACTCTTTCCGCTTCCCGTAGAACCAACAAGCATGATATTTACCTTCTGGTTCTTTAATTCTCCGAGTTTCTGAATCTTCTCTGTTTTCTGTTCAGCAGAGATATCCATGCCGTTGATTTCATCCTCTAAAAGCTTGTAAATTCCTGCGTTATCCTGAACATTCTCTGCATCTGGCTTTAAATCCTCGATTCCATCGAAATCCTCATCCTCAGCCTCGTCTTCAACGTTCTCAGCCTCATCAAGCTCTTTCTCTTCAACCGCTTCTTCATCAATTACGTCATTTTCTTTTTCATTTTCAAATGCCATTGTGTTTTCGTCCTCCTTGTTTTCATTCACCGCATCATTCTGTTTTGATGCAACACCACTTATGTTACCAATAACGTTACCTAATCCTATAAAGCTCACCTTATTAACCTCCTTTTATCTTTCTCTTATTCATAACAATGGAACCATGTCCGCTTTTCCATTGTTATACGCATATCTTAAATGATGCCCCTGACACTATTTGTCATGGTAAAATCTTTTTCAAAATAGTTATCAGATGCCCTGATTGCACCGAAAATCAGCTGTTTCATCACATCCTCAACCTGAGTAGATTCATGAACCCCGGTCTTACACCACAGGGCAAAATGCTCGCAGTTGTTAAAAGCCAGATTGTACTTATTCTCGCCGATTCTTGATTTTGCTCTCTCTACTGTCTCCTCCGGAGAATAAATATGATATCCTTTGATTCTTCTCAGATATTTATCAAATTCAGGAAGTGCATCATAATCGTAACGCATGGTCGGAACCTTCATATCTGATACAAGATCAATTCTTTTATGCTTGGGAGCATCACCGTTTTCCGAAAAAGACAATATTTCAAAGCTTGTATCACATCCCAGGAAATCCTTGAACGGCGCTTCATGTATGCTCGGCTCCGTTCCGAAATCCGAACCCTCTGCAGCGTAATGGATGACTCTGCCTCTTCCTATATAAACTGCATAATGGGAATACAGTCCGTTTGCTCTCTGTACTGCAAGGATATCTCCGCGCTTACATTTCTCCCAGGGCTTCATGAGTTTCTCAAATGCAGCTCGCATGGCTTTCATGTCGCCCCATGCAATACGGATTCTCTTCTCATTGACAATCCTGGCATGCCCGGTGATGTTATTCCGCTGAAGCTTAAGTCCGTTTTCCGATTCTATGGTGGTCCAGCAGTCGCTGTTCTCCCTGACCAAAGTCGGAATATTTAAGAAAGATAATCCTAAACCTGTCTGTTGTCTGTTGATTTCTGTAAGTGTAAATTCATCTCTCATTTAAAATCACATCCCTTCAAAAATCCTTTGTTTACGGTTGTTACAATAAAATATACAGGACACCACTGACACTATTTGTCATGGTCAAAACAAAAAAATCAAGCCTTTTAAAAATTTCAAAATTTTTTTGAGGGTGTCATTATTTGTCATTCCAAGCCGATATACTATGCGTAACAGATAACAAAGCACGGTCCTGAGGATTACTTCCGAGGATTAAACCAACAGTTCATTTTTACCTCTTGACAGGCGTGTTATACTGTAAACTGTAAACATTAATCAACTATCCACATGGAAGAAAGGAGGCCATTGCCATGTTAAAGAATTCATTATCAAACAACAACATAAACTTACATAGAGGTATGGTTATCCTTCCGTGTCCTTATATGATCTGACTCTGCGTTTTTGCAGATAACCATTTCTGATCATCCATAAGGCTTCATATGTGATTTCCGCATCTCTATTAACAAATGAGGTGCTATTTTTTTGCCCTCAGCATAGAAAGAAAAGGAAATTAACATTATGGAGACTATCAAAGGAGCCGTAACTTTCGCTCAGATTTTTACAACAAACAACACTAAAACCGCAATCGATCAGTATGCCCTTTCACAGCTTCAGATGATTTGTGATCAAGAGGCTTCCGAAGGATGCCGCATTAGGGTAATGCCAGACGTTCATCCCGGAAAAGTCGGGACAATCGGACTTACAATGACTGTAGGTGAAAAAATCATGCCCAATCTCATAGGAATTGACATCGGATGCGGTATGTCCTTAGCAAAGATTAAGGGCAATAAAATTGAATATCAGAAACTCGATGCAGTAATAAGGAACAATGTACCCTCCGGCTTCAACATAAGAAACAAGGCTCACAGATTCGCAGATGAATTTGATTTTGCGCAATTAAAATGTGCAGAGCACATCCGTCTCGACAAAGCGGTATTAAGTCTTGGAAGTCTTGGAGGAGGGAATCATTTCATCGAAGCCGATAAGGACGAGGAAGGGAACCTCTATGTCGTAATCCACTCCGGAAGCAGACATTTAGGAAAAGAAGTAACCGAGTATTATCTTCACGAAGGTCAGAAATACCTGAAGGAAAACGGGAAAGAATTTCCCTACGAGCTTACCTGGCTCGAAGGAAAGCTTAAGGAGGATTTTCTTCACGACCTGCAGCTTGTACAACAGTTCGCATCTCTTAACAGAGAAATCATCTTGGACGAACTCGTAAAGGGAATGAAATGGAAGGTTCTTGATTCCTACGAATGCATCCATAACTATGTCGATGCATCAGCTGAAACGCTCGACACCTTTGGTTCACACATGCTCCGCAAGGGCGCAATATCCGCCAAAGCAGGCGAAAAAGTTATCATACCCATCAACATGCGAGACGGCATTCTCCTCGGAACCGGTCTTGGAAACACAGATTGGAACTGCTCGGCTCCCCACGGATCCGGAAGGATTATGAAACGTGAAGATGTAAAGAGCCGTTTCACGGTATCAGCATTCAAATCAGAAATGAAAGGAATTTATTCAAGCTGCATCGGAAAAGACACTCTCGACGAAGCACCCTTTGCCTACAGGGCAATCGAGGATATCACCGAAGTAATCGGTGACACTGTAACTATTGATAAAATCATCCGTCCTGTCTACAACTTCAAGGCGGGCGGCAATTAAGGGGGTACACTACAATGAGTAAATTTAGGGAAACACCTTGTAAATACTATGTCAGTCACGGCGAATGCACAAAGGGACGTGAGGCAGAGCACAAAAGCTACTGCCAGCACTGTGATAAATACTGTCCCCGTGCAAAGGAGCGCCATATCAACAGGAAGAAACAATATAACGAAAAGCAGCGCTACAAGGACTGCACTGCATAACGAAGAAAGGATTTAATATATGAACTTACCTATTACAGTCACACAGGATGACTTATTGGAAATATTATTTAACGTTGCTCCCACAAGACCTGTATTCATTTGGGGAGCACCCGGAATCGGCAAATCTGCTCTCGTGGAGCAGTTTGCCAAAGAGCTTGACCTTCCCTGCGTTTCACTTCTCGGAAGCCAGCTCGCACCGGAAGATATCATCGGAATCCCTCAGATAAAGGGAGAAACCTCAGAATTCCTCCCGCCCAAAATGATAGCAAGAAAGGAACCTTACGTACTTTTTCTTGATGAACTCAATGCATGCTCACAGGAGGTACAGAAGGCCTTCTACTCCCTCATCCACGAAAGAAGAATCGGAGAATATCATCTTCCCGAAGGAAGCATCGTTGTAGGAGCTGGAAACAGGGCACAGGATTCCGCTATCGTAAAAACAATGTCATCTGCACTTATCAACAGAATGTTCCATGTTCAGATGAAGGCCGACGCCAGACAGTGGATTAAATGGGCTCAGAAGAACAATCTTCACCCCTGGGTTATTGATTATATCATCCAGAGACCGGACCACCTATTCTCAGAGCCTCCCAAGACCGAAGAACCCTTCTCCACTCCCAGAAGCTGGCATATGCTAAGCGACGCACTTACAGAATACGGTGCAGGAACAAGGGAAATCTCCGCAGACACATTGAAAATGCTCGCCTACGCGTGCCTTTCACCCTCTCATGCAGGTATGTTCTTAGCTTACACAAAGAGTCTTAAGAATAACCACATGCTTGAGGATATCATTGCAGAAAACGCAAAATGGCCCGCTAAACCAGAAGACCGAGATATCCTCTATTTTCTTGCACAGTCTTTTAGGGCAAAGCTCATCACAGAGCTTCCCAAAAGCAAGCAAGACATTTCAGGAAACATGCTCTCCTTCGTATACAGAGCAAAAGGAATGATAAAAGAGCTCTCCACAATCAACTTTGAAATCGCCCAGATGGTAGTTGCTTCAGATGACGAAAGCACACTCCCCGACTGGTTCATGGTTGAAGTAATAAGAGATCTCCCCAGACTGGTAAACAACAAGTAAAGGAAACATCATGGCTTATTTAAGAAAAAAATATTATTACAGGGAAGAGGATATGCCAAGGGAACTCAAAAATCTTTATGCAGGTTTTGATATCCTTAAAGAGCATCCCCTCTTCTCACAGTTAGACGGAACTATAGAAGCCAAAACCTCACACTTATGCGGCAGAGAATGTATTGCATGCGTCACCAAAAGCGGGAATATTTTCGCCAATATTGATGCAGACTTAATCCCGAACGAATGGGCATACGTGCTGGCGCATAATCTTCTGCACCTTGCCTTCGGACATTTTGACAAGGATAAAATGCCTAAAGAAGCAGAAATTTATCCGGATGTATGGAACAAGGCCTGCGATATCTATGTAACGAGATTCTTAGCTGATATCGGTTTCGGGAAGGCAATATATCCGGATCCTGCGTCGGAATATTCCATCAAATTAAATGATGAAGTGAAAATATATGAACACCTTATCGAGACTGAAGGAATCTCACCGAAACAGAGCTATGGGCTTAATACTAAAGATGCTTGTGACATGATTGGAATTGACGCTCCAATCATTTATAAAAACGGTGAAAAGAATGAATATGCAGAAGTCTTTTCTAACGCAATCACCCACTCCATAAAAAAAGCAGTAAGTGATGTGGGCGGACATGATTTCCACAAAAGAAGGGATACAGTAGTAACAAAGGCAGCCGAGTGGTTCCTTGCGCACTATCCGCTTCTCGGCGGTCTTGCATCCTCTTTTAAGATTATTGAAGACGTGGATATCTGCCACAGATATGAAATACATATAGCTGCAGTAGACGCAGTTCACGGCGAGATTTACGCCAATCCTTCCTGTGGATTCACTTTAGAGGAATGGAAATTCGTTCTGGCTCATGAATACCTTCATGCAGGACTCTGCCATCACGAAAGATGCCAGGGAAGAGACCGCTATCTTTGGAATGTTGCCTGTGACTATGTAATCAATGACTGGCTCCATGAAATGAATATCGGAATAATGCCGGAAGATGGACTTCTTTATGACGAGACACTTCACAACATGTCCGCCGAAGCAATATATGACCTAATTGTAAAAGAAATGCGTAAATTCAAGAAACACGCCACCTTTAGAGGCTACGGTCAGGGAGATATCTTCGGAAATAACGGACCTCATTTCGAAGGCATCAACAAAGGAATTACCTTGGATGATTTTTTCAAAAATTCCTTAAGAGAAGGCTTAGATTATCACATAACCCACAGCAGAGGCTTACTCCCTGCAGGACTTATCGAAGAAATAAGAGCACTTTCAATGCCTCCAATTCCCTGGGAAGTAGAGCTTGGAAAGTGGTTTGACGAACAGTTCCCGCCTCTTGAGAAACACAGGACTTATGCACGACCAAGCCGCCGTCAGGGATCCACTCCGGATATTCCGAGACCAAGCTATGTACTCTACGAAAAGGACCTTGAAAGCAGAACCTTCGGAGTTGTCATTGATACCTCTGGTTCCATGTGTTCAGCCCAGATAGGACTGGCACTCGGAGCAATTGCAAGCTATGCCGTTTCAAAGGATGTACCTTTCGTAAGGATTATCTTCTGTGATGCCGAAGCTACGGATGCAGGATACATGGCTCCCGAAGATATCGCCGGACGTGTTGAAATAACAGGACGTGGAGGAACTATCTTACAGCCCGGTGTAGATGCTCTCGAAATATCAAAGGACTTCCCCGTGACAGGCCCGATACTCATTATCACCGACGGCTATATAGAAGATGATTTAAAAATAAAAAGAGAACACGCTTACCTCATTCCCAACGGCAACAGATTACCGTTCAGAGCTAAAGGCAAAGTGTTCTACATGGAAAACAAAGAACCTAAGGAGAATATTTAAAATGATTGTACAGATTAGTTCCGGTCAGGGACCGGCTGAATGTGAGCTTGCCGTTGTCAAGCTCTTCAATTCCCTGAAAAACGAACATGAAGATATCGAACTGATTAAGAAACACGAAGCAAAAACAGACGGCTGCTGCACATCCATCATGTTCACAACCGAAGATGATTTATCCGAGCTTGAAGGAACCGTGCAGTGGATCTGTGAAAGTCCGTTCCGTCCTCATCACAAAAGAAAGAACTGGTATGTTGATGTCAGCATCATTCCTGAAGCACCGCAGATATGCAAAGACCAAGATATCCGCTTCGAACGCTTTCATTGTGGAGGAAACGGAGGACAGAATGTCAACAAGGTTGAGACTGGTGTCCGCCTCATACACATACCGACCGGCATCACCGTTACATCAACTGCAGAACGCAGCCAGCTTCAGAACCGAAAGAATGCCCTTGAGAAGCTCAATTTCATTCTTGCTGAAAAGGAAGCTGCCGGTAAAGCAAAACAGACCAATGATGCCTGGCGTGAGCATACTAAGATTGTCAGAGGCAACCCCGTGAGGACCTATAAGGGCATGGGCTTCATTCGTCAGAAGATATCATAAAAAAAGCCGAGCGCCAGGTATTTCCTGACGCTCATTTAATTACATTCCCTTATAAAACCATACAAACTTACAACTGGGGCACTCGATTCTCTGCGGTCTTACATCCCCAATCAGCACCATAAAACGCTTTCTGCAAAGTTTACATTTAACCATTTTCGGTCTGGATATCGGCATAATCATCAACCTCCCTTGTATCAACTACAGTCACTTCAACCTTAACATTGTGCTTTTCATACTCTATTATATCGGCGATAAGGTAATAAACCTTTTCCGACTTGAGTGTCGTCTTTATGATTGCATATTCATCAGACTTACCGAACTTAAGAAACAGTTTTATGCCTTTTGAATGTCTTGGGAAATCCTTCCATCTTTGAATTTCTTCGACGACAGGTATTCCTTCCGCAATCTCACATTTTATCTGAGCTTTGTTCAGTACCGTGATCAATCGGCTGACATATTCTTTTTTAACCTCAATGTAAAGGTCCTTATCCGCGAAATCCGAATAATCATACACCACATTTAAGGCACCGATTCTGTCACAAAGTCTTTCTACCGGAGTTTCTCCGGATAGTATATCGATTATCTGAAGCTGTTTGTTAACCAGTTCTGCTGCACTCATTCCTCTCATAAGACTTCACCTCACTTTTACATCAGTATAAGTCTGACGAAAGACATTATTTGTCATCCGAAGCATATATCATTAAATTTATAAAAAATGTTCATTTTGACAAAATATGTCATACGTGAAACATAATATATATTTTAGGAAGGAGGTCCAGCGTGTATTAAATGATCGATAACATCCAAAAACTATGCCAGAAAATATCAAAAGAATACAACATTACCGGTATGGATTATTCCCAATATAATGATCCGGTCGATATCATCATAGACGCTTATAACAATGCGTCGAATCTATTTGATTCTGATTCTGATAATTCCATCGCCACAACTACGCTTAAATTTTATATGGAGCATGTGGATGAAGCACTTGAAAGCTACACAAAGGATATGGATAACTTTAAGGCTGCGTCCTCCCTGCTCATCTTCTTCATTAAGGTTCAGAAGCTTCTCAATGAAGGCTCCGAAGCTCTTGAAAAGAAATTCTCATCGGAGCTCATCGAAAACAAAGATTACTATGCACTCTTCTCACTCGATTATTTTCTCGAATTAGCACGGTCTGAAGGTATTGACGCCGCGCTTTCGGAACTTGAAGAGGATGTTAATATCAGGGCTAATACCTATTACAATGCTGCGTACAAGGAATACCTTGATATACTGCCCGGATTTGAGGAAGTAATCAGCGAATTTTCCAATAAAAGCCTAGCCTAATGGTATCTGTTATACCTCGTCTGTTATTTCTGAATATCCAGCTTTAATTCAAAATCCTTTGAGCAAAATGCCGTAGGACTCATCTCAAAATTCTTCTTAAGGCACATCTTCTTTCCACATTTATCATCAATAGTCCAAAGATTGATTTTGGGCGAACGCGGAGATATTGCACTGTTTGTAGGATCATACCAATATTTGCATAATGCGCATTTCTTGGCGGTTTTAATGTTTAATGTTATCATTGGCTACCCTCTCATTTATGCTTCTTCCAAAACTCCTCCGAACCAACCATGTAAAGCAATGTCCGGGCTCTGGTTGCCGCTATGTAAACAAACTTAGAATAATTCGCATCGTGAATATCGTCCAAGCCACAGAAAATAATCACCTTCGAATCCAGCCCTTTAAATCCGTGAATTGTAGAAAATCTCGGAGCCTTTGAATTCGGATCCATATTCTCATTTATCTCATTCACCTTGATTCCGGTCTTTCCCAATATGGAATTCTGATACATCTTCGGAGTCAAAAACGTTATATCTGTAAAATCAACCTTTTCAGCCTTTAAATGCTTTAATAATTCGTCAATCTTATTCTTGAAATCCGCTTCATCCGTATAGTTGATTTTCTGAACATCTTCTCCGGCTTCCTTTAAGAACGTACCAAGCTTCCAGCCTGTTGTCTTTTCAATATACTGACCTATCTGCACGGTATTCCTACAGTTAACAAAAAGCTTAAACTTAGTGTTACTGTACGAATTTATCAGTTCCATTCCGTCCTGATATTCCGGATTATAAAGGTTCTGTTTCTCATCATAAAACATCGCCCAATGTCCATTTTCGAACCCGCCTTTTAGGAGATAATCTAAAGGATACAAGAAATTTGGTTTTATTATATCTTGCCCCTCATCCATAACAAGAAGGTCATATTTCATCGGTTCGAGTTCTTCTTCCGGCAATGCAGATACAAATTCATAAAAAGTATCCGGTAAAGTCTGTCCAAAATAAAGCTGTGGATTTTCCTTCATTTTCTCCACATCAACCGTTACATACTCACCGAACAATGCATGAATATTGATTATCTTAAGGTTCTCTGCCGAATAAGCCTTCTCCAGCAAACTGTTGGAAAGATTCTTATTGAATGTCAGGTACAGCACCTTATTCCCTTGCTCAGCCTTCTTACGGGCAAAATCGGTAGCAAGCACTGTTTTACCGGTTCCCGCATCTCCTTCAATCATAAGATGGTCATTAATAGATAATGCCTCCATTATCTGTGCCTGTTCGGATGTCAACCGAATCAGTCGCTTCTCAACTTCGTTAAGCTGATCTGCCAACGTGGGAATAAATGAAAACTCCCCTCTGAAATAATTCGCTATTTCCTTTACATCCCGTGGCCCAAGCATTGTCGGCTCCCAATGTGAACGTTTCTCCCAATAATCAAAAATACCATTGATATATGCGGTAATGTCTGTTATCGATTTATCGTAAATAATCTCAGGAATGATTTCCTGAGAACGTGATTTAAACTCTATATCAGGAAATACCACTCCACATCCGATAAGAGTTCCCTTTAATTTCTGATCATTTCCAAAACGCTGTTTAAAAATCTCCCTGAGGCTGAACATATTTCCGATAACCTGTGCAAAAGGACCTTCCGGCTTTTCTCGTTCAACACCATATCTGTCAGTAAAAAGCCATTTTCCTTCACGACATTCGACACGTCCGCCTTTAATCTCCAAACATGCGACACCACGTTCGCACACAACAACAAAATCTATCTCACCGTAGATTTTTGACTGATGCTTTGGAAGTCCCAGTGAATGAAGAACATAAGCATTTTTCAGATTCAATCCCTGCAGAACATCGTACATCTTTCGTTCAGCATTACTTTTTATCTCTTCCCCCATAAACGGAGGTATAAATGTCACCATAGGCTAATACTCCTAATAGTTTTTTAGCATCTCCTGAAGCTTCTTCTTCATTTCATCACGCATACTCTGAGGTCTGAGTATTTCAATTGTATTACCCTGGCTAAGAAGCCACATAAGAATACCCTTTCCGTAAACTTCTGCTTCAATTATTGAAGCTCCATCTTTCTCGGACAGTACTCGTGCAGTAGGAAGACGATCTAAAATAGCTTCTACGCTTTTACCGGTATATTTGAATTGCAATTTTATAAGAGAACCGGGGAACATAAACTGCACTCTCTTGCGGAACTCTCCTTCTTCAAATCTGTCAGAGTACGCAATTCTAAACTTCTGACCGATTTCTTTATAATTCTTTATCCTATCAAGCCTGAATATCGCAGGATAATCAAACTTCTGAACATAAGCACCGTTCTCATTCTTCTCTACGATAAATGCATTCAGATAAAAATAGTATTCCGAAAAAATCAGTCCAACCGGTTCAACAATACGCTTTAC
>JAZLIK010000135.1:0-4941 GCA_045617345.1 Lachnospiraceae bacterium | reverse complement strand
CACTGTCAGGAATCACTACTTTGATTAATTTTTTACAGCAATAGAAGGCACCTTTTCCTATAGACTTTACACCTTCAGGAATGATTATCTCTTTTAATCTTACACATCCACGGAAAGTACGCATCGATATTTTCTTCAGATTTGCCGGAAGCTTAATCTTTGTTAATTTCTTACATGCTCTGAATGCTCCGCTATATATGTTCTTTACACTGTCCGGTAATTCAACCTTTTTCAATGACGAGCAGTATGCAAATGCGGTTGTTCCGATTGTTGTGATACCGTCTTCTATAATCACACTTTTAATTGATGATGAGTTAAAGGCTGATTTGCCTATAGAGATAACCTTGTAGCCATCGATTGTCGCAGGAATTACTATATCGGTAACAGAAGCATATTCATCCTTCAATCCGGTTATGGTCACATATCCCTTTTTACTCAATTTGTAAGTGAAATAACTCTCGTTATTCACTGTGTCTGCAGCATCGGTATCTGGATTAACTGTGTTCGCAGCATCGGTATCAGACTTCGCTGTGTCTGCAGCACCGGTATCAGGATTTTCTGTGTCTTTACAGGTATCATACGCTGATAATGTCCCGGTATCATTTGCTTCTGCTGCGGCATAAGCATTTTCCGGCCTGTCAAATCCAATAATGCCTAAAAGCAAAAACACCATCATCATACAAATTACAATTTTTACAGATTTGTTCATTTGTTTCCTCCTGCATCTTTCTCTGAAATTGACGTATTTTTGAAATTACTATTCACTTCCCGGTCAAACACATTCATAAAGCGCGCCACAAAATCAGTGGTGAATAGTAACTTTTTGAACAATCTCTTAGAATAGTTTTTTCAACACAGCAATGATAAAGTGTATTTGTTACAAAAATATGTCATTATTGAGACAAATATACGGCAAAAACTCGAAGCAAGACTGACTGCATAGCTGGCTGCTATCACAAACAAGTAATGCTATCCCTAGCATAAAAGTTGCGAATATAATGTAAATACTGAGAACTATGTTTTGACCATAATGGTTGAAACAGAGTTCTTTAATTGTAGTAATAAATGATATAGATTCAAGGACAGACAAAATATTGATTGGCATGCAGTTGAAGAGTATCTGTATGAGTATGTCGGAGAAAACATAGAGATTTTAGAAACATAGGGAGATTTTCAAAAATCTGAAAATCTCCCTATCCGAATTCACAATATTAAGTTAGCCTGCAACCGTCTAAGGTTCTCTTAATCGTTCACATACGGTACAGTTCCTTCATTCCCTGCCTGATAATCTCATATCCGAATCCTTTTCTGTATGCGGCAGCCATAGCTTTCTGCACATTCTCGGTAAATTCATCCTCGTTCGGATCTGTTCCGGACGGAAGCTTCTTCCTCAGGAAAGAACACACCGCCGACAATTCAGGATTGTCAAAATCCGCCAGTACCAGCTCATATGCCGTATCAACAGCTTCTTCACGATACCCCTTCTGTTCGAGACGAAATCGTATTTCCTTTTCACTGTAATTCAGCACATGTGCCCTGATGAAGCTCTCTGCCGCTCTGGTCTCATTGATATAATGATAACTGTCAATATAAGCTATCGCTTTATCAATTGTGTCCTCATCATAATCGTTCATTTTAAGCGATCTTCGAAGTTCAGCTTCAGATTTGTCAGACTTTATCAGGATATTCATCAGGCGTCTTTTAGCTCTCGGTAAAACTGTCTCCGACAAAATTCGCTCATACAGTTCATCGTCAATATCCGCTCCGTCTTCAAGGTCATATGCCTTAATCTCCTTTGGATAAAGTGCGAAGGCAAAGTGACCGTCAACGTATATAATAACTTTTTTGCCGTTCTTTTCTCTAAACGTAACAGTCATAGGCAATATCAGTCAAGTAAAGGCTCATCTGCGGGATTGTCAACACTGACTTCATCATTCTCATCAGGTTTAATCAGAAAACGTTCACGAACTTTTGCCTCAATTTCATCGCAGATACTCTGATGCTCTGCCAGGAATGTCTTGGCAGCATCGCGTCCCTGTCCGATTTTTTCATTGTTGTAGGAGAACCATGCTCCGCTCTTCATAACAATATTATCACTCACGGCAAGATCAAGAATATCTCCGATTTTCGAAATACCCTTACCATAGATAATATCGAACTCTGCTTCCTTGAAGGGCGGCGCAATCTTGTTCTTTACAACTCTGATACGTGTTCTGTTTCCTACAACGTCTCCGCCGCTCTTGATGGTATCGGTCTTGCGTACATCAAGTCTTACCGAAGCATAGAACTTCAATGCACGTCCGCCCGTAGTGGTCTCGGGATTTCCGAACATAACTCCCACTTTTTCACGAAGCTGATTAATAAATACGACAATACAGTTTGTCTTGTTTACAACACCTGTAAGCTTACGAAGTGCCTGGCTCATAAGTCTTGCCTGAAGACCAACGTGAGAATCTCCCATGTCGCCTTCAATTTCAGCCTTCGGTACCAGCGCAGCAACGGAATCGATGATGATAATATCAACCGCTCCCGAGCGAACCATCGTCTCGGCAATCTCAAGAGCCTGTTCACCGTTATCGGGCTGTGAAATGTAAAGATTATCGATATCAACTCCGATGTTTTTAGCATATACAGGATCAAGAGCATGCTCAGCATCGATAAAACCTGCTATTCCGCCTCTCTTCTGAACCTCTGCAACCATATGAAGCGCAACTGTTGTTTTACCGCTTGACTCAGGACCGTAAACCTCAAGAATACGTCCTTTCGGAACACCGCCGAGACCAAGAGCAAGGTCAAGGCTCAGGCATCCAGTAGGTACAGTCTCAATATTCATGTTTGCACCCTTGTCGCCAAGCTTCATGACAGAACCCTTTCCAAAGTTCTTCTCAATCTGTGCAATCGCGGTTTCAAGTGCACGCTGCTTATTTTCATCAGCAGTAACTTTAGTTTCCTTTTCTTTTGCCATTTTTTTCCTCCAAAATTTTAGTTATCCTCTATTTACTAAAATATTAACAAATCAGGAGCTTCCCTGAGGAAGCCGAACACGTAATACAGACACTGTAATGTTGCCGTATACGTTCTTCATAAAAGCCATACTGTTCAAAGGCCTTGAAGCGAGCCTGTGTCTTGGGTTTATTATTACCATGCGTGCGAACGAATTTAATTATCGCACCCGTTCCTGAAGCAGGCTACGATTTTTAGTTTATTATTACCCGGCGGTGAACAGTAACATAAATGCTGATTATTTAGTCATAAATTTATTCACGGTTCTGTGCGTCAGGGTCTGCCAGAAATGCTTCAAACTGTTCCATTGTCATAAGAACCTTTCTGGGCTTTGTTCCTTCTTCGGGTCCTACTACACCGGCATCACACAGCTGATCCATAATTCTCGCTGCCCTGTTAAATCCTACCGCACTGATTCTCTGGAACATACCGATTGATGCTTTGCCTTTTGAAATAACGGCTCTTCCGCATTCCTCAAATTTTTCGTCGCGGTCATTTCCTTCCTTTTCCTGCGTATCATTACCCGTATTTTGAGCGCTGCCGGTATCCGAATTTTCATCAATATGCCTGCTTACGGTCTCATTGTATTTAACTTCTTTGCAGGTTGACTTAATAAATTCAACAACCTTCTTAACCTCGGCATCCGATACAAAAGCACCCTGAACACGTATAGGCTTCGGTGAACCCTGCGGTGCAAAAAGCATATCACCTTTTCCGAGAAGCTTCTCAGCTCCGCCCTGATCGATAATGGTTCTTGAATCCACAAGTGAAGACACAGCAAATGCCATTCTCGTCGGAATGTTGGCTTTAATGGTACCGGTAATAACATTTACCGAAGGACGCTGTGTAGCCAGAATTACATGTATACCGCAGGCTCTTGCCAGCTGGGTAAGTCTCACGATGGCATTTTCCACATCCTTGCTGTTTGCCGTCATCATCAGGTCATTCAGCTCATCAACAATAATAACTATCTGCGGCAGCTTGTCGGGGCACTCGCCCTCTCCGCCTTCGGCTGCGAAATCCTCCTCCATGATTTCATTGTAAGAAGCGAGGTTAGTAGCTCCGCAATCCGCAAAGCGCTTGTATCTTTCATCCATTTCCGCCAGTGCCCAGTTCAAAACACCGGATGCCTTCTTAACATCGGTGACAACAGGAACCAGCAAATGAGGGATTCCATTATACCCAATCAGTTCAACTCTCTTCGGGTCAATCATGATCAGCTTGACTTCCGATGGCTTTGCCTTGTACAGAATACTCATTATCAAAGCATTTATACATACCGATTTACCGGAGCCTGTAGCACCCGCAATAAGCGCATGAGGCATACCCGCAATATCCGATACAATTGTATCACCGCCTATATCCATTCCGATTGCAATCGAAAGTTTAGACTTGGCTTTCGTAAACTTTTCGGAATCAACAAGGTCACCGAGGAATACGGGAACCGTCTCCTGATTCGGAACCTCAATTCCTACGGCTGCCTTTCCGGGAATAGGTGCCTCGATTCTGATTTCAGCCGCTGCAAGAGCAAGCTTGATATCATCACTGAGTCCGGTAATCGTCTTTACCTTTACTCCCTGGTCGGGCAAAAGCTCATATCTTGTAACAGTAGGCCCTACAGAAGCATCTGTAACCTTTACTCCAACACCAAAGCTTTCAAACGCTGTCTGAAGCTTCTGCTTTGTGGCTTCAAGTTCTTCTGCCTTTGCCTGAGAGCTCACCTTTCCTGCATTTCCCTTCTTCAACAGTTCAACAGGAGGGAAAATATACTCCGGCTGAGGCTTTTCAGCTTCATGTTCGGGTTCGGCTGACATATCCGTAAATCTGACCGCACCGGACGAATCTCTGTAAACATTTCCCTGTGACGCAGCAGCATTATTACCTGATTTGGAAGCATCAGATGATACTGACGTCACCCTGCCCGGTGCATTTGCGGAC
>JAZLIK010000134.1:0-4378 GCA_045617345.1 Lachnospiraceae bacterium | reverse complement strand
GTCTATTGCCTCATTTACTGCATCTGCAAGTTCAAGAAACATCACATCTGTATAATATCTCACATAATCAACAAAAACCATATATTCTTTCAGTATTCTGCAATTTTCAAGCAATGCCCTGTTTGCTCCGGTGTTGATATTGTAGACAGTACATATTAGTTCAAGTTCGGGATTGTCGCTTTTTTTCTCAAACGATTCTGAAAGTCGCATCTCTGTTTTCTCCGGCATACTCTCATTTCCATTATAAAACACGGCAAACTTTGGGGTTGGAATCATTATCCGATGCCTACTGTAAATATCTCTGTCTCTTGTAATTTTTCTTAGAATGTCCGATACATAATAAAGATTTCGCAGCGGCATATTGGGACAGATTGTCGATTGATGTTCATAAAGACTGAGAGATGAATCAATAACAAATGACGCATCATTTCTAATGCTCAGTGACACTCCCTTATCCAGAGTCTTCATTTCCACAAGCTCCGGCTCACTGTAGCTTGTGCCATTCAATGCATTGTACACCTGCAGGGCATACTCCCCCTCCTCCATAAGCATACTGAACAGATCGCTCTTATATTCACGGTTTCCTTTCATTCAGTTCCTCCCTGTGTTGTAAACTTCAACCTCTATAGCATTCGTTCTCAACTGCGAACACTATATTCAACATGTGCTGTAAACGGTACAGGAGTCCGAAAACACCTGCCTGTAATTGTGGAAAAGCAAGAATTTTCGAAGGAAGAAAGAAAAGACAACGGTTTGATAGATATACTTATCCGTCAGATAAGCATTACATGAAAATTCGCTTTTGCATTAATAGTTATTATTCACAGTCAGATAATAACCATTAATCATTTTATCATGCAAAACCATGCCTGTCAATATGTTTATACGGTTTATAATACGTTTTTATGCATATTTCTGTTACTGTTCGCCATTTTTCTTCTCTGCTGATTGCCGGTCAGATTGATAATTAACCTCTGCGGAAGCAGTCTGGCACCTAATACAGCAGCCTTTATGGTCACCCCGGGAACAATAACTGTTTCACGCCTAAACATCTTTCGAAGAGCATAGCCGGCACATCGGTCGGCAGAGATTCCTTTCAGCGAAAACTCTACATTTGCTACACTGTTAAATTCGGTATCTACAGGTCCCGGACACAGGCAACCCACATAAACACTGCTGCCTCTACGCTCAAGCTCTTCTGCCACAGCACGCGTCAGACTGTTTACATATGCTTTTGATGCATAATAGGCCGCCATAAAAGGTCCGCCCGGAAACATCCCTGCTGAAGACCCTACATTCAGCAGATAACCGCGATTGACACTGCAGAATTTTTTTACCATAAGTTTCGTCAGAATATGGACAGCCTTTATATTCACATCAATCATTTCAAGTTCTCTGTCCATATCCGTCTCCGTAAATCTGCCGCATTCACCGAATCCGGCATTGTTTATAAATACTTCGACGTCAAGCTCTTCTATCATTTCATAAAGATGCAGACAGCCTTCCAGCGTTGATAAATCGACCGTTACAGGCTCACATTCGCATTTGTACCGGGTTCTGATTTTCCTGCAGATTTTTCCCAATCGTTCGGCACGCCGGGCTGCAATCACAAGATTGTAACCTTTTGCAGCCAGTTTTTCGGCAAATTTCACTCCGATTCCCGAGCTTGCGCCCGTCACTACAGCCCATTTTCTATCCATAACTTCCTCCTCGCGCTTTCCTGTTTTCCGCTTTTTGCTTCCGTTGCTCCGGTTGTTCGCTTATCTGCAGTCTCCGGCTTTTTTCTCTTTCACTTCCGTTGCTCCGGTTGTTCGCCTGTCTGCAGTCTCCGGCTTTTTTCTCTTTCACTTCTGTTGCCTCGGCTATTCGCTTATCTGCAGTCTCCGGCTTTTTTCTCTTTTGCTTCCGTTGCTCCGGCTGTTCGCTTATCTGCAGTCTCCGGCTTTCTTCTCTTTTGCTTCCGTTGCTCCCGTTATGCGCTCATTCACGGACTCCCATATCACGGTTATCCCTCATTAACAGAAGCCATGTACAGCTTATAATACTCGCCCTTCTTTGCCATCAGCTCGGCCGGCGAACCTGATTCGACAATACCGCATTTATCAACCACAAATATTCTGTCTGCACCCTGAATCGTCGACAGACGATGCGCTATTACAAAGGATGTCCTGCCCTTCAGCAGAGCCTCGATTCCCTGCTGCACCATCAGCTCCGTATGTGTGTCGATGCTGGAGGTTGCTTCGTCCAGAATCAGTATTCTCGGATTTGACACGCATGTTCTCGCAAAGGCTATCAGCTGGCGCTCACCCGCCGAAAGACCGGCTCCGCGTTCCTTTATTTCCGTATCGTAGCCTTTTTCAAGCTTCATAATAAATTCATGTGCATTTACCGCCCCGGCTGCTGCCTCAATCTCTTCATCGGTGGCATCCAGCTTGCCAAACCTTATGTTGTCTCTAATGGTTCCCGTAAACAGGAAATTCTCCTGTGTCATAACACCAAGCTGTCTTCTCAGCGAATTAACAGACACATCCTTTACACTATACCCGTCAATTGTGATGTCACCTTCCTGAATATCGTAAAATCTCGCAATCAGATTTACAACCGTTGTCTTTCCTGCTCCTGTCGGTCCCACCAGGGCAATGGTCTCACCGGCCTTTACGTCAAAACTGACGTTGTTCAGGACATACGGATCGTCATCATAATGGAACGATACATTTCTAAAGCTGACATTACCCTTAACATCGGGAAGCTCAACAGTTTCTGTCGAATCCGTAATTTCCGGCTTTGTATCCATAATCTCGAATATTCGTTCAGCACCGGCTACGTTTGTAACCATCTGATTATAGAAGTTGCTCAGATTCATTACCGGCTGCCAGAACATTCCGATATACGATGCAAACGCAATCAGCGTTCCTACGGGTACCTCCGACACTCCGACTATTTTCACACCGACATAGTACATCGCTATAAGTCCAAGTGCCCAGCATGCGTCGACAATCGGTCCGAAAAAATCCGAATACATGCACGCCTTTACGAAGGAATCATAATGTTCCTCCACAAGGCCGTTAAAGGTTCCCTGTGTCTCCGCTTCGGCATGAAAGCTCTGTATAATCCTGATTCCCGCCACATCCTCATGAACAAACGCATTGAGATTTGAGTTTTTCTGGCGGAACACCTGCCAGCATTTATGTGCTTTCGTCTGATCCCACCACACTGCGGCAACCATTATCGGCAATGTACAGAGCGAAGCCAGTGCCAGCTTCCGGCTCTTGCACAGCATAATGATAATTACCGCAATAATCGTAATTGCATCGGGAATAAGTGTAGTTACGCTGTTTGACAGAACATCCTTCAGTGAGTTTACATCGCCCATGATTCGGGCTAATATTTTTCCTGTGGGACGGCTGTCAAAGAAACCGAATCCAAGTGTCTGTATATGCTCATAAAGCTCCTGCCTTATTGTGACCAGCACCTCGTTCGACATTTTTGCCATCAGATACATTCTGAACTTTATAAGCAGCACCATTATCACATTCAGTACCGCACCCGCAACGCAGAGAATCACGAGTCCTTTCCAGTCCCTGTCTGCAATGTGCACATTAATTGCCCTCTCAATAATGAGCGGGTTTATAATTCCTATTGTTGTGGTCACTGCCATAACAATCACTACTACCGCTATCAGCGATTTATAATGTAACAGATATTTGAACAGCCTGACAAGTGTTACGCTTTTTTTCACCGTATTCAGCTGTTCATCCTGTTTTGTTGCATTTTTTGCCATTTAATTCACTTCCTAATCTGTTATTTCCGTTACTTTTCACCAACCGTCCAAAAAACATTTGTCAATGATATTCGCAATCCGCTTCGCTACTTGCTCATATAAAAGCGGCACTGCGTGCCTTACAAGGTACGTGGCTTGAACCCCGCACCTCGTCCAATAGCACCCACCGCCTAAAGGCAGTGGGTTTTCTTGGCCATTTATAAAATGCTGCCCTTTATTAAATAGAGAGCAGCACATGTCGTTCTTTCTTCAGTCAAAACCATTTGGTTTATTTCTTAATTTTTCATAAATTTACATCAAAAATACCCCCTAACGGTTAAGCAGGCACTATCACCTGTACACCCGTTAGGGGGATTTATTAATTCATATTATGCTGAAATTGCCAAACTGAACCATACAACATCCGAATTAATGCATCCAAACATTAAATCTCGTTGAAGGGAACTCTTGCAGCGTAGCTTGTATGAAGAAGCTCATGAGCCTTGTGTGAGTTGGGCTCACCGAGGAACTCTGCATAGAGAGCCTTAATCTGAGGATTGTTGTGTGACTGACGAAGAGTCTGTCTCTCATCCTCTGAGTAAAGAGCCTGAGCTCTCT
>JAZLIK010000133.1:0-16438 GCA_045617345.1 Lachnospiraceae bacterium | reverse complement strand
ACAGAAATTCCGTCAGGGTTAATGCAGCACAGTGTTGCATTTAATTTGAAAAATTACCCCTGAGGATAATGGTCTGCTTCGAAGGTTTATTTCTTGACGCAGTTACCTGACCGGTGCTATAATCACATTGGAATTCCTCTGTGGAACAGGAGGAAACTATTGGCAAGACAACGACGAACTTTACGTGAGCTAACCATCAAAGACAACTTCATGTTTGCTGCGGTGATGCTCGAACCGGACAATGCGAAGGGACTGCTTGAACTTGCGCTCGGGATACAGGTTGATCATGTGGAGATATCCTACGAGAAAAGCATCGTTTACAACCCTGAGTATAAAGGAGTGCGACTGGATGTGTTCCTGAAGGACGAAGCGGGAACCCATTTTAACGTGGAGATGCAGGCCACATCACAGAAGCTTGAAAAACGGTCGAGATATTATCACAACCAGATAGACATGGAAATGCTTGTGAGCGGAGCTGATTACGAAACATTACCGGATAGCTTTGTGCTTTTTATATGTGATTATGATCCTCTCGGACTTAGAAAGTATAGGTACACGGTGCGACATACCCTCGAAGAGGACGGGACCTATGATTACATAGACGGAAGCCATACGGTATTTTTAAGTACGGTTGGAACCAATGAGGAAGATGTGCCGGAGGCACTTGTTAAATTTCTAAAATATGTAGCTGCAGAACCCAACGCCTCTGAAGAAGATTACGGAGACAGTTTTGTAACGCAGTTACAGAAATCAGTCAGGAAAATCAAAGAAAGTCGCGATATGGAGGGCCGCTATATGATATTCGAGGAAATGATGAAAAATGAATATAAAACGGGACATGAAGACGGCCTGAAAGAAGGAAGAATTGAAGGAAGAATTGAAGGAATAGTCGAAGGAGAAATTAAGGGTAAAATTGAAAGCGTTATCAAAATTCTTTCTTTACGTTTTGAAGTATCGGACAAATTATCAAAAAAATTGTATAGTGTAAAAGACGAGAATGCGATTTCAAATCTGCTTATTACTGCAACCAAGGTAGTATCTGTCGCAGAGTTTGATGCAGAATTGGATAAGGTACTGATGAATCAGGTCGAATCGACAGAAAATCAAAAGTGATATTACAATGAAATTTTAAATTACAAAATTTAACAGGGGAGTTCTAAAAACGATTCGGTATTATACTGAATCGTTTTTTTGAGTATATATATAAGCTGTAACGATAAATTACTCGTTTTTTTAAAAAAATGTAAAATTATATAAATTTCTCTTGACTAATAATAGTGAAAATGATAGAATCTATTAGTGTGCCGCACAGCGAGGGCTATAAGCAGTCATTTTTTGACTCCCCACAGTTGGCGAGTAATGATAATAGGAGGTGTCTTATGTACGCAATTATTGCAACAGGTGGTAAGCAGTACAAGGTAGCCGAGGGCGATATCATTAGAGTTGAGAAGCTTGGCGTTGCAGCAGGTGAAGCTGTAAACTTCGATCAGGTTCTTGTCGTAAACAATGGTTCTATGGCAATTGGTAACCCTACTGTTAAGGGTGCTTCTGTTTCAGCTACTGTAGTTGAAGAGGGCAGAGCAAAGAAGGTAATTGTTTACAAGTATAAGAGAAAGACCGGATATCACAAGAAGAACGGTCACAGACAGGCTTATACCAAGGTTAAGATTGATAAGATCAATGCTTAATTAGCATTTGGATGAAGAATAATGATATCTGTAAGTTTTAAAAGAGATAAACAGAACAATCCGATAGGTTTTAAATGTATTGGTCATGCAGGCTTTGCTTCCTATGGGAAGGATATAGTGTGTGCGGCTGTTTCAATCCTCGCATTTACTGCAGTGAATTCAATAGATGAGCTTACCGAAGATTCTTTTATCTTTGACCAGAACGAGAAAAAGGGTATGTATTATTTGGAATTCAGAGATACTCCTTCCGAAAGTGCGATTCTTCTTTTGAAGAGCTTTGAGATTGGAATCAGGAGCATTACAGAGGTTTATAGTCATAAGTATATTAAAATTGTAGATTGGGAGGTATAGGTCATGTTGAAATTGAACCTTCAGTTTTTCGCTCATAAAAAGGGTGTTGGTTCTACAAAGAACGGAAGAGATTCTGAGTCTAAGAGATTAGGACCGAAGCGTGCTGACGGACAGTTCGTTCTTGCCGGAAACATTCTTTTCAAGCAGCGTGGTACAAAGATTCATCCCGGTCTTAATGTTGGTCGTGGCAGTGATGATACATTATATGCACTTGTTGATGGTACATTAAGATTTGAGAGAAAGGGCAGAGATAAGAAGCAGGCTTCTGTTTATCCTGTCAACGAATAATTGTTTAAGAACTGTTTTGGGGCTTTGATTCTTCAAAGCCCTATTTTACTTTATAGGGAATTGCGTCCTATAAATTAAAAAATTATTATTCTAATATAAGTATGTTTTTTTTACGCTTTGTTACTATTGAACAAGTTTTAAAAAACAATGATGCTTTGAAAAAGCAGATAAAGTTTTTTTGTTACTTTTAAATGGCTGTTAAAACACATTGTTTTTATTGAAAGGTTGTCATTATGTTCGCAGATACAGCAAAGATATATATCAGATCAGGTAAAGGCGGCAACGGCCATGTCAGCTTCCGCCGCGAAAAATTTGTTCCGGACGGCGGACCGGACGGCGGAGACGGCGGCAGAGGCGGAGACGTTATTTTTGTGGTTGATAAAGGATTAAATACATTGAATGATTTCCGTTATACACACAAATTTTGTGCGGAAGACGGACAGGAAGGCGGAAATAAACGCTGCAGCGGAAATAACGGTGCAGATTTAATCATAAAGGTTCCCGAAGGAACAGTTATCAGAGAGCTCGAATCAGGCAAGGTTGTAGCTGATATGTCACACGGCAACGAACGCCAGATTATTCTGAAGGGCGGTCGCGGAGGCAAAGGAAATATGCACTACGCAACATCCACAATGCAGGCCCCCAAATACGCACAGCCCGGTCAGAACTGCCAGGAGCTTGATGTATTTCTCGAATTGAAATGTATCGCTGACGTAGGACTCGTGGGTTTCCCGAATGTAGGCAAATCAACATTTCTTTCACGGGTAACAAATGCAAGACCGAAGATTGCAAATTATCATTTTACAACTCTGAATCCAAACCTCGGAGTAGTTGATCTTCCCGACGGTGGCGGATTTGTAATAGCAGATATTCCCGGGCTGATAGAAGGTGCATCTGAAGGTGTAGGGCTCGGACTTCAATTTCTCAAACATATCGAACGAACCAAGGTAATTGTACATATTGTTGATGCTGCATCTGTTGAAGGCCGCGAACCTGTTGATGATATTTTAAAGATTAATCAGGAGCTGCAGGCTTATGATCCCAAACTGATGGATAAGCCTCAGATAATTGCTGCAAACAAGCTTGACGTTCTCTACGGTGATGAAAAAGAAGAAGCGGTTAATAAGCTCCGCGAGGCGTTCAAAGATCGTAACGTGAAGGTTTATCCTATATCTGCGGTCAGCGGTGAGGGTGTAAAAGAGCTTTTGTTCGGTATCAGAGAGCTGTTGAATACCTTAGATTCCGCACCGATTGTATATGAACCTGAATTTATCTATAATAAAAACTTCGATGACGCGACACTTCCTTTTACAGTTGATTACGACGATGAGGACAAAGTTTATCTCATTGAAGGTCCCAGAATCGAAAGGATGCTCGGTTACACGAATCTTGATTCAGAGAAGGGCTTTGATTTCTTCCAAAAGTTCCTCAAGGACAACGGAATTCTCGACCGGTTGGTTGAGCTTGGCATCAAAGACGGCGATACAGTCAGACTTTATGGTTGGGAATTTGAGTATTACAAATAGATTCATTTTTAATATTATTCACAGTCTGTCCAAAACTCATTTATTTGACCTGACTGCTTCGCAGCTGAAGGCTTATATCATGTGTTCTGGCCGCTGGTAACTCATATTTCATATCGGAGGAGAAAATGACCACAAAACAGAGAGCATATTTAAAAGGACTTGCCATGAATATCGACCCTATATACCAGATTGGTAAGTCAAGTATTACGCCTGAGTTTACTCAGGGAATTTCAGAAGCGCTCGAGGCAAGAGAGCTTATAAAAATATCTGTTCTGAACAATTGTACAGATGACCCTCGTGAACTTGCAGAAACGCTTGCCGGACGTACTTCTTCGGCAGTTGTACAGGTTATTGGCAAAAAGATTATTCTTTATAAGCGTTCAAAAAAGAATCCGAAGATTGAACTTCCCAAATAGACAGGGCATTGAATTTCGGATGCTGTTGAAAATAATAACCGGTCACGAATTATCATGCGGTGGAGGCAAATTTGATGAAAAAAGTGGGAATTTTAGGTGGAACCTTCAACCCTATACATACAGCTCACATTATGCTTGCACGTCAGGCTTACGAACAGTTAGGGCTGGACCATGTTCTGGTGATGCCGCTTAGAAAGCCGCAATTCAAGGATATTTCCGAGGTTGCAGATAATGAAGACCGAACAAACATGATAAAACTTGCAATTTCGGGTATAGATTATCTGGAATTCTCTGATTTGGAACTGCTTCGTGAGGGTGCAACATATACGTCTGATACGGTTAAAATACTCCATCAGATGTATCCTGGTACAAGATTCTATTTTATTATCGGCGGAGATTCACTCGATTATTTTGACAAATGGCACGAACCGGCTACAATACTTGCAAATTGTGCTTTATGCAGTACCGGCAGAGCAGATTACGATAACAGAAGGGCAGCTGAAGCAATCAAATCTCTCACAAACAAATTCGGTGATTATAATAATAGCAGGAATGTTCCCGAAATTGTAAATTTAAAGATGCCTTTAATGAATATATCTTCAACAGACATCAGAAAACGGGTATCATGCTCGATGTCAATAGCAGGCATGACAGATGATAGAGTAATTTCATACATCAATGAACATGGTCTTTACCGCTCAAAACAAATTGAAGATATCAAATACCGATTGTCTGAAATACTGACTAAAAAGAGATTCCGCCATACAATTGGTGTGGCAGAAACGGCTGCTTTTATCGCAATGTCAAATAATTTTGATTTGCTAAAGGCATACACTGCCGGAATTCTTCACGACTGTGCAAAAAATATGAGTGACGAGGATTTGCTGAAGGAGTCTGCAAAATATGGCTATATTCCTTCCGAATGTGAAAAAGTTTATGTAAACAACCTGCTTCATTCCAAAGTGGGTGCTTACCGTGCCAAGTATGAATTTGGAATAGAAGACGATGACATTTTCAATTCGATTTTCTATCATACGACCGGCAGAAGAAATATGAGTCTGCTTGAAAAAATAATATTTATTTCTGATACAGTAGAACCGGGAAGAACAATGAACTACAAACCGTCGCTTGACATAATCAGAAACACGGCAACATCAGACGTAGATATGGCTTGCCGGATGATACTGGACAATAATATCCCCTACCTGATGTCACAGTTTGGAACAAATATATCTACAGATTCAATTGAAACCTATAAATATTTCTGCGAAACAAACTAATACAGAAAACAAATAATCGAAGAAACCGTCGCATGGGTAAATGAAATATCAGTGCAGAAACCGTCGCATGAACGGATGAAATATCAGTATAGAAACCGTTGCATGGACGAATGAATAAGTTTAAAAAGCATTGCCCGTACGTATAAACATTAGCTAAGAAAGAATTACACATATACACAAAACTAAGTTATGAGAGGTAAGTATGACAGAAAAATCTTTTGAAATGATTAAGCTCAGCTTTAATGCAGCTGATGAAAAGAAAGGTGAAAACATTAAGGTACTTGATATCAGAGACATCTCAGTTCTGGCAGATTATTTTCTGATAGTCAGTGGCGGAAATACGAATCATGTTTCTGCATTAAAGGACAATATTGAGGAAACTCTCGGACGTGCGGGATACTTTACAAAGAGAGTGGAAGGCAGACAAAACAGCGGCTGGATACTTCTGGACTATGGCGATATTGTTGTTCATATCTTCACACGAGATGACAGAAGTTTCTATGATCTTGAACGTATCTGGAAGGATGCAAAGGTTGTCACCTCATTGTAAAAAACAAAAAGTTACTGTTTAAAGTCTTTCTGTCCCAAACAGATATATGTCAGATAATAAAGCCTTCAAGCCTTGAAGCAAGCTGCAGAATGGCATTTCATTATTATCTGATCGCGAATAGCAAAAAACATGTTGCCTGTGACGTGCAGCATCGGTCTGAGCAGCATGATAATTGATGTTCGCATAATTTACGAAGCAAAATAATTTTTTTAACCGTAATCAATAATAAATAAAGCCATCGCGGTAGATTCATAGATTCATGTATCTCACCGCAATGGCTTTTAATTTAATTTCATCTCTTTTTGCCGTTTAACATACGGAACAAACCGATAACCTTTCCAAGAACCTGGCAAACATCAACGATAATAGGAGTGAAGATATCATTCTCGGGCTGAAGTCTGAAATGACCGTCTTCCTTATAAAACGTCTTAACTGTAACCGTATCACCTATAAGAGCAACAACATAATCTCCGTTATCTGCAGTATTCTGCTGACGTACAAGAATCAGGTCGCCGTCATAAATACCGGCATTAATCATGCTTTCCCCCTTGACTCTGAGCATAAAGCAACTGTCATAATCAGTCACATAATCATTCGGAATAGGAAAATATCCATCATGATTCTCAACTGCCAGAATAGGAAGTCCTGCAGTAACGGTACCGATAATGGGAACATTAATTACATTTTTTCTGGCTGCATTGAAACTGTCATCCAGAATCTCTATACATCTGGGCTTTGAAGGGTCCCTATAGATAGCCCCCTTCTTCTCAAGGGCCTCAAGATGAGAGAATACAGATGATGTAGACTTAAGTGAAACAGCATAGCCAATTTCACGAACCGAAGGCGGGAAGCCTTTATCACGGATATAATCTTTTAAGTAATTAAGTATTTCCTGCTGTTTGGGAGTAATTTTCTTCATGTCTTTATCCTTCCGCCAATTTTTTTCGTAAAAAATACTAACAAAACAATCGAATATGATACATAATGTCAAAAGAGCATTATTATTCGTCAACCCTGCTTGTAAGAAAATATAGGACTTAATGACTCCATATCATATTCGCTCAACCATATCAAAAGCAGTGATGTGGTGACCGTCAACGATTTACAAAACATAGTATAGTATATATTACAGATTTTGTCAAACCTTTGTTTGTGTGAAAGTTACTGTTTCACCGGCAACCAGTTTGGCAGTATTCCGTTTGTTACTGCATGAAATATTCTGTCCTTTACACCCGGATTTTCGTGTTCAAGCTGCTTCACAAGCTTCTTAATATATTCACGCTTCGTTACACCGTCCGCAGGACACGGGTTCTTCTCCACCGGAAGATTCATTTTATTCTGAAATCCCTTAATATCACATTCTTCAACATACAGCAACGGCCTTATAAGCGTTATATTCATACGGTCAAGATAAGTAACAGGAGAGAAGCAGTAAAAATGTCCCTCGTAAATAAGTGACATAAGCACTGTTTCAATAACATCATCCCTATGATGAGCGTAAGCGGATTTATTGCAACCAAGCTCAATTGCTTTATCATTAAATGCACCTTTACGCATTTTAGCACATAATGAGCATGGATTTGTTTCTTTTCTTACATCAAATACTACCTGACCGATATCAGTTTTAACAACGGTATAATTTACTTCGAGTTCATCACAAAGCTCCTTTAACCCGGCAGTATCAAATCCATCAAACCCGAGGTCAACGGTAATAGCCTCAATTTCATAATGCTTAGGATAAAACCTTCTGAGCCCCGCAAGAGCATAAAGAAGCGTGAGGCTGTCTTTCCCGCCTGATATCCCAACAGCTATTTTATCGCCTTCTTCAATCATATTATAATCATCAAGTGCCTTTCGGGTAAGGCTGAGTAATCTTCTAAGCTGCATATAAATCTCCATTCAACCTGAATATCAGGTTACTTAATAAAAAATTTCTATATCTGTTTATGATTGATATTTATCTTTTTCATGCATCGAGTTTTGCCATGCTTTAAAAAACTTATCATTATCAAACATAGTAATATATCCTGTTTGAATGATAAAACTTTTGCAAAATCAGTATACTCTCATATATCATCTTCGTCAATAATTGTTAGTATTCTCAATATGTCCAAAGGTTACTATTCACAATCGGATGATAATGAACGCTAACCTGAAGCTTACTTCAAAGCTTGTAAGAATTATCATTCGACTATGGAGTCTGTCCAAAACATATTCGTAAGCCTTGTCTGCCGTGCAATCAATAGCTGCTTCGTAACCGAAAGCTTACTGTTGCAAATAATGTTCACAAGCTCCGAATCAAACTTCAAAATAAGCCTCGAACCTGTATTCATTAGTCTGCGACTGTGAACAGCATAAATAATTCAGAAAGTTCACATTGAAAACTGTTATAATTTATGGTAATATATAAACTATGTACAGAAATGTTTTCAAACAAAATAAATTCTTAAAAAACTCATTCAATGGGCATGAGTTGTTTTACGTTATTATTCATAACAGCATTAAAGTAAATCAGGGAGGATTTTATTATGAGTACACCGGAGAGTCAACTTGAAGAAATCATTATCAGCAAAGCATCTTACAAAAACAAAGACGGCAGTTACAACAAATTAAGGCATCCAAAGGTAGACGAAGAAGATCCAATGTCAGTGGATGTCACGATACCTCCCATTCCGGAAAATGAAATTCCGGACATTGATACGCTTCTGAAATATGCCGTAAAGGATGGCGCTTCCGACGTACATCTCGTAGCCGGAACTTATCCGAAATACAGAATAGACGGCGAACTGGTGCCGATTCCGGGGTACGGAAGGCTACTGACCACCACTACCAGACGTATTCTCGAGCCACTTCTTGACGAAGAAACATCAGAAATGTTTGATAAGGACGGCGACCTTGACTTCGCTTACTCACAGCCGAATCTCGGACGTTTCCGTGTAAACATGTATAAGCAGCGCGGTTCATGGTCGGGAGTATTCAGACAGCTGAGCAGTTCAATTCCTTCTCCCGATAAGCTCGGTCTGCCAAAATCAATTACAGATCTCGTTAAACACAAAAGAGGAATCGTACTCGTTACCGGTCCTACAGGTTCCGGTAAATCAACCACACTTGCGAGCCTGATTGATATCATTAATACCAATTATAAGAAAAATATCATTACGCTTGAGGATCCTATTGAGTATCTGCACAGACACAAAATGAGCAATGTTTCGCAACGTGAAATGGGTGTTGACAGTAAAAATTTCGCCAGTGCACTTCGTGCTTCACTCCGTGAAGACCCGGATGTAATTCTGGTAGGAGAGATGCGTGACTATGAAACCATCAGTACTGCAATAACCGCTGCCGAGACCGGTCACCTTGTTTTTTCTACGCTCCATACCATCGGAGCGGCAAGCACTATTGACCGTATAATAGATACTTACCCCGCAGCTCAGCAACAGCAGGCCCGAAGCCAGCTGGCTCTGTGCTTTCAGGGCATCATTTCACAGCAGCTGGTTCCAAGAATCGGCGGCGGACGTGTTGCTGCACTCGAGATAATGCTCGGCACCGATGCACTTCGAAGTCTCGTTCGTGAAGGTAAAACCGGACAGATTCTCAGCTACATCCAGACCAGCAAACAGCAGGGAATGCAGTCAATGGACTCACACCTGCTTGAGCTTAATTACAAGGGACTGATAACCGAAGAAGATGCAATAAACTTTGCGGTTGACAAGAAATACGTAAAGCAACAGCTGAATTATTTTGAACCGTAGGGGTAATATGGTTGGTGCAGGTAGGCGGAAGCACTACAACATATACAGTAAGCGGACTTGAAAAAGCAACCTATTACAAATTTAATGTTGTAGCCTTTGACGCAGCCGGAAACAGACTTGCGAAGTCAGTGCTTGCAAGAGCGGTAACGACAGGCGGAGAGTATACCAATGTTTCAAAGATAGTTTTGGAAACTTCCCAGAACCTTGAAATGCAAATTGGAGATAAAGTCAAAGTAAAGGCAAATCTGAGGTTGGCCGATAATACCAAAAATTACTATGTCAATGTTGCTTTCGGAAAAGAGTATATTCTTGAAAGCTCTGACAAAAAAGTTGTAAAGGTTAAAAACGGTAGAATAATTGCAGTCGGTAAAGGAAAATGTCTCGTTTATGTATACGCTCAGAATGGTACGCATCAGATAATAGAGGTCGAGGTAAAATAAACCCTGATCTGATACCAACGTCTCGCGTTACTTTCGACGACAATACCGGGTAATATTAATATCGATGTATTTTTATTACTTTTGAAGTCGCAATCAGTTTACATAATATCAATTTTTTAGAAAGGCCCGTCCGATATTTCGAACGGGTCTTTTATTAATTTGTAACTTTTTTGTGAAAGAAAGTAATATCTCTTGACTTAATTTTACAAATAAATAAAATAGTAGATGTGTGTTTTTTTATCAACATTTCGGTCAAAACAAATTTATATGCAGGACCGATATTATTTACCCGGAGTGTATTTTTCACTGTGATTACTCGTGATAATTTTCACCATGGATGTATTTCCGGCTACAAAGTTACACAAAATCTCAAACAAATAAAGGAAAAACGTTATGAAGAAATTTTGCAAATCAATTAAAAATTTCGTTATATTCGGTTTGTTACTGACCATTGCTTTTATTTTTGCCGCAAACACCGATGATGCTTATGCCAAGTTTAAGTACAAAAGCTACTACACCAATGAAGTCTATACCTATCGCGGTGTAGAGCCGCTTTATATTGTTGACAACGAGGTGCTTGACTATATTCGTCCGGCCATCATTGATGACAGCAACGGAGCAGCAATGTGCGGAGCGCAGAATTTCTTCGGTGAGTGCCTTGGTGCTGACGTAGTATACAATAAAAAAAAATTAACGGTTACAATTTCTTACAACAATCATGAGCTTACCCTGAATCTGAATACAAAAACAGGTATTCTCGACGGTACAGAAATCGAACTCAATAATATTCCTTTCCGTATGAAGTACTGGGATAATACTAACGACTGTTTTGTCCCTTCAAAATTTGTCTGCAAATGTCTCGAAATTCCGTATGTATGGGATGACGTAACCAGAACAATTACCATAAAGCGTCCCCATACAATTTACGTAAATGACGTAATGAATTCTTATACCGGAACTTTTGGAAATGTAACCCTTAATAACGAAAAAATTCGTCTTAAAAAGACTCCTTCATATATTCTGAAAGACAATGCCATGGTTAATGTCAAGAAAATTGTCGGTCAGATTGAAAATGCAGAATATTATTACAGTACGTCTTCTCAGACAGTTATTATCACATGCGGCGATATTGAATTAAAGTTTAAAATAGGAGATAAGAACGTATATAAAAACGGTATTGTTGAATGCGCACCTATAGCACCTGTTGTTATTTATGATGAACAGTTTGGAATGCAAAATGTTTATATGCCCGGTCGTTATGTTTTCAATGCATTAGGATTCGATTACGAATGGGATGATGCCACCGGGACCTCAATTATCACTGCAACCGACAGAGTTGGCGTTTATGAAAGACCATCAAATCTCTTTGCGGTATATAACAGCACAGGCATGAACGAAGAGCTCGGAGTTGATGAGCAGGAGCTTACTGTAGAACTTCCCGCAGGCTTCGAAAAACCGTTTATCTATGATGATTATTACAACAATTATATTTCTCTTGATTTCAAGGGGGATTACACAGAATTCTTTGATAACAATGGATTTTCACTGTTTGGAAACGCAATTGAACAAATTCAGGTTTATTATGACGAAACAATCGATGTCACGACCTGTAAGCTTGTTTTTTTCTGTAATGAAGATGAAATTTTCCCCGGTTACAAAGCTACATATACAGATAACAGCATGATTCTTGAATTCAATCAGCCGCATTTGCTTTATGACAAAATAATTGTTCTCGATGCCGGTCACGGCGACTATGATCCGGGTGCTACGGCAGAAGGCGTGAACGAGAAGGATTTAAATTTTACCGTTGTTTATGACTACTGCAAGGATTTGTTTGACAACAGTGATATCAAAGTTTATTATACAAGAACTACAGACGTGCTGATTTCACTTAATGAAAGAGCCGATCTTCCCAGACGTCTTCAGGCCGATATGTTTATAAGTGTTCATCATAATTCTGCCACAAACACGAAAGCAAACGGTACATCTGTTTATTACAGTCCTACAAACAATAATCTGGCAAGCTTTAACGGTTATACAGGAAAGCAAATAGGTCAAATGATGCTGGATACTTTGGTTGATAAGCTTGGAACCAACAATTTCGGTCTTGGAAACAGGGAACTTTCTGTAACCCAAAAAAATTCAGTTCCGGCTATTCTTATTGAATGTGCATTCATGTCTAATCATTCTGATTTGAAAATGATTCAAAAGCCTAAAAATCAGAAAAAGATTGCCCAGTGTATATTTGAAATTGTAAACAGGATTTATGACAATCCTTTGGAAACCTGACTGAGATAGTCCTGACTGAGATAGTCTTGAATGAGATAGTCTTGAATGAGATAATCCTGAATGAGGTAGTCTTGTCTTAGATAGTCCTGTCTGAGATAGTCTTGTCTGGGATAGTCTTGTCTGTCATAGTCTTGTCTGAGATAGTCTTGTCTGAGATAATTCTGAATGATAATATTACATTATTTCGTTAAACCTTGATTTAGCGAAATAATGTGTTATAAAAATACTACTGCTTTACTGCAGTAAAAAGCTGCCAATTACCGTTCGTTATTTATATTTGGTGCTTAATCCCATACAAGCGTTAGTGCCAGATTAAACTTTGATATACCCCGATTAACAAAAACATCCAACAAACGAATGTATATTGCAAATATTAGAAATACATATACTTCATCCGATATACTATGATGTGTATTGTATTCAATTTCATTCAAAGACGGGTAACAATAAATTCATTCCGAAAACCAGCTTTCAGGCTTGCGGATATTGCTATCAGACTACAATGACCGGACCGTTGATAAACGCTTAATTCCCTTAAACATGAATCAACCGATCAACCGGCATCGATGATATAATCGAATGGTAACATCGAATCACATTAATTTACGGAGGAAAACATGATGAAGAAAAATTTAAAAAAAGGTGTTCTGATAGCCACAGGCGTTGCTGCAGGCATTGCATTATGTAAAAAGATAAAAAAAGAAGCCAAAAATTTAAAAAGACAGCCGAAGTCAGCTGAGGAATTCAAAACGGCTGCTATTCAGAAAGGTTACAAAATTACGAAGCTCGAAAGCCCTGATAAAAATATTACAGAAAGCTTCGTTGCTGCCAACGAAACCGGTGAATTCAAGATTTTTTACAAGGTATTTGCTGATTCAAAAACTGCAAAGGAATTCTTTAAGCGATCTACAGTAAATTTTGAAAAGCAGGCCGAATCAATGTCTGAATACAACGGTTTCACATTCAATTCATTAAAAGTAAACAATAAAGGTATATACAAGTGCGTATCAAGAATTGAAAACACCTGCATCGATTTTAATATGGATTCAAAATACAGGAATAACGCTGATGAATTACTTGGCGAACTTGGTTATTAGTTAGTATTCACAGTCGGGTAATAATAGACACAAACAGGTAGCTTGCTCTCAGACTTGCGGAAATTATTATCCGACTACGAAAGCGTATTTATCCGGACTGTGAATAATAACAGTTATTAAATGCCTAATAAACTGATAAAAAGAGGTGACTTCTTTGTGTAACACTATTTCAATCAACAAAAAACATACATTTATGGACCTGGTTGAATATTGCCGTTCAAAGGAAACAGTCTATATTCAGACACATAACTACCCTGACCCGGATGCAATTGCTTCCGCATATGGGCTTCAGATGCTTTTTAAGTATTTTAACGTAAATGCAATTATATGTTATGTCGGTAAAAATGATAAAATTAATACCAGAAAAATTTATGATTATTTCGATGTAGTCGTCTATGATTATATCGATATTGTCTCGGAAATCAAAGAAGACGATTATATTATTTACGTTGACTCTCAAAAAGATGGTGGAAATGTCACAGACATACGGGGAATTGAAATAGCCGCAATAGATCATCATCCGCTTATAAACAAGGCAAATTACTATTATAAGGACATCAGGATTACCGGCAGCTGTTCTTCGCTTATCGCTCAGTATTACCAGGATTGTCATGTACCTATTTCAGCAGAGATAGCCTCTCTTCTGCTTTATGGAATAAAAATGGACACACTTCAGCTTTCACGAGGTGTCACCGAACTCGATATTAAAATGTTTTATTATCTGTTCAGTCATTCGAATTTCGAATTGCTGTCCAGACTTGAGAAAAATACACTTGAATTAAAGGATTTGAAGGCTTACGCTTCCGCTATTTCTTCAATTGAACTAATAGACGATGTTGGCTTTGCCGCAATAGATTTCTCATGTCCCGATGCATTGATTGCTGTCGTCAGTGATTTCATGCTCTCGGTGAAAGAAATCAATTTTGCGGTAATATACAGCTATCGTGAGGACGGAATCAAAATTTCGGTCCGTTCAGAAATTGAGAGTTCAAACGCAGGAATTATCGTCAGAAATGCACTCAAAGGAATCGGTAACGGCGGCGGTCATGCACTTATGGCCGGTGGCTTAATTCCCGCCGAGACAGTAAATCAATTCAAAGATAGCATTGGCGATGAGATAAAGAAACGATTTATTAATGAATTAAAAAAACAGGGACGCCAATTGTAGTTGTCATGATATATGTTTACAAAATTCTATAAAGTAAAAAAGGCTTTCTATATGCTACTATTCATATAGAAAGCCTTTTTCGAATTGACACTCGCAATCTTCATCTCAATCAATATCAATAATTATTAAGTATTCTGATAGACTCTTCTTTTTCTTTTACGGTAAGCTGACGAAGCTTCAAATATTCACTGACCATACTTGAAAAAGAACCGCCAAACAGCTTCTCTAACAGACACTTAATCTCAGACTGCTGAATAACCTGCTTGGACACCGTGGCCTTGCATATAAAGCCCGGCTCCCTGCGTTCTACCGCACCTTTATCAATCAAACGCTTGATAACTGTATATGTGGTATTTTTCTCCCAGCCGATATATTCCTTGATAATCTTGGCAATATCTTTGGCCGCCAGCTCTTTATTTGACCACAACAGTTCCATTACATTCAATTCGCCTTCATGAAGACGTATATCACTCATTCTACCCACCCCATCATTCTCCACATCTAAACGTGTGAAACATCCTTATTCTATAACAATAGAATGAATTTGTCAAGATGTTACTATTCACAGTCAGATAATAATAAACGCAAGCTGAGAGCTTGCTCTCTGGCTTGCGGATATTATTATCCGACTATGGAGGCTGGACAAAACACACAAAAAAGCCATAATCTATAAAGAGTATGACTTTTTTTATGTGAGCGTGAGCGTCAATTGCCGGTTGACGCTCACAGTTAATACAGATTACTCAAATGATACGGATTGAGGTAATTTATTCCCAAAAATCAATTATTCTTAACTCTTCTTCTGCTTCCAGATAGCATAAACGGTGACCTCTGCTCCATCGGTATTTGCAAGATTGCTATACTTTGGCATACCCTCTGTTGCATTTGGATCTATATTCCAACCGACAAAATCATATGAATCTCTTGCAAAATTACAGTTATGAAATTCACTCGGTATTCCATAGGTTGCCAAAACAGATTCCTGGCTTCCCGAGGTTGCTCCATTACCGTCAAACTTTACAGTATACTTAATAGGTTCAAAATCGACAGTAATCTCAAGCGTTTTGGCAGGCATAGTCTTCGGAACTTCAGGAGTAAAGGTATTCTTATAACCTTCAACCGCATTATACTCAGGCCTTACTATCTCTGCACCGAATTTACATAGGTATCAGGATTATCAATGTCACTGGAAGTAGTATATGAATTTATTGGCGTAGCAGATAAATTATCTCCCTTTTTCCATATTAACGGATAAGCGTTGCGCTTGTAATAAACCTTGATTATCGAACCTTCAATAACTGTAGGATTTGAATAATTGGCTTGTTTATCAAAAGTTTCGCCTCTGGATACAAATATCTCACTAGCTTTATCTTCATCAATCATGGAATTCTTGAAAACAATACCATCATCTACAAGATAAAAAAATACTTAATCTGTTCCCTTCTCGTCATTTTCTCCTTCCTATTATGTCAAGCCCCAAATCATTATTTTTAGGGCTTTTTCACCATTTTTTTACCCTCAAAACAAGAGCCAGAGTGCAGAACATTCATTGTATCAAGTACTGAATAGCCGAATAGTGAGTATAGCTAATAA
>JAZLIK010000132.1:0-23418 GCA_045617345.1 Lachnospiraceae bacterium | reverse complement strand
TAGTCGGATGATAATGTCCGCAAGCCTTGAAGCAAGCTTCAGGCTTACGTTCATTATTATCCGACTGTGAATAGTATCTTTTCATGACAAATTTTTGATTTGAACAGATTTTGCGTTATATGAGTTCAGGATGAACACAGACACAGGCGCAGCATGTCTCCGACGGCATGCTGCGCCGCTTTTTCGTCGCGTTGACTGCGCAACGGCCCGCATTATTTTATATTTCGTAAAAACTTCATCTGCAGACTGTCCTCGCACAGCATCATCAGTTCAATCTTCACACCGTCCGGATCATGTGTCCAGCACTGCCAGTTTCCGTCACTTCCGCACTTTGGAGCATCATCCTGAGGTGCACCGGTTTCAACTATTTTGTTCCATACCTCATGAATATCGTCTACCGACAGACAGAGATGGAAAAATCCCGCATTCTCATCCTTATAGGGAATATCCTTTGTGGCTCCGTAGAAAAGCTCAATAAACTGGTCACCGCCCGCGTACATGTAAACTATCCATGGTTCACCGTTCTCAGGTCTCGGAATTTCAAAGGCTTTTTTAAATCCAAGTGTCTTTTCATAGAAATCCACCGTCTTCTCCATGTCCTTTACATTAAATGCTCCATGTCCAATACCTTTAATCATTTTTCCTGTCCTCCTGTTTGAAATATTAATCCCGATGTTACCATTCACTGCCTGTCCAAACCGCATTCGCAGTCGAACAGTAACATTTTGAACAACTCCATAACTTCCTTCAGCGAAGTGCATACTGCAGTACACATCAGCCCCCGTATGTTTTCATTTGGACTTTTCAGCCTTCACCATTATCATAACTGTCGTCCGATATGATGTCAATATACTGTATTGTTAACTCCGAAACTTTTGCAATGTTGTGTTGCTGTTCACTATCCTGCCAAAAACATTCATAAAGTGCGTCGCAAATTCACCGGTGAATTGTAACCAATGTTAGCATTTTGCTACTGTTCCGGCATGATCAATCACCTTATTATGAAGTCCGTAAACGTTACTGTTCACGTTCTGTCCAAAATAATTCATAAAGCACGCCAAAAACAGCGGTGAATAGTAAACATTCAAGACATTATGGTATTTAAGGAGATTATTTATGAAAGAAAAGATTATGATTACCCCTTTTTGCTCATTAACAAAAGCAGAGTTTCAGGAACTGATTGCACAGCACATCAGGGATTTGCGGGTCAAATCCAATCAAACGCAGTCTCAGCTCGCTATGATACTCCGCATTTCTTCACAGTATTATTCGCAGCTTGAGCGTGGTGAAAAAACATTCACCCTCGATCGTCTTATGGATATATGCGCAATCTACAATGTTCCGTTAATCAGCCTGTTAAGTCCGGCAAAGTGAATAAGTATATCATATAATCAATACGATATATCATTTTAAAGAATTTATTTTTTCACTTCATAATATGATGGGAGCGTGATGTTATGTTATTTCCTTTTTTTGCATACATGGTCCATCATATGCACGACTGCCTGTTTGCACAGATTTGATTTATGGTTACTATTCACAGTCGGGTAATAATAGACGCAAGCTGAGAGCTTGCTCTCGGGCTTGCGGATATTATTATCCGACTATGGAGGCTGTTCAAAACACATGAATAAGCCACAAGCTGCGTAGCAGCGACTGACTGCGCAGCAGGCAGGGCTTATGAATGCGTTTGGGACAGACTGTGAATAGTAACGATTTATGGCTTTAAACACTGACGTTACGTTTCCACAATAAATTTTGGTTCGACATATAGTCGAATCATACAGTGGAGGCAAAATATGGAGAAAAAAAGTATCATTGAAGAAGTCAATCATGAAATCATGAAAGAAAAAGAAATTGAAAAGCTGCAGAAAAGTCAGAACAGACAGCGGTTAGCCCTCATGGTAAAGCAGTACAGACAGCGGCTCGGAATGACTCAGGAGACATTTTCCGAACGCGCCGGAATCAGTTATACGTATTACAGACAGCTTGAAACAGGTCACCGTTATTTTAACTATAACAATCTTTGCCTGATTGTCAGAGCTTTCAAAGGCGAAAACAGTCCTTTCACAGAGATGTCTTCTATATCGGTGTCCGGTTACGAAAACAGACAGGCGCTCATCAGCAGAGTCACAGACAGAATCAGCCTTTGCTCTTCAGGACATCTGGTTATGATTATGTGCTGTCTGGATGCTTTTTCAGCAAAAGAAATCTGACACCGCGGTATCAGTATCCGTTTTCAAATAATACAGTGCAGTTGCCGTTTTATGACTGTCGTGCGCATAACCGGACCTGCTGCACAGCTCAATGAGCCTGTGAACAGCAACATTTCTTGAAATAATACAGCTACTGTGATACGATAAATCATGGCAGCTGTTTTACCGGACTGTATAATTTTTTACTTTATAGGACGTAATTTCCTATAAAGTAAAAAACAAAGTTACTCAGTCGGGTAATAATAAACGTAAGCCTGCATGCGCCGATACTTTGACGCTGATTCACAGAAACTATTCACAGTCTGTCCAAAACACATTCACAGTCGGATAATAATGTCCGCAGGTCTGAGAGCAGGCTCTCAGCTTGCGTTTATTATTTCCCGGCCGTGAATGGTAACGATTCATAAAATAATTTGCCGGAGAGTATATCATGGAGAATAAAACATATCATGAACAGAAAACCATAGAATATACAAAAAAACTTCGTGAATTCCTTGCGGAGCTTCCATCATATGTAACCACTTATTTCAGGGGCATTGAGCCGCGCACAGGTGCCAGAACCCGTCTCGCCTACGCCAATGACCTGCGTGTATTTTTTCAGTGGTTACAGCAGAACAATCCGCTGTACCGGAACATGCCGATAAAAAACATCCCCGCCGATGCATTAAGCAGCCTTCAGGCCTTTGACATAGAGGAATACATGGAGTATCTGAAGCTTCGTGACGACGGTGAGGCAGGTGAACGGCTTAACTCCGCAACTGCCATTAAGCGCAAAATGTCAGCTCTCAGAAGCCTGTTTAATTATCTGTACAAAAACCAGATAATCGATACAAACGCTCCGATTCAGGTGGACATGCCCAAGCTTCATGAAAAAGCAATTGTCCGTTTTGACAATGATGAAGTAGCGCAGTTTCTGGATGTGGTGGAAAACGGTCCTCAAAACATGACAAAAACCGCCGAAAAATTTCATGACCGCAATAAAATCAGGGATTTGGCCATAATGACGCTGCTGCTCGGTACCGGAATCCGTGTCAGTGAAATGGTCGGACTCGATATCAGGGATGTTGATATCAAAAACGAGCGTATCAAGGTTGTGCGCAAGGGTGGCTATGAGGCATACGTGTATTTTGGCAGTGAAGTCAGGGACGCTCTCTCCGATTATCTTGACGAACGCGAAAACATCACAGATATTAAAGCCGGTCACGAGGATGCACTGTTTCTTTCTGCGCAAAAAAAACGCCTCACAGTACGAAGCGTTGAAATCATGGTGAAAAACTATGCCGTAAACGTGACCACACTGAAAAAAATCACCCCTCATAAGCTGAGAAGTACCTATGGCACATCCCTCTACCGTGAGACAGGCGACATATATCTCGTAGCCGACGTTCTCGGTCATAAGGACGTCAATACGACAAGACGCCACTATGCCGCACTCGACGAGGAACGAAAGCTCAGTGCCAGAAACGCAGTCAGGCTGCGCGATAAGAACAGACAGTAAATCTTCTCTCAGTCTATGCCTTCCACATCCGACAGAGTTATCTGCGACAGAAGCTCATCGCTGGCACGGTCAAGCATTTGAACAGTTCTGTCTGCCTGCTTCTGCAATGCCGTTTCAAAAAAGTTTCTGACTGCCCGTCCGTTTGCAAACGACTCATCCTTGTGTTCAAATTTGAAGGCAAAATGCTGCTTTACGTATTCATGAGCTTCCTTTGTACATGCCATGTCATAGGTTTTGCACATTCCGTCAAATATATCAAGAAGCTCCTCCGCCGTATAATCTCCGAAATAAATGAACTTGTTGAATCGGGACTTCAGACCGGGATTTGTCGCCAGAAATTCATTCATCAGTCCCGTATACCCTGCACATATTACAATCAGATCCTCGCGGTTGTCCTCCATAGCCTTCAGCAGTGTGTCAACCGCCTCGTGTCCGTAATCATCCTGTCCTCCGTGTATCAGCGAGTATGCTTCATCCACAAACAGTACTCCGCCCAAAGCACTTTCAACCACTTCTTCAACCTTGAGAGCCGTCTGACCGAGATACCCACCTACAAGACCCGCACGATTCACTTCTACAAGATGTCCTTTTGAAAGGAGACCGATTTCCTTGTATATCTTTGAAAGCATTCGTGCCACTGTCGTTTTGCCGGTTCCCGGATTGCCCGAGAATACAAGATGAAGCGATACGGGAACAGTCTTTATTCCCCTCTTCTTCTTCTCCTGATTTACGCGCACAAGATTTATAAGTGAATTTACATCCTTTTTAACAGCCTCCAGTCCGGTAAGCTTGTTCAGTTCATTCAGCAGTGCTTCCAGTCTCGCCTTTCTCGCAAGATCCGCAGCAGCCGCCCTCGCTTCGGCTTCCGCCTTTGCTGCCGCTGCCTCAGCCTTTTTTTCATCATCGGACAGCAGTCTGTTCTTGCTGGCCTTTTCTTTTCTGACATACGAATTCGAGGCTATGTAATCACGAATGTTTACGACATACTGGGCCAGCCCTGACTCGCTTTCCGCATCGGATTCTTTGGCAAGGTTAATGAAAAAAATACCCGTGGTCTCAAAAAAGTCCGCAAAAAGAGGCGATACATCCGGGTTCTCATCAGTACCGCTTTTCATAAAAATATAGTTATCAGCCTCAACCGCAGCCTTGATAATCGTCGGTATCTTTTTGGGAAAGTCATCATAATGAAGCTTTTCCTCGCTGATAATCGTCTTGATTTCTTCTCTGTTCAGATCCCTGTCCATGTATACAGACAGGAACTCCATTTCCGAATCCTCGATGCCGTCAGTATGACTTGTCAGATACAGAAGAAAATTAAATAAATCCTTTCTGAGTGTATTCTGGGTACTTTTCAGACCCGTGTCTACTATGGCAAACTCGTCCATCTTATCGGTTTTTATAAGCACATTATCAATCTCATCGCACGCCTTTTCCATTGCGTCCATCGTCGACGCAAACTCAGAAAACGCATTGCGGTAAGGACTGTCCCCCACCTTATGCATACCGACATCCCCCTGTTATAGACCTGATTAACTGTTACTGTTCGCTGAATGATCAAAATACGTCATCATTTTTTGATGCCGTAATCATATTATAGTTAAAAAAATATGTAAATGCAAGTTACTATTCGCTGTCCGGTCAAAAAACATTCATAAAGAACAGTACGTTTTCCTTGAATGTTTTATACTATTGGATTATCATAAAACTGTACACAATAAATACCCTTCCCGGTCATGTAAAAATTGACACAGGCGTAAGTCTGCTTTCGGTCGCGCGGATATTGTTATCCGACTGTGAGTGCCGGACAAAACAGGTGTTTCAGGAGGTAATTCATGATTATATCAGACAGCAGTATTAACAGTATGCAGTACAACATAAATAACGGGACAGCCTCCAAAACGCAGTCCGCCCGGTCCGAAGCCGAAAGCTCTTCTGCATCTGCCTCAGGTATGCGATTAAGCGATGCCGTGCTTTCCGGTGTCGACGAAACCATTTCAAAAGCGCTTGAGCAGGCCGGTCTTCCCGCCTCAGCCAAAAACATCATGATTGCAGGAAAACTTCTTGAAAACCGGATGTCTGTCAGCACCGACAATCTGCATAATTTAATCAGGCAAAGCAATATCTTCCGCGAAGCATCAGTATCCACACTCGTGCTGATGAATAAAAACAATATCCCCGTAACGCATTTTACCGCAGCCCAGCTTCAGGGATACATAGACAACAGTCAGAGTCTCCTTTCGCAGATCGGCGACGTCGCCGATGCATTTGCCGAATATCTGCCAAACGCCTCCGATTCCGAAACCGTTGCACAACTGATAGATATACTTACTGAACCGCAGGCCGGCAGCATTTCAGAAGCAGGCTCCGAATCCGTGTCAACCGCAGAGGCTGCCCGGCAGACCGAAATTTCAATTTCTCCGCAGGCGGCAAACCCTCAAACCGGCACAACTGTCCGTAATATCATGTCTCCCGACTTTGACACAGCCGGCACAGCAGAACTTACCAATGCCGAAGGCGAATCGTTATCCTCAGGCGTTACATCCGGCCCCGCATCCGGCAGTCAGGACTCCGTCAATGATAAAAGCCTGCCCGGCACAATCGCCGATAATGCTTCCGAAGCCGTCCCCGAAAAGACGTCTTCATTTTCGACACCTCCTTCGCCATCGGATGCTCAGGCTCTTGCAGACACAATGAAACAGATTACCGGAAGGGATTATGACTTTTCCGGCAAAAAAGCTTCCGAAATACTGAATGAAATCAAACCGGAGCTGACGCATGGAGATTCCGACGTACTGCGTGAGCTTCAGGGCTCTCCTGTTTTCAGAGAAATGATAAAAAAAGCCTTCGGAGAAAAATTCACCATGGAGCCCGGCGACATAAAGGATGCCGATTCCGTCAACGAGTATTATAAAGAAACTCTTTCTTCTCTTGAGAAAATGAAAGAACTGGCCGATAAAAACGGGCTTACCGAGCTTTCGTCCAAATTATCGAAGCCATCGGACAATATAAAGTTTATGGATACCGTAAATAATGTTCTGCCGTTCATACAGCTTCCCATGAAGCTCGATTCCGGTTCAGCTCACGGTGAACTCTATGTTTTCAGGAACGGAAGAAGCATATCATCACCGGATGATGTAAAAAGTGTTCTTCTCCATCTCGATATGGAGCACCTTGGACCTACAGATATTCATATGAAGCTTGATGCCGGTCATCTCGCACTGAAATTCTTCTGTAACGACAATGAATCATGCAATCTCCTTTCGACCCGTGTGGCTGAGCTTTCGGACGCGCTCTCACAGAAAGGATTCGACATGACTTCGGAATTCACACTCAGAACCGACACACGTGCATCAATGGAAGAGGTGTTGTCGGGCGAACCGGCATATGAGCATACCGTCACCTACGGATTTGACATACGTGCATAGAATTTTGCTTTATATGCAATAGTTTCAGTAACAAAGTATGCAATTTCTGCAAATTTTTCTTGATACTTCCCCCAATTGAATATATAATGATAACAAGGGAGAAAATCGAAAACCTCATCAAGCGAAGCTTGAATGAGGCTTTACGGATTTTTGACCGCAAAAACACGAAAAAGTAGCCATTTTTCGCAGAAAAATGAGCGGATAAGGATTCGATTTTTATGTCTGAAATGTTTAACGAAAATGACACCGCAGGTGAATTTTTCAGTGCCGAATGGAAGGTAGAGAAAAAATGCACACCATACCAGATGCACTGTCACGATAACTATGAATTTTTTGTAATCATGCACGGCAACCCACAGCTTTTCGTCAATAATACATTGTATATGCTTCAGCCGGGGCAGCTTGTCATACTTCCGCCTTTTGTCATGCACGGAATCATTGCATCAAATGATCCCGTGCGATACGAACGCGGATCTCTTTACATAACTCCGCAGTCATTAAAACGTGCCGGTTGCGGTTTTCTTGACTTTGCCGCCTTCGTAAACGAAAGAGTTTCCGAGGGTTATTGCTTTACGCTTGAAGACAATGAAATTCCGATTATACGAGAGCTGTTTTCGCATATTGAGGCAAACCTCCAGGATACCTCCCCTCTCGGACGTATCAACTGCTACGCCGATATCATTCCGTTTTTGAATATTGTGGCGCATACGAAAAACACCTCAAAAACGACACCACGCACACATTCGGATTTCACAACCGAATACAAAATTATTTCATACATCGACCAGCATTTCCACGAGGATCTGACCGTTGAAAAAATAGCAGCCCATTTCAACATCAGCACCTCAAACCTTATGCATATTTTTAACGAATATACCAACCGAAGCGTGTATGACTACGTTCTGTACCGCAGAATAGTAAAGGCCAAGGAGCTCATATCGGTCGGCCTGCCGCTAAACGAGGTGGCCTCAAACTGTGGCTTTAACGATTACTCAAATTTTCTGCGCATTTTTAAAAAACGCATGGGAATTTCCCCCAGAGCCTACCAGAAGCAGTTTTCAGTCGAAGAACAGTTATAGGAGGTAGCTGACCATGTCAAAAAAAGAAATTCCGTATGAAAGCAAACCATCCGTAAACTGGCTCGATCCCGTTATCGGCATTCTGTTTTTTTTCAGTCTCGTCGCCATCGGACTTGCCATTGCGCTGAACTTCAGACCATTTTATTATTGGAATATCGACTGGCTTGACATTGAAGCGGCCAGCGGCCTTGGAGCAGACGAAATTAAGCTCAATTACAACGCACTGATTGACTACTGCAGTCCTTTCTTTACCGGCGAGCTGAAGTTTCCCACACTTACCGCTTCCGCCTCAGGTCTGTCACATTTTGCCGAGGTAAAGGTAATATTTAACATCATATATATTACCGGACTTATATCAACACTTATTATTATCCCGGTGTTTATTTACAAGCTTTATTTCAAGGAGTATCGTTTTCTGCGCACATGTGCCATTACATCCGTTGTAGTCCCGATACTGCTCCTTTTGGCATGTATCATCAACTTTGACGGAATTTTCATTCTGTTTCACAAGGTGGTTTTTGACAATGACGACTGGCTGTTCAGTCCGACCACAGATCCCGTCATCAAAATTCTTCCCGAAGAATTCTTTATGGGATGTGCCATCATTATTGCTTCGGTTGTTATCATTGGTGCAGTTACGGCATTCATTATTTACTTAAAAAAATCCGATAACAAACGACCGGATGACGAATCTTCTCTGATACCGCGCAAAAAAAATTATATCTACTGATGGAGGACTACAACATGAACAGTATTGCTATGACGCCGCCAATGGGCTGGAATTCATGGAACACCTTTACATGGGATATTAACGAAGAACTGATTCGCTGTGCCGCCGATACCTTCGTCAGTGAAGGCTACAGGGACGCAGGTTACGAATATATTGTTATTGACGACTGCTGGAGCTTAAAGGATCGCGACGAGAACGGCAATCTGGTTGCGGACCCCGCAAAATTCCCGAACGGTATGAAGGCAGTGGCTGATTACGTTCACAGTAAAGGACTGAAGTTCGGCATGTATTCCTGTGCCGGAACAAACACCTGTGCAGGTCATCCCGGCAGCTTCGAGCATGAATTTCAGGACGCTGCCCTCTTTGCTTCGTGGGGCGTGGATTTTCTTAAATATGATTATTGTTATAAGCCCCTTTCAATGGAAGGTGAGCTCCTGTACAGACGTATGTCTCTGGCTTTGAAAAACTGCGGCCGTGATATTCTTTTTTCAGCCTGCAACTGGGGTGCTGATAACGTGCATAACTGGATTCGTTCCTCGGGTGCACACATGTACCGTTCTACCGGTGATATTCAGGACAATTGGAATTCAATAAAAAATATAGCCATATCACAGATTGATAAGGCTGCTTATACCGGAAATTTCTGCCACAATGACATGGATATGCTTGTCGTCGGCATGTTCGGCGGAAGTAATAACGATTTTATAGGTAAAATCGGCGGATGTACCATCACAGAATACAAAACTCACTTTGCCCTCTGGTGCATGATGGGCTCTCCGCTCATGATCGGATGTGATATCCGTAAAGCAAATGATGACATCAAAAAAATACTGCTTAACAAAGGCTTTATTGCAATAAACCAGGATGCAGAAGCCAGAGGATGCTATATGGTAGTCCCTCAGCCGCAGTGGTTCCAGACAAACGAAGCATTTATTCTGGTCAAGGTACTGTCTGACGGAGATCTCGCAATCGGTCTTTTCAACCTGACAGATGACAAGCGTGAAATGTCGCTTCAGTTCTGGGATCTCGGTATTTCGACCGGTTCCGGTATCAGACTCAGTCTGCATGATGTCTGGGAAGACAGCGACCTCGGAGTATTTTCAGAACGTTTTCATCCCGTAGTTGAGGCTCATGACTGCGTTATAGTACGGGCTCATGTTGTTAAATCATGAAATACGATACCTCATCAAAAGCGTGCCGCTCATGCGGGAAGAAGCTTCGTGCCGACGATATCGGCATATATATGAAGCTTGTATCCAGAAATTCAACAGATTTTCTCTGCATGAGCTGTCTCGCGCCGTCCTTAAGCACAACCGCCGAAAACCTGCAGGCACTTGCCGACAGATACAGAAAGTCCGGTGAGTGCGTACTGTTCAGGTAAGATGCAGTCAGTCGCTACTGTTTCACAACTGACTTCCACTTTTCCAGAATTTCGGTACAGCTGTCAAGGTCCATATTTACCAGTGCTTCCCTGAGTTCTGCAGCCAATTCGGCCTGTTCCTCTTCCTGCACACTTTCTGCAAGTTCATCTGCTGCTTCTTCGGCTGCATCCAGATTCAGCTCATCTATCGCTGCGGCTATCAAATCCAGCTTCTCTTCAACCTGTTCCTTCGTCAGAGCAGAACCATTAGTCCGGGTTCCGGTATCGGCTCCGTTTTCCGGATTCTCTCCAAAAAACGGTTCAAGCTGTTTTTTCAGCAAAAGATATTTTTCCAGCATTTCCCCTGTCATTGACGCAATCTTTACGGTGTCAGAGGCTTTTCCTGCTGCCTCCAGCATTTCAGCCATATCACCGAGCTCCGTGGCACCGATTTGACGTGATGTGCTCTTCAATGCATGAACCTCAACGGTATACAGCCTGATATTTCCGAATTTCAAACATTCGGATATTTTGTCATACTTTGCCAGTATCATCTGGTAATAATCCTTGAGAACCTTCATGTAAAGCTTTTCAGTCTTCAAATAGTCCAGCGCAAGCTTTGTATTCAGGAAATCAAGTTTATCGAGTATACTGTTCTTCCGGTCTTCGTCCCTGTCAGTCTTGTGTCTGTTGTTGTCCGCTGTCCCGGCAGTTACAATTTTTTCCTTCGGAAGCCATTTTTTTATAACGCTGCATATTGAAGCCAGAACAATCGGCTTCGCTACGAAATCATTCATGCCGCTCATCAAAAGCTCTTCCCTGCTGCTGGCAAGGGCATTTGCTGTAAGCGCAATTATCGGGACCTCAGCATATTCCCGATATTTTTTACGTATCTCTCCGGCGGTTTCAATTCCATCCATGTCAGGCATCATATGATCCATAAAAATAATGTCATATTTCTTTACCGCTACCATATCAAGCGCCTTAAATCCGCTTTCGGCCGTATCAATTTTCATTTCAAGCGGTTCAAGCAGTCCCGCGGCAACCGAAAGATTAATCTCATTATCATCGACTATCAGAACTTCAGCCTCCGGAGCCGTAAAATCCAGCGACGAATCAGTATTTTCCTCAGCCCCGCCGTCAAAGCCGATATTCATGACAGCGGTTGCCAGATTCAGGATATTTACCGGTCTTCTCAGTACGCGGACATTTGGTAAGTCCGAATAATCCTTCGAAGTATCGCCGCATATAACAAAAAATATCGTATGAGTGTGATTTTTCGTTACCTGTCTGAAAATATCACCTGTTAATTCTTCATCAATAATACCGTAATCCACATGGAGACCGTCAAAGATTCCCACTGCGGTCTCAAGTTCGGCATCGATATACTGGGCTCCGATTCGTTCCATGTCCACTCTGATCTGCTTTTTAAAATACGGATGAACAAGCATGCCGACAACACTGGGACATTCATCCGTAAACTTAACAAGTCTTTCTGAGTTTGCTATGGCCTGCGGAATTTCGAAAGAGAATGTGGAGCCTCTGCCATATTGGCTTTCAACCATGATTTTTCCGTGCATGGCCTCTACAAGTTCTTTTACAATGGCAAGACCGAGACCCGTTCCCTCTACCTTTCTGTTTCGCTTACTGTCAACCTGTTCAAATGAATTAAACAGTCTTTCAAGATTTTCTTTCTTTATTCCTATTCCGGTATCCGATACGTCACAGCGCAGCAAAATGTTCTTTTCATTTACAGACTTGTATTTAAGGCTCAGCTTTATCTGCCCCTCGTTGGTAAATTTCACAGCATTGTTTATAAGGTTTACCAGAATCTGCTTCAATCTGATGTCATCTCCCACAAGTTCCGAAGGCATGGAAGGATCGATATCCACAATATATTCTATATTCTTGTTACCGATTCGGTTAATAATAATATTTCCTACATCCTTTAAAAGCGCCGCCGGTGAATAATCAGAATCAACTATTGTCATCTTTCCCGCATCAAGCTTCGAGTAATCCAGAATATCGTTTATTATCGTGAGAAGCATTTCGGCAGAATTCGAGACCTGTCTGATATATTCCCGTGCCTTCCCCGACATCTCCTCACGCAGAGCAATTTCAGACATGCCGATAATCGCATTCATGGGAGTACGGATTTCGTGGCTCATATTTGCAAGGAAATCCGTCTTTGCCGTAGCCGCTTTGAGAGCTTCCCTGCTTTCTCTGATAGCGGTATATGACTTGATTGCCATAGTTGACAGACTTTTCGCATAATCAAAGAAAAATTCCGCACACCGTTCCAGCGCAGCCTTGGGCAGTATAGGCACCTTTGATGCAGCCTCTGCCAGCTCCTCCTCATCGATTTGCAGAATTCTCGCAGTTTTTCGTATTTTATTGTAATCGGGCTGATTCAGGAGCACCTGTCCTCCGATAAAGCTTCCTATTATCCGTCCTTCCAGCATGATAGGCGCAGCAAATTCGATAATATTTGCATGGCAGTAATAATACACGGCTTTACCCTGATCAAGAGCCGATATGGCTCCCATCATATCGCATTCCTCGCACTTCTTTCTGCCGATTTCCGATTTGCGGCAATATTTCCCGCAGAAATCGGTAAAATTCGTTCCTTCAACAACAGGTTTCCCGTTTTCATCGGTAATAATAACCGCAACTCGTGCCATTTTGGAGGCAGCTTCCTGTGCATGCTTCAATTCTTCAATGCTCAGAATATCCGTCAGTTTAATCATCTCGTCGCCGTTTCCGTTTACTCCCATACATCAACCCCACATTCTTCACTGCATTACCATGCACAGTCTGTTGCAAACACCCTTCTCATACGTTATATTTGCACAGCCTGTTGCAAACACCCTTCTCATACGTTATATTTGCACAGCCTGTCGCAAACACCCTTCTCATACGTTACCTTTGCACAGCCTGTTGCAAACACCCTTCTCATACGTTACCTTTGCACAGTCTGTCGCAAACACCCTTCTCATTATATCAGTACAATATACCCTCAATAGTCTGGTGAAGCCTGTCATAATCAACAGGTTTGAGCAGATATCCCTGCGGCTGCATTGCCAGCACACTTCTGATAATGTCTGTGTCCTTTATTCCCGTCAGGAACACAACCGGAATATCCTTTATGCTTTCATCGTCCTTTATTGCTCTGAACACTTCTGAACCGTTTAGCTCCGGCATCTCGTAATCCAGCAGAATCATGTCCGCTCTTCTCTGAACAAGATACTTCAGGGCAAATTTACCGGAAGGTGCGGTAGCCACGGTATACTTTTCTTCAAGATAGTGTTTTATGGTTCTGAGCATCACAGGATCGTCGTCAACCACAAGAATTGTCTTCTTCTCTTCCTTTTTGGCTGCCTCCTCCTTCTGTCGCTTTTCCTCAAGCAATTTTTGAAGCATTGCTTCTCTTTCTTCAAGCTCCTGTGCGATACTCTCCTGAATTTTTCGAATCGTAATCGGCTTCATCAGTGTCAGATCGATAAATTTTAATGCAATCGGGTTCAGTCCCTTTATATCTGTATCTGCTCCGATTACAGCAATAATCGTATTCATTTTATCGCAAAATCTCTTCGCATTGCAGATATTTTCAGAGTCGGCCACAGTATTTCCGCTGAGACAGAAAACAAACACATCCGGCTCAAATACCTGAAAATGAAGCTTCATGTCCATCGGTCTGATAGAAGTCGACATACAGGCAAACGACTCATCGGTATGCATAAAAAAATCATTGAAAATAGTGTCCTGGTTACCGGCCAGCAGAACTTTTATTCTCATAATTCATCCCCCAATTCCTTTAGATATCTGCTCAGCGCATCCCTCCAGTCGGGAAGCGGAACAAAACCGTTTCTTACAAGTTTGCTCTTATCAAGACGGCTGTTAAACGGTCTTGCCGCTTTTGACAGCCCATATTCCGCAGTTGATACCGGAATCACGTTTACATTCATTCGTGCCTGTCTGTATATTTCGACAGCAAAATCATACCACGATATATATCCGCCCTCATTCGTCACATGATAATACCCGTATCTGTCTGTTTCGCTCATATCCACGAGAAGCCTCGCCAGATCAAACATATACGTGGGCGTTCCGATCTGATCGTCCACCACGCGTACCGTATCATGCGTTTTGCCTACATTTAACATCGTCTTAATGAAATTACCACCGTTAAGCCCGAATGCCCAGGCGATTCTGACAATAAAATATTTATCAAGCGTTGTGCTGACGGCGAGCTCTCCTTCAAGCTTTGTCTGACCGTACACATTTAACGGCTTATAATCCCTGCAGTCAGGGTCACGCGGTTCGGTTCCCAGACCGTCAAATACATAATCTGTACTGATATAAATCATTCTGCAGTTCAGTTTTTTGCATGCAGCCGCTATATTCTGCGTACCTCCCGCATTTACGGCACGAACCCTTTCAACCTTGTCGTCATCCTCTGCCATATCTACCGCAGTCCATGCCGCAGGGTGGATCACCACATCCGGTTTTTCCTTCATTAAAACTCTCTCGACCGCTTCCACATCAGTAATATCCAGACCTGCGTAATCGGCCCTTGTCACAGGAGAACCGTCATCAACCCCGCAGTATTTCTCATGTATATCAGAACCTGTTCCCGAATGTCCCCTTTTTATCAGCTCATTCATAACATCATGTCCGAGCTGCCCATTCACTCCGGTTACAAAAAATTTCATTTTACACCTCTTTCCCGATTGCCGTTCACAGCCGGTACGGCGTGGGCAGTAACTATTCACAGTCCGGACAAAAACCATTCATAAGCCCTGCCTGCTACACAGTCAGTCGCCGCCGGAACATTAATTGTCAGCAGCTGTAATCGTAAACCGCACCTTTAGTATCTGACTCTGTCCTCCGCAACTACCTTCAGATATGTTCCATACGAGGATTTCCCGTATCGTGATGCAGATTCCAGAAGCTTTTCTTTATCAATCCATCCGTTTTTATAAGCTATCTCTTCAGGTGCGGAGATAGTAATACTCTGACGTTTCTCAATCATCTGAACAAAATCCGCAGCCTCAAGAAGACTGTCCATTGTTCCGGTATCAAGCCATGCAAAGCCTCTGCCCAGAAGCTGAACGTCAAGAAGTCCATCATTCAGGTACATCTCATTGAGTGTGGTAATCTCAAGTTCACCTCTGGCTGACGGTTTCACCGTCTTTGCCCTTTCAGCAACTCCCTTCGGATAGAAATACAGGCCTGTCACAGCATAATTGCTCTTCGGCTTCTGAGGTTTTTCTTCAATCGATACGGCATGTCCGTTGTCATCAAATTCAACCACACCGAACCGCTCCGGATCTGAGACATAATAGCCGAACACCGTTGCTCTGCCGTTTATTTCCGCATCCTCGGCAGCACTTTTCAGAATTTTTCCGAACCCGTTTCCATAAAAAATATTGTCTCCGAGCACCATGGCACCGGCCTCTCCGTTCAGAAATTCTTCGCCCAGAATAAATGCTTGGGCAAGTCCGTCCGGCGACGGCTGAACCTTGTACGTCAGACTGATTCCGAACTGGCTTCCGTCTCCCAGAAGCTGTTCAAACCTCGGCAAATCCACCGGTGTGGAAATAACCAGAATATCCTTTATACCTGCCAGCATCAGTGTAGACAGCGGATAATATATCATTGGCTTGTCATACACCGGAAGCAGCTGTTTACTTGTTATCATCGTCAGCGGATAAAGTCTTGTACCCGATCCGCCCGCAAGAATAATACCCTTCATAAGGCCTCCGCATTTAGTTGTCTTTCAGCTTGTGAACAGGTTTTGTCCGGTCACGAATTATAGCTGTAAATCCCCTGCACCTTCATTGTCAGTTTAGCACATAAAGCCGCTATAGTAAAGGGGGGAAGTAATTTTGACGTTACTATTCACAGTCTGTCCGAAACACATTCATAAGCCCTGCCTGCTGCGCAGTCAGACGCTGCTACGCAGCTGAAAGCTTATTTCATGTGTTTTGTCCAGCCTCCATAGTTGGGTGATAATGCACGCAACTGTGAATAGTAACATTTTAACAAGTCGTACCGGCCATCCCGTTACTCCTCGCAGGCTGCAAAAAACTGCAGGCATGAATGAACAAAGTTACTATTCAACGCCTGCAGTAAAAAAGCTTAACTGATATTTATTTACTGAACTGTGAAATAAACTTCCATGCATTCTCGGCAGTATGGTGTCTGAACTCATGAATCTGTCCGCTGACACTTGCAAATGCGGTACGGCATACACCGTCTTCACTGTCATAGTAATTGATGGTCAGGTCGCTGTCTCTGGAATCATCATGAATGACCTCGACTCTGTCGCCCGAAACACCCCATAAAGGATTCTCCCATTCATCCTGCTTATCGTAACTGAGCTTGTCAAACTTCTTCTTCAGTCTGTTCGTTTCGGCTGCATATCTGATTCTTTCAACCGCCGACTCAGCCTGGCGCGGAAGCTCGGGTACATGTGAATGCTCTCCCGCCGAATAGAACAACGGAACCGCAACTGTGGTGTTCAGCTTGTCTCCGAGATCTCTTCCAAACGGATTGTTTCTGACAGGGAACATGGCACATCCGGGTGCAAGTCCGGCAAAAATCTCCGGATACTCCTGATACATATCCCATGTTTTTCCGCTACCCATTGAGAAGCCTGTACCGTATATTCTCTTCTCATCAATATTATAACGCTTCTTCAAGCCTTCAATAACCTCAACCACCTCTGTAGCCGTAACGTTCTGATGATTCTCGAGCGAAACAAACAGGAAGCCGTACTTATGACATACCTCCCACCAGCCTGCCACGAAAGTCAGGTACATCGAAGAATCTCCGCCTCCATGGAAACCTACAAGAAGAGGTGCCGGACCCTTGTCAAATGTATCGTTGTTATAGTATGCAAAATAACCTACCTTGTGTTCCTTTGTATCCTTGTACTGACCGCGGTTGTCAGGTGAAGTCTGAACAGTAACGTTTCCGACATCTTCTTTCATTCCGAGTGCTTCAAAATCCGGCTCAATCTCCATCTTGCCGCACCACATCTTGAATTTACGTACAAAGGCCTTGAAATCAGCCCTGTAATCGGCTTCCTTTTTAATCAGCAGACTCTCACAGCCTTCAAACGCAGCGTTGATTTCATCGGAATTTCCAACACTAAGCACTGCAATGTCTCTGCGCTCCACATTCGGAATCACGCTGAGATTCTGCATTGAACACATAGCGGGAGTAATCTCGCCGGGTCCCCAGAGATATTCACCGTTCAGTGTCTTTAGCAGATTCTTTGCCACATAATCGGCAGACTCACCAAAGCTGTAAATATCTGCTCTGAAAATAGCTCCTCTTGCGAAGCAGCCCTTGAACTCACGTGTAAAGAAATCCGTAATCTCAACAATGCCGTCCTTGTATCTGGGGTCCATCTTTACCTCTGAAATCAGGTCGGCATACAGCTCTTCCGTGGCATTCTTCCATCCGCCGTCACATGTCGGATATACAAACAGCACACTTGAATCAACAGCCGATGCTATTTCCTGCAATCCACTTGTCTTCGCAAAAGCAACGGCATCCTCAATACTTTGCTTTTTTTCTTCGAAAACAAGCAAAAGAGGAGCTCTGAATGTGTAATTGTTTACCTCACCGTCAATATCTGTCTCCGGAACATATGTCTTCAGATAAAATTTCTCATACTCATGCTCCCAGTACTTTCCGCCATTGTCAAGTGCAATGACCTCGGGTCTTTCCTTCATTCCCATAAAAAAATCCTCCTAAATTATGATTACGGCGCCATAAAGTCCATTATTCTTACAAACAGGCTTGACGAAAAATAACATGCTTTTGACGCTTGTATCAAATTATTGTTCGAAGTCAAATCATTATGTAAGCCTATCCAATTGCCGTATCATAATTGCTGTCTGACTTCAACCGTTCAGGTACGACTGTTTTGTTTCGTACCACCTTCAGAAAGATTATAACATGAGATAATAACACGTACTATTCAATTTTATCCAAATATATGTCAAAACTTGCTATTCTGTTACTTATAATGTCATCTGTGCCAGCTTTTCCGTTGCTTATCATATCGACGGTAATAACTGTTCCCGGACTGTCCGGGCCGGTTCACAGTTACTGTTCACAGTCTGTGTCATTTCCTTTTTCCTTTGACGATTCGTCCCGACTCTATGACCAGAATATCATTTTCTTCAGTCTTCAGTGATTCTGACGGCATCAGCTTCAGATCACCTCTGAGTACCAGAAGAACCTTGAGCGTTTTACTGCTTTCAATCTGTTCAAGTGTCATCCCCAGATAGGGATTCCTGCCGTCAATTCTGATTTCCCCGATTTCACTGATATCAACAAGTTTTTTCTGCATTACGGCTTTGTACTGATACTGTTCCACAAAGCCTGCACTGATAATACCTGTAGGAATAGCTACAAGTCCCACACCCAGGAACGAAATAACTATTGCCATTATCCTTCCGATAATCGTAACCGGATAAATGTCACCGTATCCTATTGTCAGCAGCGTTGACATGCTCCACCACATGCCCGAAAAAGCATTTTTAAAAACATCCGGCTGAATTTCATGTTCAATAGCGTACATTCCAAGCGATGACGCCAGCATAAAAATAAAAATCAGCAGAACAGAAGAAGTCACCTGCTTCCATTTTTCTTTTATTACCAGCGTAATGATATTGAATGAATCAACCTTTGTGTTCACCCTGAACACATGGAAGATTCTGACAACGCGCAGGAGTCTGAAGGCACCGAATCCGTTAAACACAAAAAACGGAAGTATGGTCAGAAGGTCTATAATACCTTCAAATGACAAAATGAACTGTACTCTTGCCATAGCAGGCTTCTTTTCCGGGTACAAAAAATCTGCGGTAACCACTCTCAGAATATACTCTATACTGAAAAGAATCAGCGTAATAACTTCGATTACCGAAAAGAATGTAAACCATTCTTCTAATTCACTGAAGGTTAACAGAAAAGTAACCGAAATATTCAGTGCAATAGTACAAACAAGAGCCATGTCAAAAGCTCTGCTCGGCAGGTCGCTTCGGCTCCCAATCTGAATAATATTGAAAATTCGTTGTCTCATCTTATTCTCTCTCACTCCAACCACTGTATAAAGGCCGTTTTGTCATCACTGTTATAGCCTGCTTTTCTGTAAAAATCCAGCGTACTTTTTTTCTTTGAACCTGTGAGAAGCATCATTTTGTAACAGCCCGCATTCATCGCAGCTTCTTTAGCGGCATTCAGGCACTCTGTAGCATAACCTCTGCCACGGTATGCCTCGCTGGTAACTACATTCTCAACAAAAGCGTAAGGCCGAACTCCCCTGGTTAAGTTGGGGATAATCACACAGACACACGATGACACTATTTTCCCGTCTGCTTCATTCACGAAAATATGATGATTCTCGTCACGGATTATGTCCTGCCACGTATTTTCGAGGTGTTCAGTCATTTCAGGCACCGAATCCTCATGCAGAAACAGATAAAGCTCCAGAAGCTCATTAAGTTCGTTTTCTTTTATTTCCCTTACCATATGCATCCCCTTTCGATTATATCATTTTAGGTCTCTGCGCTCAACAAAAAACATGCAAATGTGAATGCATCCTCACAGAGTCCCGCTGAACGTATTTTACTTTGCATACCTCAGTTTTCTGTTAAAAATCACACTCTGTCGGCACATCAATTATAAAGCCGGTCCGACTTACGGAAATTCTCTGACTAATACCGGTACCCGTTGTTCTTCACCTGCCAAAGATACTCTTTAAGTCCTTCTGCATCATGCTCATCATAAGTAAGTCCTGCATTTTCCGACACATAATGCGCCGCATGCAGGAAAAGCTCTATAAGGCTGTCGATTACCTTCCGGAAAGAATCATAGGATTCATCGGGAAAAGATTTGCATAAAAGGGCGTAACTGCCTGATTTGCTCCGGAGCCGCCGTAATAAACAGCCAGAATGTTGTCGTCTTCGTTTGCCGTCTTTATAATCAGTTCAAAAATAGCTCCCGATGTTCTCATTTCTTTCTCCGTTCTGCCCTCCCGCTTAAAACATCCATAAAGTTCACCACACATCATTGGTGAATAGTAACCATAATTTTTTTTCGACAACCCTGCTTCATTACCCTGTTCATCAATTTTTTCAAGGGTTCTGCTCAGGCATCCCAACCGGTCGCTATGAACAATTCTAAATACCAAGAGAGCAGAAGTCACCCCCCGCTCTCTTCTCAAATACAACTATATGTCAATAATTACTCTCATGAACAATACTTACCCAAAGTATCTCTTAAGAAGTCCCTCGAGAGCTTTTCCATGTCTGGCCTCATCTCTTGCCATCTCATGTACCGTATCATGGATTGCATCAAGATTATTCTTCTTTGCACAAAGGGCTAAATCATATTTACCCTTTGTAGCGCCAAACTCGCAATTAACTCTCCATGCAAGGTTGTCTTTTGTAGCAGCCTTCATATTAGGCTCTAAATCCTCGCCAAGAAGTTCTGCAAATTTAGCTGCATGCTCTGCTTCTTCGTAGGCTGCCTTCTCCCAGTACAGACCGATTTCGGGATATCCCTCACGATGGGCGATTCTTGCCATGCAAAGATACATACCAACCTCTGAACATTCACCGTTGAAGTTTGCTTTAAGCTGCTCAAGAATAAACTTTTTATCTTCATCAGAAATCTCTGCATTGTTCTTAACAGTCTTGGAATATACACCATACTCATGCTCTGCTGCGAGCTTTAATTCGCCTTCCACCTTTGTAAACTTATCACCTTTGACATGACATGTCGGACATTCAGCCGGCGGTTCAGCTCCTTCGTGTACATAACCGCATACCGGACATACCCATTTTTCCATTTTAGTTTCCTCCTTAATATTTAAAAATTTATTATTGACTCTTTCAAAATCTGATGCAGGATGCTTACAAACAGGGCAAATAAAGTTTTCAGGCAATTCATCTCCTACATACTCATAACCACATACGGTACACCTCCAAACAGTCTGTCCATCCGATGTCCTGCCTGCTTGCTGTGGCTTAGGCTTAATACTGTTCATATAATAATCATATGTCACGGAAGCGTAGTCACTTAACACTTCCATATCTGTGACCACTCCCGCAAACATTGTATGAGAACCCAAATCCTCAGTTTTATCAACCCTGACCGAAATATACGCATTGGTCCCTTCTGTTATATAAAATAACCCGTTTTCACTGCGCTTACACATGCTGAAATCCGCAAACTTATCAAGGTCATTGCCACTCTGAAATCCGAAATGTTCAAATAAATCAAACTTAACCTGCTGACTTATTATCGAAACATTAAAGATTCCTGTTCGCATAATCATGTCATGAGTATAATTAGCTTTATTAACACAAACACTTATCATATTTGGGGTTGAGGCAGCCTGTATAGCAGTATTTATAATACATCCGTTATCCTTTTCGCCTTCTTTTGCAGTGAGCACAAATAATCCATAACTGAATTTGTACATAGCCTTCTTGTCCATCATATTTGTCTCCCATCAGATTTCTTTTGGCATTCTTTACAGATTCCCTTAAACGTAATATCATAATCCAGGATTTTCATTCCGTGATTATCCTGCATAAATGATTCAATTTCCCTTATTTCATCCATATCAACATCAGATACAAGCCCGCAAGCTATGCACCTGACATGATAATGTTTTTTAAGAGTAAAATCAAAACAATCCGCGCCTCCGGGAATTTCAATTTTTTTTATTTTATTTTCATCTGCTAATATAGCCAAATTCCGATAAACTGTTCCTTTTCCGATTGTCGGATAGTCAGTCCTAATAAATTCATAGACTTCCTCTGCAGTAACATGCCGATGCATTTTTACTACAGCATTAAGAACCAACCCCTTTTGAATTGTATTTCTTCTCTCCATCCGGTCTCCTTATTAAGAACAATTCTCAATTAAGATGTTATACTATTATCAGTTTTCTGTCAAGCGTAAAATGTTTGTCCTTCCCGTCACCCGTTACTATTCACTTCCCGGTCAAAAACATTTATAAAGCACGCCACAAAATCAGTCACTCGACATTACCGGTTACCGTTCACAGTCTGACTCAAAGCGTTCTGACGCAATTTATTCCTTTTCAACAACCACTACTACAATACCCTGTTCTTCAAATTTTTGCAAGTCTTCCTCGCAGGCATAGTTTGCTTTGATTCTTAGCTCCCTGATTTTATTACCAATATCCATGAAATTTCTCCTTTGTTGACGATAAAAGAATCATATCATTAGGATTATCATATGTCACTCAATTAACAATTGAGAAGATGCTTCAGTTAATTACTCATAAATCAGCGCACAAAACTGACAACTGTTTCCGTTGTACAGACCTTTATCCTTCCATAAAGCTGCCATTATATGTCTGTTCACATTTGACATTGCAACATAATAATCAAAATCTTCTTCCAGATATGGAACGCTGTATTTCGATATTACTTGCTTAGTCTTACCCATAAGTTCGAACATTCCTTCCCGGAGTCTCTTATAATCCGGCAAACTTCTTAAGTATTCCTGGATTTCTTTGCTTTCTGCTTTGGTAAAGATAAGTGCATTGATCTGTATCTTACCATCAACCTCTTTGCAGAATCCGTCAGTAACAAGGCGGCGAATATTATCCTTATCTCCATCAGGGATTGACACAGCCTCAATTCCACCGTCAACAGCAACACTCTTCATAACATTTAAGAAACTATTTTCCGGTGTATCTTCCGCATATATTTTATGTCCATATGCTAATTTCCGTTTGCAATACTCATTACACTGAAAACCATTCCATTTAACCGATTCGTTATTTATAGCACAATTATTGCTGAAATACACTAAATTAAGCCTGTACTCATCACCGTCTTCTCGTCCCATAAAGCCCCAGGTTCCACCATCTTGGCGCTTCTGTAGCTTGGTGGGGTAGAGTATAGTGCATTATTTTTGAGGTTACACTGTTCTACGCTCTCCGTCATGGAACAGTTTCCAAGAAAATATATTCACAAACGGCTCTCATGAATTGATTACCCAAGTTCTACTTCAACAAATTTCCCGAAAAAAGCAACTCCATATTTCAGC
>JAZLIK010000131.1:0-11795 GCA_045617345.1 Lachnospiraceae bacterium | reverse complement strand
GTTTCCTGTCCTGCAACCGTACCCAGATCAATCGTTTCAGACTGTCCTGTAGTTGTTGCGGCAAGTGAAACCCCATCAGGGAGATTCAGTTTGGCAGTAGTGTTAACAAGCTTATACTTGTAGTCTGCAGCATTCAGGATTTCAAGAGAAACCTTATACATGTCCTTCATCCACGAAATAGTCTGCTCAGTTGATATATAAGCAAAGATTGGTTCCTCTTCGCCTTCTTCCTCATCAGGAATAATCGGCACAATAATCGGTCCCGGATAACCTCCGCTTCCACCACTCGGTCCCTGTCCCGGCTTAGGATCATAATCACACGGATATAACGGACCCGGTGTTCCGATGTAGTTGTACTGATATTCGAGAGGTATTTCATCCCTGATAAATGAAAGAGTAACCTTAAACTTATATGTATTATAATTACTGCTATCAGAGAAATCGACATTTGCCTCTTTCATCTGTGCCAGGTCCATTCTCTCTACGGTAATGCCTCCAACAATTAGCTCGTCCTTCCGCAGATTAAGAGTATACTCAGTATCTTCATGTTTTTTCAGTATTATTTCTATATCGTCCGGTATATATTCAGTCTTATATGCAGCCAGCATATATGTACCCGCATTACCTACAATGTCCACATATCCGTCTCTGTCAGTTTTCAGAGACAGTACTCCGGCATTTTCATCTTCGTTTTCTTCTGTCACATAACGATTTGCGCCATAATCTTTCACATAGATTGCCGCATAGGGTATTCCACTGCCATATTCGTCCACCACGCGAACTTTTGTCCTGCTGATACCGTCATTGTCAAGAACACGTACAAACGAATATTCTGTATTTCTGTTTCCGGCTTCGTCAGTGACGGTCAGACTTACCTTGTATTCTCCGGCTTTGGAATAACTGTGTACAACCCTTGCCCCTGATGCTGTTTCTCCGTCACCGAATGTCCATGCAAACTTTACAATTCCGACATTATCATATGAGTCCCCGCCATCAAAACATAATTCCATTCCGGTATAAGACATATAATTTTCAGGAAGTGAGGCTACAGGTGCCATAACATCCATAGAATCCGCACACGCAACTGCTTCTGATGCCTCTGATACATTTCCTGCCGCATCAACTGCTGTTACGCGATATACATATGTTGTTCCGGGAATCACATCCGTATCAGTATAATTGCCGTCAAACTGCGCCACAATGTTCCATGTTTCTTCTCCGCCTTCACGTTTTTCAAGAACATAATGGTCAGTATCTTCCGCTTCACATTCTGCCGATACTGATATATTAAAATGTCCGCCGTCGGCTGTCATTCTGACATTTTCAGGAGCCGTTCTGTCAAGTTCAACCTTCTGTATAAACAGACTGCTGTCATTATCAGCAGCATCCTTAGCCCGTACTCTCACAGAATATATTCCGTCTGCTATCCCATCAGTATTCCATCTGATGTCGGTATAGTTCAGTGTTCCTGAACTTTTTTTCTCCTCCATCAATGTCCAGCTGTCTGTTGAACCTGCAAGCTTGTATTCCATTCTGACAGAAGCCAATCCGGCATTATCTTCAGCCAATATTCGGAATGTCTGGTTTACACCTACCTTTGACAAATCCGCCGGGCTTATACCATGTACTATCGGTGCTGTTCTGTCAGCCTCTATCGTGACAAAAATATCATTTGAGTATGCTCCGATATTGCCTGCCGCATCAACTGCCGCAACCTTGTACAGATATGTCTTCCCCGGCACAACATCAGTATCATAGAAATTCAACGTCCTGCAGTCACTTTTAATCACTGAATATATTCCGTTATCATTATCAGCACGTGAAATAATAAAGCACGATATATCATCATTAGGATTCTCCCATGCAAGTTCCGCAAAGCCGTCTGAATTAACCACCTCAACACCTATCATTTTTTCAGGTGCGGTGTGGTCAATCTCATAGATGCTAACAATATCACCACCATCAGAAGCAGGCAGGTTTCTGTTTCCGCTTCTGTCATAGGCTTCTGCCTTAATGAATACAGTTCCCTCCTCCAGGCTGCTTACGTTAAGCCTGTACTGCGCCTCGCCTTTTTTTCCTGAATTCTTCAAATCAACATCAGCGAGTTTTTCAAAGCTCTCACCGTCAAATGATATAAACAGACTGCAGTAATCAAGAGCATGATTATCACTTAAAAGAACCCTGATATCAATATTTTGAGAAAATGCCGATGATACCGGTAACAATCCTGATATAACCGGACCTTCCGTATCCTTAAGAGTTTTTACTGTCACCTCTTCTGACACTTCTCCTCTGTTTCCCAACAAATCATATCCAACCACTCTGAATCGGTAAGTGGTCTCAGCTTCGAGGCCTATCGCATTGAAGCCAAGGAAGTTTTTAACCTCCGCAATCCTTATAAATTCTCCGCTTTTATATTCCTCAACCGCAAAATAACCAAAATCTTTTTCTATAGCATCTGTCCACTCTAAACGGGCATAGGATGACGTTGTTTCAGTACATGAAATAATCAGTGCGGCAATTCCCGTGTTATCCACTTCGTACCTTCTGATACAGTCCTCGCTCCTGTTTCCGTTTTCATCCTCTGCAAATGCAGCAAACGTATATACGCCATCTTCAAGTACTGTCGTATCAAAAGAATATGTAAATGTACCGGTTGAACCTTCTTCTGTTACCGCAACCCATTCAGACTCTTCTCCCGGTTCTCCTTTTTTATATCTGATTCCCACTGAAGCTACTTTTCTGTTATCCGTTGCTACAATTGAAAAACTACAGTTCCCGTTTATCTTTCCTGTAGAAGGACTAAATGACCTTATCTCGGGCTTTTTTTCATCGTTTCCTATAACAATGCTTTCCGAGTATACCCTTCTGCTCTCATATCCGTAAACATCCCTTGCTGACAAACAATAACTGTAGGTTTTTCCAACGTCTACTGAATTATCTGTATATTCCGTGATGTATTTTCCGTTGATTGTTGTTATTAATTCATATTCATTATTGCCCTCACTTCTGAATAATAAGTATGCTTCGCAATCCTCACTGACTGACGGCTCCCAGCTTACCCTTACTATGCTGTCATTACATATTGCAATAACATTTCTGGGGTTCTCAGGGGCTTCCCTGTTAATGAAGATATTTATCTTCTTCGAAGTGCTTATTCCGTCCTCATCAGTAAGGATGTACGTAATACAGTATTCACCATCTTCTGAAATATCTGATATATCCCACAGGTATGATGTCATATATTCCGTGTTACTGCTGATTTTCTGGTTTAAATTTGATTTTACAATCTCTGTGTATATTTCCGCATCTTCTGTATTTTCCTGATGCTCTTCATCGCTGCTGTCAGCTCTGTCTATCCTGTGTATTTCAAGCGTAACCGTATTCTTTGCGGTTGTTCCGTTTTTTCTGAAATACATATCAAGCGATACCTGCGTACCTCCAACAACCGAATTATCAGCAGGAACCACACGCAGAATTTCAGGAAGATGGACTACCGATTCAATAGACTCACTGATTTCAGACACGTTTCCGGCACTGTCGGTAGCTGAAACCGCAAATGAATACAGATTTCCGACTGACAGCCCTCCAATCTTGTATTTAAGTTCCCTGATATTTTCTGCAACAGGCTCACCGTTACAATATACTGTATACGAGTATACTCCTATATTATCCTTTGACGCCTGCCATCCGATAGTCACTGATGAACCGGTTCTTGCTTCTACAAACAGTTCGTCCGGTTTTGACGGGTCTTCAGTATCTGCTTTTGTTGTTACTGTCATTTGTGGTGATGACACTGCCTTGTTCCTGTCTGCGTCAAACGGAAAAACAGTGTACGTATACCTCTTCTCAGGAGATACTCCTTTATCCGTGTATTTTAATTTACTTGTTGTTCCGATAAGTTTTCCATTTCTATATATTTCATAACCGACAATACCGTTATTATCAGTAGCACCTTCATATACAAGTACAACACTCTTCTCGGTAATCTTTTCAGCCGAAATCCTTGTAACAGATGTCGGAACTTCAAGATCGTCAATCTCATATATGATCTCATTTGACACAGATTCCGGTGATGTTCTGAACTGATAATCATTTATCGCTTTCTTAAGGATAAGTGTGTTAAATCTGGTCTGTCCTGCATAGGCACTAAATATAATTGTCTGGATATATTCAAGTCCTGACGGACTTTTTTTTCTGGCAAGTATCGTCTTATGCGTTCCTCCGGCAATGAAATTCTTATAACTGTCCTGTGTAAAATCGCCTCGTACCTCAAGACTACCGGCCTTTAGTAAAGAGCTGTGATCCTGTCTCGAACTCATTCTGAAAGAATTTCCTACAAGAACATAGTCATTTTCATCTGTCATACTGAGTATTCCATATGTATTAACAACTAAATCACCTGTACAATTGAGTCTATGTCCGTTCAGAACCAGGTTTCCGTATACTGAACTGTTTCCGTTGATTGAAACACTTCCATTTACGTTAAGATCTGCATTTAATGTAAGCTTTGCTCCAACACTCAAACCACCGCTTAACGTCAAGGAATTTTCGAGCGTACAGTTCCCCGTAATTGACAAATTACAACTCATGCGTTCTGCTTCAATCTTTGATATATCAGCCAGCGCAAGAGTTCCGTTTCCCGTAATATTTATGTTTTCACCCTGTAAAAGCGTTTTTACCGTAACAGAGGAATTCAGTTTGAGAGAATTCCCATCGGCCACCTGAAGTATAGGAAGAGAACATGAACCTTCTGATGTTAACTCAGAATTGTTTTCTGCAAAATACAGACAGAAATCACCCGTTGTATCAAATACAACAGACCCTGTCTGCTTAAAATCTCCATGAATTTCAAGCGTACCTGATTTCAGTTCTCCTGACATGGCCTTTGTTCTGTTTGTTATAAAATCGCCATATACCACAACCATATCATCAACGGAAGCCATATACAGCCTTCCGTTACCCGAAGAATACTTCGGCACTATAATAATATCAGAACCCGTTATTTCAGAATACTCGCCCTTTACGCTTTCATATTCCACATGCTGAATTCTGTAATCGCCTTTGACCACAAGACATCCACCATTGATTTTCACTGACCCGTATTCCTGAATAAAGTTGCCTTCTATAACCAGTCTGTGTCCTGCCAGGTCAAGAGTTCCCGAACTGATTACAAGATCTCCATTCCAGATCTCGTCTCTCTCAAGCGTCCATCCGACAACAGCTCCGTTTCCAAAGGTAATGTTATTTCCATTGGCCTTAAATGTATTATGATTAAACGTTCTGTTAAATGACACTCCCTGACTGCTTGTATTAGTTATTTCAATATTTCCAAATGCAAAGCCCGAAGGTATCACTACCGTCTGTGACCTGTCACCTGTAAGAATAACTGTGGATGTCTCATTACAGGTATCGGCTTTATGTATACTGATATCTCCACCTATCGAAATTAGTGTCCCTGCAGCAAAATTCGCTCCATACGAATTCCAGCCCGTTTCTTTAAAATCCCCGAGAATACTGACTTTAGAATTATTATATGCAGTAAATCCACTATCGCCATTAATAATTACATTACCTTTTATCTCCGCATTTGTACTGCTCTGCATATACAAATTAGCTGAATAATATCCTGAATACAGGTCAACATTCCCATCCACATTCAACTGCTTATACACATATATAGTTTGACCATCTCTTATTATCAGGTCTTTTCCAACACTAACACTTCCATACAGATAACAGTATGAACTATAGTTATCTTTAACATAAAGTGACCCAAGGAGAGAAATATCATTATAATAAGGCGTGCTTCCATGATAAGTCAGGATTATTGAACCGTTAAATATATCACCAAATGATGTAGATGTCGTTATTCCAAGCAATCCCGATGTATTTACGTTATTTCCCTTTACTACACCAGTTACCATGGGATATTCCGAACCACTGCTTTCGAAAACAACACCCTCTTCCGATGTATTAAGCAGTTCAAGATTTGCAAACCTTGCAGAACAATTCACACGCTGTTCGGACTCACCGCTGAGAAGTACGTTGAACGACCCGCTTCCATAGAAATTTGGAGCACTATACACAAGATTTTTCTTTATTTCCAATGTTCCTGCAGTCATTCGTCCTGACATGCCGATATCCGATGTGACATAAAAATTCCCGTTAACCGTAACATGTCCGTCTGTATCTGACATTTCAAGATATCCGGTACTTTTACCATATGTGTAAGTACCGTCATCTTTTTTTACAGCCGACTGAATTCTGAAATCACCGTCAACATTTATTTTTCCGTTTCCTACCGAAACAGTGCCGTCTGCAAGTACCAGATTGCCGGTTACATCAAGTGTATGCCCATTCAGGTCAAGATTTCCGTAAAGAATCATAAGGTCACCATCGTATACGGTATCCTCTTCCAAAGTCCAGCCTTCCTGTCCTTCAACATTTTTATAAGAAATACGACAGCCGTTCGATATCAGCTTATCCTTTCGGAATATCGTCTCAGAATATATTCCTTCCTCGCTGTAGTTTTGAAGTTCAACTGTTGCAAAATAATTTGATGCATTGACCACATTTACCGACTGTTTTGAATCTCCGCAAAAAACAAAGACATTGCTGCTCTGAAGTTGAAGTCCGTCGTTATTGACGTACAAATCTCCTTTCAGCTTAACCGTTCCTGAATTTCCATGAAAATATCCCCTGTATCCAACACTAAGACTTTTATCTATAGATAGCAACCCGTTATTGTAAATATATACATATGAAGAATTGTTCGCACTCGTATTGTTTATTAACAGACTGCCTGCAGAACTCACCTGTCCATATATGTACAAATCTGCATAGCTTCTGTTTCCAACAATTATGTTTCCTCCAACTGTGAGCTTTCCGTTAACATAGCAGTATTCATAGGGGAGTGAAAAATTACCGCCTACTGTTATATCCGAATTGAGATATACTCTGTAAGCATCTACATTCATATCTCCTTCAATAATCAGATTTTTTGAAATTGTTGTTTCCTGAAGGATGGATACATTACCTGAATATCTATTATTTTCAAATGATGTACTTCCGTTAATCTGAATATATCCCTTTGTCACGCATCCATTATCAGACATTAATCCAACAACAAGCGGCGTTGTGACAAATACCACACCGTCTTCACTGCTATTGGTTATTTCAACATTATTAAAACGTGCATAGCTGGTCGACGCGTTAATCGATATCCTCTGTTCAGTGTTTCCGGAAAACCTTACAACACTTGTCCCTGTCGGGTAAAACAGATTGCTGTACAGAGATAAAACGTCAAAATTGCCTTTGATATCGATTATTCCTGCCGTCAGCTGTCCATTACTGTTTGCCGAAGTTGAAATAACCATATTTCCCAGAACACTCACTGTTCCATCTTCATCAACCATATTCAATATTCCTTTTCCGTCAGAATATGAATATTTACCTTCGGATGAAACATTTCTCTTCTGCATTCTGTAATCACCATTAACAGTCAGTCGACCGTTGCCAATTATTATTTTTCCCGCAGAATGAATCAAATCACCGGTAACCTCAAGTGAATGTCCATTAAGGTCAAGTATACCGTCAGTAAGTACAAGATCGCCTTCGAACACTTCATCCTCATTTAAGGTCCATCCCACTATGCCGGCATTTGAACCATATGTGATTCTGCATCCGTTCGTAATAATTTCATTTGTGGTAACTCTGTCCTCTGAATAAACCCCATCTTCCGAATAGTTCTGCAGTTCAAGCACCGACAAATAAGAGCCGTAGTTAATACTGATTATCTGTTTTGATTCTCCGGTCATAATAAGTCTGTTTGATCCGCTAAGCAGAATATTGGCTCCGGTCAGATTTCCCGCAAGTCTGATAGTTCCGCTACCCACTTCAAGCCTTCCATCAGAATTAACATTCAGATTTCCGCTTACAGTCATTATACCCTGAAGTGACTGCAAACGTGCATTTTTTGTTATCGTAACATTTCCATTTACTACAAGCTCTGATACCACATTATCAAGATATATCTTATCATAATTGTAAGGTGAGCTTTCAAATCTTGCCGTAAAGTCACCCTCCCCGATATATTTTGCATTTCCGATACGCAGTCTTCCTGTATTATCGGTATTACCTGCAACGATCATATATCCGTTTGCAACATTGAGTTCTGCAGATGTACCAAGTGACACATCACCACCAATTGCCACGCCTGATTTTAGATTGTCGACAATATATTCTCTGCATATAACAGGAGCGGGATTTTCAGAATCTTCCGCCGATTCATAATTCATGCAATTTACGTACATGCTACCATAACATACCAGCTTACCTTTTATCTCTGCCAAACCGTTTGTTACATTAACGTAACAGCCTCCTCCAATGCTGAAATTTCCATCAACAAACAGCCTTGCATTCATAGAGTTTAGTCTTAGTGAAGGATAGATACCGTTGTAATATCTCTGGCAGTCTATTGACATATTGCCTCCAACCCTGACAACCCCTTCTCCAAATTCAAAACCCTCTCTTGATGAAACAATGTTTCTATAAGCATCCCTGTTTCTCGAATCATAAATGGCAAAATCGCCAGTTACATCTATCTCTCCATTTTCATTCGCCAGACAGATTCTTCCGCATCCACAGTTATCCCCAGAAGATATGCCATTGTTTGAATATCCGACCACCTTCAGGTTACCATTTACTACGAGTTTTCCGTTGCCTACTGTCAGTGTTCCTCCTGAAACATACAGATTCCCGTTTATGATTACCGTATGCCCGTTCAAATCATAATCACCGTTTATAAGAATTCTGTCACCCTCATATGTTATATCCGAATTAACGGTCTGAGGATATAATGCCTCAGCTCCGTTTACATATATTTTCTGCCCCTCGCTTCCGTGATATGTAAAACAGAACTCTGATTTGCTGAATTCAACACCACCTTCAGAATAATTTCTGTTTTCAACAATATTAAATTTGAAACTACTTTCAAGCCTGATATTCTGCTTATCATTACCACACAGAATCAGTTTATGATAGTCTGTCGCACTATAGCTGTAATAAGCTGTAATGTCACCACAGGATTCAATAATTCCATTTGTAAGATAGTGCTGATTGTTTCTGTAGCTGCCAAGATACAATGACCCCTGAATATACAGATAATCACTTGCACGCTCCATATACATGACCGCATTGTATTCAACGCGCATGTTTCCATAGCAATACAATGCACCCTTGTTGTAATTCAGCGCTCCACCGTTAATCGCACAGTTTTTACATACCTTTAATGCATATCCGTTTAGATTAAGGGTGCCTGAATTTACAGTAAGACTATATACCGTCATATTCTCTGTTAACGTATAATCTCCACTTATAACAAGATTTGATGGCATCTGAAGTACTACCTCACTGCTTTCGCAGATTATCCGCTTGTTTTGGCACATATCAGTATCATCAGATGATATTTCTTCATTACCATCACCTGTATTGTCAACAATATATGCCTGTACTTTATAACTGTAGCATGCATCGGCCTCAGTAGTGATATCATCAAATATATGCCTGGATGTAACCTCATTCGTTTCAGCTATGCATACACCATCTCGCTCTACACGAAAGCATGCATTTTCAACGCCTATATCATCCCATGACAGTCGCACAGTACCATCATCACAAAGCTGTCCCATAACAGACAATGATAAATTCGAAAATGAATCTCCCGCACCGATTATTCCGGCATGCTCACTTGACGTTTCTGCTTCATTTGTATTTATTTGCGTCCCAACTGTCAGATTATTCTCTTCGCCTGTGACGGCCATCTGCTCTCCGTTTTCTGTATCGATTTCATTTAAAACTCTTTTCTCTGTTTCTCTATTACTAATCAAATTACTGTTTTCGTAATTCGTACCAATTTCATTTTGACTTTCTGCACCATCTATATTTGAATTATCCGCATTTAATCCGGTATCACTAATTTCCTCATTGTCGGCACCTTCTTCTGATTTCTGGTTTAATTCCGTTATCAACTTCGGTTCTGCTTCTTCTGATTTTTCATCTGACATTTCGGTGTCTGTATTCTGCACTGATTTATCTTTGTTTCCATTGCTATCCTCCGAATTCTCAACTCCTTCGCTCTTCACCATTTCTTCTGCATATGTACTGTTATTCTCCGGAATCTCAGTGTCTGCATTCTTCACCGGTTCTTCTGCATATACACTGATACATTCTGAAATTTCACTTAACGGCAATAACGTAGCTATCAAAACAATAGCTACAATTCTCTTTAAAAATTCTTTAATTTTTCCTGAAATATATAATCTGTTCATTTTTCTTTTTTTTCCTTAACTAAATATATTTTAAATAATTATTCTAAACGTCGCATCATAATCTGCGTATATATTCTGTCAAAATAATTAACAATATTTTGAACCATCGTCACTTTTTTGCTATTTAAAAATACACTATTAATTTTCTGTGCTATAAAATTTGTAATCATTCTATATGCAATTGTAATTTTTGATGTTTTAGGGATAACAGATAAATATGTAATAATGTTTTCTGATGCCAGCTGTGATATAAGCTGATTTCCCATCTCAGAAGGCAATATATTCTGTAGTCTCGTTGCCAGTGCTTCTACCATTCTCGTTATTTTTTCAACACTCATATATTGTTTTTCAATATTACCATCATTTTTTTCGTTTTCATCATTGTCAAATGTATTGTCCCCACTGCTTTTATACTCTTCATTTATTCCGCTGTCGTCCGAGTCTTCACGTTCCACACGACTGTCACCTGAATTATCACTCTTTTCTTCATTCGCTTCAGTTTTCTCATCCTCATCAGCATCTCCAGATTCATTCTTCGCATTCTCTTCATTTGTTTCTTCTGCGTCTGTTTTTTCTTCTGACTGTTGAGAAATATCTTCACTATGATGTTGTTTATCATCATTTATAAATTCGGACTCTTCTTCTGCTGTTTTGTCGGTATTTCCACCTGTATCTTCGTCGGACTGCTCACCGGAAATATCTTCCGGTAATACTTCAGGCGTTTTTTCTTCCTTTTTTTCACCTGATTCTTGACCTGTTATTTCCGATTCTTTCTCTTTACTTTGATCAGAATCCTCTTCAGGTACAATTTCCGATTCTTCTTTCATTTCCTGATTATGGTCTTCTTCATTTTCTGTTTCTTCAGGCTTTATTATTTCGACACGGATTTTTACTATGTTTCCGTTTTTGTCATAATCGTATTCGATTTTGTCACCATTATCATATACTACACAAATCACACGATTAAATTCGTCGTATGTATATTCCTCACATATTGCTTTCGTTTGAGGAATACAAATAATCGCTAATAAACATGCAATACATAACACAACAACTTTTTTCATCTTTTCAATCCTCTCATTCGCCTGTATAAAAAGAAAAATTGCAATGATAAAAAATCATTGCAACATGACAATCATAGTTTATTAACCGTAGATTCAATGTTTTGCGACACTATGTTTCCATAGTTTGGCCAATCTCTATTTATAAGTCTTTATATCATAATTAAATACAACTTTCCCAATCAGTGAGACTATACGGCCTATCTGCCGCCGATTGATGCAATATTTCCGTCCGATGCCACAGTTTATTGCTGTGCTGAGGTGCCGGAATCCGTCACAGTTTTTGGTTTGTTTTTGCTTCCCTTCGGACGGCCGCGCTTCCTTTTTCCGTCTGAAGGAGGGACTTCCTGCTCCGGGACAGCCGGCTTCTTTCCGCTTCCCTTCGGACGCCCGGGCTTCTTTT
>JAZLIK010000130.1:0-16603 GCA_045617345.1 Lachnospiraceae bacterium | reverse complement strand
AGGACTGGAAATTCTGATTCTGGACGAGAATGGCAGTCGCCTTCCCGACGGTGAGACCGGCGAGATCTGCTTCTTCAACGAATTCACGCGGGGCTATATCAATCTGCCCGAGAAAACGAAGGAAGTCTTTATTGATGGGATCTACCACATGGGCGACTTGGGCTACATCAACGAGAACGGTGACCTGATGGTCTGTGGCCGCAAGGACGATATGATCAAGATCAACTGCAACCGTATCGAGCCCGCCGAGATCGAGTGCGCCATCAAGGAAAATCTGGATATCAAAAACATCGTAGTCAAGGGATTTAACGAAGAGGACCGCTCGTTCATCTGCACCTATCTGATCGCCGATGAGCTGAAAGAAAAAGGGCTTTTAAAGGACGACGCATTCGTTTACAGCTCCGAAGAAATGAAGAAGCGTTTAGAGAAGCGGTTGCCTTACTACATGATTCCCACCTATTATGTGGTGATGGATAAATTCCCGCTGAATCCGAACGGAAAGATTGCTAAAAAAGCGCTGGAAGCGCCGAATACCGACGATTTCACAGACGATTACGAAGCACCCGAAACCGAGACTGAGACCTATCTGTGTGAGCTATTTGCCAAGGTATTGAAGAGAAAGCGCGTCGGTGTCAACGATGATTTCTATCTGATTGGCGGCGATTCGCTTTCCTCGATGATCTTGATGAGCGAATGCAAGCTGTACGGCTTTTCTGTCAACGAGCTTTACCGCTTACGTACACCGAGAAAGCTCGGCGCTTTCTATGATGAAAACGTCTGGGGGAAAAACGGGGATATCGACGAGAAAAACAGAAAAGCGCTGAAGCACGCGCAGATCCTCTCACCGAAAATGTTGGGTATGTTAAAGGTCCAGGAATTCGATCCGTCCTCCACCGTTTGGAATCTGCCCCTGCTGGCCAAGATGGACGACGACATCACGGCTGAGCGTCTGGCAGCGGCGGTCGACAAGGTTCTGAAGCACCATCCGTCGCTGAATACCGTGGTCTTTCGGGACGAAGATTCCGTGCTCAAGCAGAAATACGTGCCCGAAATGTATGAAAACGTCCGGATCGAGACCGTTTCAGCGACCGAGCTCAAAGCCCGTGCGGTCGAGCTTGTAAAGCCCTTCAGCGTGATGGGCGGTCTCCCCGTTCACAAAATGGTCTTTCAAACGGAAGACGATGTGTACCTCTATCTGGAGATCTATCACACCGTCGTGGACGGCACCTCCATCGGTCTGCTCCTGCAGCAGATCATAGACTGTGCCCGCGATCCCGAAACGCCGCTGCCTGAGGATTATTACTATCTGTTGACCCGTGAGCTGGAAAAGTACATGTCTTCGAATGATTACCGGGATACCGCCGCGCACTATGAAGACTGCTACCGTAAGCTGAAGGCGGGCAATTCTTACGTGCTTTTGCCCATGCCGGATCATGAAAGCGATTCTCTCCCCGGCGCTTGGGCCCGGCGGGAATTGCAGATCGACAAGACCTTCAACGGAAACGCCGCGATCGCCGCTTTCGGCGGAAACGCTTTCTTTATGGCGGTATACGCCTTAACATGTGCCAAAGAAAGCGGCATGAAGAACACGTTCATCCAGTGGATCAGCAACTCCCGTGATTCCGCCGAAAAGATGAACGCTGTGGGGCTGTTCATCCGTTCCGTCCCGCTGTTCTCGATCCCCGATTACGACGGTACGTTAGCAAAGTATCTGCAAAATATCAAGGATCAGATAGCCTTCGGCATAGCGCATAACAGCGTTCCGTTTGTCAGTGACGCCAAGGACGGTCGGTACGAATCGATCTTTCTTTATCAAAAGGATATGTTCAACATTGACCGGATCAACGGCATTGCGCAGACGTTCCCTGTGGAAAAAGAAAACAACGGCGCGGACTCGATGTTTGAATTCTCGATTTACGATGAGCAGGATGCGAAACACTTCGTGACCGAGGTCGAATATTCATCCTGTCATTACGAGAAAGCGACCGTTGAACACTTCCTGGCCATTTTCGAGGAGATCGCTCAAAAGCTGCTGCGTGTTGCTGACCCCGAAATCGTAACGCTTAACGATATTTTATGAGGTAAACGATCATGGAAAAAGAACCTACCCGCTTACAAGAGCTGTTTAAAAATTTGATCCCCGCCGTACTGTCGACAACCTGCATTTTTATGCTTTCCGTTGTGGACGGTATTCTGGTCGGCCGCGGCGCCGGATCGCAGGCACTCGGTGCCGTCAACATCGCCGTTCCGTTTGTGAGTATTGCCTCAGCCATGTTTTTATTATCGAGTGTTGGCGGCGTTACCATCGCCTCCATCTCCATGGGACAGCGCGACATGGAGCATGTCAACCTTACATTCATGCATTCGTTTATGCTCAGTGTGGTGATCGGCTTCGTTCTGATGGTGCTCGGTGTCGGCTTCCCTGAAACTGTGGCAACATTGTTAGGCGGCGGGGACGATGCTTATCTGCCTTACGTTAGGGATTATATCTTCTGGTGGGCAATGTTTGCCGTTCCCTCTTCGGCGTCCTTATGCCTGCAATCCTTCTGCCGCACGGACGAAGCGCAATCCTTAGTGGTCATTGCCAATATTGCCGGAACCGTCACAAACTTGGTACTCGACTGGCTGTTCATTTTCCCGCTTCAGATGGGAACGGCCGGTGCCGCTATTGCCACGGGTATTGCGCAGGTCGTTACCTTTGCAATCGCATTTTCGCATTATGCGGCTGGAAAAGGTCAACTTTTCTTCCACCGCTTCAAGGTCAGCCTGAAACTTTGCGGTGAGGTTTTTTTCCGCGGTATCCCGGATGCGCTGAGTCAGTTCTGCGCACCCATGATGGTCATTTCCATGAACTATGTCATGTTCGAGTATTTCGGTGATCTGGGCGTGAATTCATTTGCGGTCATCACGTATTTGGCCGGATTTACTTTGGCTATTTTCTTCGGGGCCTCCATGGGTCTGCAGCCGCTTCTCGGGAAAGCCTACGGGAAAAAGAGTCGCGAGGACATCCGTTATTATTTCCGGGCCGGGCTTGTGTTTACCGTCATCGGCTGCGGAATCTGCATGGCGGTTTACATCATTTTTGCTGCGCCGCTTTGCAGAATATTCGGTGCTGAGGGCGACACGCTGATGTTTGCTTCCAAGAATATGTGGAAGTTCATCTGCGGCATTATTTTCGCCGGTATCAATTCGATGATCTCCGTCTACTTCTATTCCACAAAGCGTTCCGTTCAGGCAATTATCTTGAATGTTCTGCGCAGCTTCGTTATCAACACGTTGGTTATATCCACCTTCCCCAAGGTATTCGGTGGTGACATCATCTGGTTCACGTTTAGTATTTATGAATGCATCATTTTGCTGATAGGCATCGGCATGAAGCTTTTTTTCGAGCGTCACGGTCTCTACTTCCGCGAAACTTGAATGGGTCTGGGATTTTGATCAAAATTATCAAAATCCTAGATTTCTTGTATAGGGAAATTGCGTCCTATAAAGTAAAAATGCTTCGTGCAGATGCGCACGCTTTTTAAAGTGAAATGTTCCGGCGGGTACCTGACAGAAAGCTGTTATCCGACCGGGAATAGTAACAATAATTTTTCATCAGATGTTGAAAAAATCTGTAAATACGTGTATCCTGGAGTCAGGTAATTGCGGATACGTTGAGTCAATTATGAATAAGCCAAAAGCAGCGAATCGGCGACTGACTGCGTAGCGGGCAGGGCTTATGAATGCGTTTGGGACAGGCCGTAAATAGTAACGTCAGGTGCAAAACCTTCGATGCACCCGGTCGTGGTCGTAATGCGACAGGCTGAAAATAGTAACGTCAGGTGCAAAACGCCAAAATCAACGGTTGTTTGTACATGAACGGAAATAATCCGAGGTGAAGAAGTGGACTGGTTAGGTTATAATATTGAAATAAACTCCTGTACGGTAGTAATTCTGCTGATTCTGAAATTTGCGTTTAAGAAGGCTACTGCCAATCTTTCTACGGACAAGCTTTTATTCGAGTATATGCTGAACATGAATCTTGTATTCAGCATATGTGATGTTCTGTCGGTTATTTTTCTGGGGACTTCGTCATTTGTCGGGGAAATTATCCTGGTGCTTTCAAACATGGGAAATATAGAGACTATGACGATAATCAGCTATATCTGGATTCTATATGTTTTTTCCAGACTCGGATTGAATTACAACAAGCAGCAGAAGGCAATATTTGCAATTCCGCTGGTAATAGCCACGGTGGAACTGCTTCTGAACCCGTTCACGGAATTTGTTTTTTCAATTGACGAGAACAACATATACAGCAGAGAAATAGGTATCTGGCTGCACTGGGGAGTGTCATGGGGCTATATTGTTTACGGAACGGTTATTACGTTTAAGGCACTGAAGGCGGCTACAAACAAGATTAAGAGAAGAACGATAGCACCCCTGCTGTACTTTATTCTCTGTCCAACGGTGGCAAGTATTTTTCAGGTTATGTTTTATGGGCTGTCCATCACGCAGATGGGTCTTGCCATCGGCATTATCCTGATATTCACCATTACCGTGGGTGAGGAAGTCAGCACTGATACGCTTACCGATCTGAACAACAGGGCAGGAATGGAGAATTATATACTTCGCAGGATGGAAGGCCAGCGTTTTCAGGACGTTACGGTTTTTATTATGGATTTGAACAATTTTAAGTTTATAAATGATAAGCACGGTCATGTTGTGGGTGACAAGGCGCTGAAGGATGCTGCGGAGGTTCTGAAGAAGTCGTGCGGTTCCGTAACAAAGCGTGTATTCCTGTGCCGTTTCGGAGGTGACGAATTTGTCATTATAGGCGATGGATTGTCAAAGGCTGAAAAGGCTACGCTTACGAAGGCAATCAGAGACGAGTCGGAAAACATGAACAATCGAAACAAGCATGTATTCAGGATTGAATTCAGTATCGGTATGGTTGACGGAAGCTGTCAGACCTATGAGGAGTTTGAGGTGCTGCTCAGCTGTGCGGATGAGCTGATGTATGAGGATAAGAAGAGACTGAAGGCGGCTATACGCTGACATGCTTTACGGAGCATGAATACCGGCCCGGAGGTCATGAGTGATGAAAACGGCATTATCGTTTAAGGCGCAGATATCAGGACAATATAATAAATAAAGGAATGTGATAAATAAATGACTGGGACAACTTTTTTCTTTGATTGGGAGGTTAGCCTGATAGAATGGCTTCAGAGCTTTGCAACCCCGATAATTAACGCAATAGCGATTTTTTTCACAATGTTTGGCGAGGAAATGGTGCTGGTGGCTGTCATAGGCGGTATTTACTGGTGTCTGGACAAGGAAAAGGGGAAATACATAGCGACAAATTTCCTGCCGACGGTTGTGGCGGGACCAATGATTAAGAATATAGCTGTTCGCCGCAGACCGTATATGGATCATAAGGGAAGAATTGAGTGTCTTAAAATAGTTGACAGCTCAGGTGATATGTATGACCTGGCAGTACAGGGATTTTCTTTTCCGAGTATGCACGCATCAAATACTTTGTCTGTATTAGGCTCCTTTGCGCTTTCGGTTAAGAAGAAGACGGTTTATTATATTACCTTTGTATTTTTACTGATGATCGGTTTATCACGTGTATTTGTCGGTGTGCATTATCCTACCGACGTTCTGGCAGGATGGTTGCTGGGAATTGTCATGCTGATATTTGTCAGCCTGATGCAAAAGAAAATAAAGAATCATCTGGTTTATGCGGCAGTTTTCTGTGTGCTTGCACTGCCGGGGTGGTTTTACTGTACGAGTAATGATTTTTATACAGCTTACGGTCTTTTAATCGGTGTATTCGTTGCTTTTTGGTTTGAAAGCAGATTTGTAAAATTCAAAAATAAAAAAAATATTTTGCGTGCTTTGCTGCGACTGGCAGGAGGACTCGCAATATTCCTTGGATTAAGCGAAGGGCTTAAGCTCCCGTTTTCAAAGAGTTTTCTTGCGGAGGATGGGTTCCTTCCTCACTTGATAAGATGTATACGATATGCGGTTTCTTCATTTACGGTTATGGCATTGTATCCGATGCTGTTCAAGGTTACAGATACGGTTATCGGCAAGCGAAAAAACGGTCGCGAAGCCGATAAGCGCTGATAAAGCCTCGATAAAGCCTCGATAAGCGCTGATAAAGCCTGTTTCCGGTATACAGAAGATGAAAAGGGAATATTCACAGCCGGATGCGTTTTGTCCGTGTCGTGATTTTAAAAAAGGTAAACATCATGCATAATGAAGTTTACTTTTTTTTTACATTTTGTTTGTAAATTATTTACTATAGTGGATTATAATACTGACTGAGGCAGTAAAAAAAGAAAGTGTATTTATAAAAGGCCAGGAAAACCCACTGCCTTTAGGCGGTGGGTGCTCTTGGACGAGATGCGGGGTTCAAGCTCCGTACCTCGTAAGGCACGCAGTGCCGCTTTTATATGAGCAAGTAGCGAAGCGGATTGCGAATATTATTTATATATTAGGAGGATAAGTATAAATATGCTGAGAATTGAGAATCTGACAAAGATTTACGGTGAAAAGAAGGCGGTTGACAATCTGTCACTGCACATTGCCCCCGGCGAGATTTACGGATTTATTGGACATAACGGAGCGGGCAAGACCACTACCATTAAGTCCTGCTGCGGTATACTGCAGTTTGAGCAGGGAGAAATTTATGTAGACGGAAAGTCGATAAAGACGGATCCGATTGAGGTAAAGAAGCAGATTGCCTATATCCCCGACAACCCCGATTTATACGGATACATGAGCGGTATTAAGTATCTGAATTTTGTGGCAGATGTTTTTAACGTTGGACAGAATGAACGTAAAGAAAAAATCAGGAGGTATGCGACCCAGTTTGAACTGACGAATGATCTGGGGCAGACTATAAGCGGTTATTCACACGGTATGAAGCAGAAGCTTGCCATTATCTCCGCACTGATTCATGATCCGAAGCTGATTATCATGGACGAGCCTTTTGTCGGACTCGATCCCAAGGCAGCCCACACGGTAAAGGAACTTATGCACATTTTGTGTGACAACGGCACAGCGGTATTTTTCTCAACACATGTGCTTGAAGTGGCTGAGAAGCTGTGCGACAAGGTGGCTATTATCAAGGGCGGAAAGCTCATAAGAAGCGGAACCATGGATGAAGTGCGCGGTGACGAGTCGCTTGAGGATGTATTCCTTGAGCTTGTGGATTAACCGGATACTATTCGCCACATAACCAAAGGACAATAACTACAAGCCTGCTTGTAACGTTATAACGGTTATGTGATGGAGGCCGGACAAAATACATGAAATAAAGCCGTTTCCGTTTGGAAACGAATGAGCCACTGAATTTGTGGCGTGCTTTATGATTGTTTTTGGACAGACCGGGAATAGTAACATTAACGGTGAATAGTAACGATTGACGGAGTGAATAATATGGTAAAATTACTGATAAAAAAACAGCTATATGAAATGCTTGCCGGATTTGGCAGTCAAAAAAACAGCAAAAAAAAGAGTAAGAAAAGGCTTTCGATTGTGGGTGTTGTTTTTATATACCTTCTGATATTTGCATCAGTCGGACTGATAATGTCCATGTTGGCTGATAACCTGTGTGCACCGCTTGTTGCACTGGATCTTGAATGGCTTTATCTGACATATATGTCTCTGATGGCTATGACAGCCGGAATCATCGGAACGGTCTTTAATTCGTATTCGACTCTTTACAAGGCGAAGGACAATGATTTTCTGCTGTCCCTTCCGATAAAACCCGCCCAGATTATCTTTTCAAAAATACTGTCGGAGTACATTTTCTCTGTGGCTTTTACGGCAATGGTAATGATTCCGACCATTATAGTCTGGAATATGAATGCGGATGTAAGTTTGGGTTCAAATGTTGCGGCATGTCTGATAATTTTTGTAATTGCACTGTTTGTACTGGTTCTCAGCTGTATACTTGCATGGGTTGTAGCACTTATTGCATCACATATGAAGACCAGCAATACAAATATCGCGGTTATAGTTCTCTCCCTTGTATTTGTCGCTGCCTACTACGTTCTGTACTTCAGGGCACAGGAGCTTTTGAGCGAGCTTCTTGAGCACAGCGTGGCTTTTGCGGAGAAGATAGACGGTGCGCTGAATCCGCTGTATCTGGTCGGTAACGCAGCCTGCGGCGATGTATTCAGCTTCCTGATAATTACGGCAGCGGTTCTGATAATTTTCGGAACAATGTATTATGTGCTTTCAAAGAGCTTCTTCAGGATTGCGACAGCAAACAAGGGCGCGGCACATAAGGCTTACAAGGAAAAGAACGTAAAACAGTCAAAGGTTGGAACATCACTTCTGAAGAGAGAGTTTGGCAGACTGATTAATTCACCGACATATTTCCTGAATGGTGCAATATCATCGATAATTGCGCTGTTCGTTGCTGTCGCGGTTATTGTTTTTCGTGATAAACTGTCGTCTGCGATGGAGACCATCATTGCTGAAACCGAGAGCGATCCGACTGAAATGATTGTGTTTCTGGCAGCAGCAGCTTTGGGATGGCTGGTATCCATGACAGATATTGCGGCACCTTCTATTTCTCTGGAGGGCAAGACCTTCTGGATTATCAGAAGTGTTCCGTTAAAAACATGGACGATAATCAGGTCAAAGATTATGTTTTCACTGATTGTTGCGCTTCCTTCGGCGCTTTTGCTCGTTGGAGCGTTTTTAACGGTTTATTTCCCCGGTGTTTTGAATACGCTTTTTGTAGTTCTGTTTGTAACTGCAATGGTAGTATATAATGCGGAGTTCAGTATGATGAGCGGACTTATATGGCCCAAAATGGACTGGTCAAATGAAACCGCTGCGGTTAAGCAGGGGACAGCTACGTTTTTATCAATGTTTTCGGGCTTCCTGCTTTATATTCCTCTCGGCATCGTTTTTGCGCTTTGCGGTGATTCTGTCGGTATCATTAATTACGGTTACCTCTGTCTGGCGCTTGTCGCGGTTATTGATGTCCTGCTGTTCATCTGGCTGAAGAAGCGCGGAGTAAAGAGATTTGAGAACATTCCGGCGTGACGATAATACCCGGAGCCACTGATTTTGCGGCGTTTTATGAATGTTTTTGGCCGGACGGCGACATAGTATAATAGTTAGAGCCCTGTTTGACAAAAGTCGTACGGGGCTTTAAAATAATCTGAGAGTTATTCATTTGGTCTGTATCGGATAAAGAACTTATAAATTTTTTGGGGCAGACTGTGGAAGCTGCAGGACAGACTGCGAACAGTGACTGTGGAAGCTGTTGGGAAGACTGTGGACAGTGACTGCGGAAGTTGTGGGCAGATTGTGGACAGTGACTGTGGAAGCTGTTGGGCAGATTGCGAACAGTGACTGTGGAAGCTGTTGGGAAGACTGTGGAAGTTGTTGGGTAGATTGTGAATATAGGAAGGAATGGTCAGTGAAATGGAAGAAAATGACATCAGGGATTTATTACAACCGTTAATGTTTGAGACAAATAGTCAGCCGTCGGAGATACGCAGATGTTCACTTGAGCTTGCCAAAAGATTGATTAATCAGCTTCGTCCGGAAATTGAGTGTGCGAAACGGACTCTTTTTGTTTTTGTATTGCGCGGTTCGATGCTATTATATCCGGCTTTTGCCGAGGAATTCATGTCGGCATCCTTTACATTTATTTATGCGGACAGGCGTACTCCTGTAGATTGTTCGGAATATGATGCTGTGGTGATTGTTGATACGATAATCAACAGTGGTAAGACTTTGTTTGATGTAAAGGAATTACTGAAGGAAACCGGGATACAGACAAAGAAGCTGTATGTTGCGACGGTTTGCGCCAATGCAGCTATTAAAGAGAGAGTGAACGAAAGCTTTGATAAGGTGTTCTGTCTCGGTTATATCGATTTTCTTCATGATATTGTGGATGTAGGGCAATTTGCAGCGTGCGGAAACGGAATGATTAAGGAAAAACATCATGTAGTAAAAAAGTGAAATCACATGAAGAGATACGGGAACGGAAAGAAAAGAATTGTCGATACATGACATTCTTCTCATAGCAAGATGCATGAAGATGGAACGTCGCGGAAACAACCGGAATCTCAAAAACACACGCTGTAAGGATCTCGAGATTCTTAAAAAGCTGGGTTTTGAGCCGACAATGGTTGTAACCGAATGAAAACACATCATAAACGATCCGTTGAATCCGATTGGTTTGAGCCTACAATGGTTGTAACCGAATGAAAACATCAAGCGATATCATATCGGTAAAATCCTAAATGATTGTGACTGGATAGAACGGGGAGATTTGTAATGATAATTATAATAACAGGAACGACACATGTTGGTAAAACGGCACTTGCGCAGAGGTTAGTGGAGCAAATGCATATATCGGCGCTTTCTCAGGACCACATTAAGATGGGGCTGATTCGAAGCGGGTATACTTCCCTGACGCCGGAGTCACCGGATGTACTTATGACAGAATATCTCTGGCCTGTGACAAGGGAAATAATCAAAACAGCAATCGAGAACAAACAAAACCTTATCGTGGAAGGCTGCTATGTGCCATTTGCCTGGAAAGAAGACTTCGAACCGGAATATTTAAAGGAAATCCGATTTATCTGTCTGTGTTTCAGTGACAGATATATTGAAACACACTATTCCGATATTATGAAATATGAAGGCTGTATAGAGGATCGTCTTGATGACGGGTATTGCTCAGAAGAATTGCTGAAAAGCGAAAATAAACGATTTCGCGAGGGGTGTGAAAAATACGGGCTTTCAATTGTTTTGATCGAAGACGATTATAAGAAATCGGTGGACAGTATCTGTGATAGGTGCACTGCAGGTAATACTTGATGACACGGAAGCGGATGTGGATCTGAGTTGAAAAAGAGCAGTAGAAAGTCATTTGACTTTTTGCTGCTCTTTTTGGGCAGAACACCTAAAATATTTGCGCAAAGGTTAATCAAGGGGTAATTAAATGGCTACTTATAAAATGGGATTATTATTTTTGTTGAAAAATGAAAAAAAAATGAATCAAATGAAAGAATTGATGCTATGGGATGGGATACCATAACACAGGCGTATGACAGAGTATATCCCGGACAGACAAATCCTAAACACTATACTGCAATAAAGTAAACTATATTTTGATACTATAACAGGGACTGCTTTGCAGTCCCTGTTATGCGTAAATGAGTCAGATATGTGATTTATGATTTATCAGAAATATCGCGAAAACATACGACATCGTTCGGCGTACATTGCAAAATGCCACAAAGGCGTTCAAGAGTAATAATTGTGATGTTCTTGTTCTTCTTGATATTATCAAGAGTTTTGTTGTCGATGCCTGATTTCAACAGTTTGTATTGCGACACTTTCTTTTTTTTCATGGTTTCCCACAGGGGACTATAGTCAATTATCTTGATCACCTCCAAACACATTATAAACAGACATTATGAAAATCAACATTGTGAAAATAAACAAAAAGAAAATAATCATTGTGATTAAAGCCACATTATGATATACTCAATGTTATCGGCGTATTCGGAGACTAAAAATATTAATTGGTTTGGGATATGCAAAAAAATTTAATTATTGGAGGAATCAGGATGAGTATGGCAAAATGTACAAGGTCACGTTTCTTTACAAGAATGTTGGTATTTGCACTTGTTCTTGTAATGGCAATCGGGGCGGTTCCGGTAAGTGCGGCTAAGCTTTCAACGGTAACGGTGAATACAAAAAAGAAGCTTGTTGCGGCTATGAGGAACTCTTCGGTAGGAACTATTATTTTTGAGTCTGAGACCGGTAAGGGAATCAGTATTCCCGATGTAGAAGGAACGGAGAATAAGCGTTTGATAATCAATGCACCAAATGCAACTCTCTATAACAATTCATCATTTAAGTCTATACGCGTGAATGACAGCAAGAAATTTAAGGAAAACGCTGATGGAAACACAATAAACGTATATGATAAAAATGCCAATATCATTGTTGGTGAAAAAGCAAAGGTAAATAATGTAAATATATATTCTGAAGAAACAAGCCTTACTGTAAAGAAAGGTTCTTCGGTTGAAAATATTGCATGCAGAAAGAAAGGTGCAAATGTTTCTCTTGATATTGAAAAGAAAGCCGATATCTGTGTTAACGTCACAAAAGCGGCCAACATTTCCATCACAGGAAATAAAAACAGTGAAGTAAGTATCTCCAATAATGCTAAGAATACGAGCATTATTGCAGCAGTTCCCATAGAGTTGGATGCTTCAAAAAAGACCGGTGTTCAACTTGAAAAAGGTTCTGAAGGAAGCATACTCGGAAAAACCACGGACAGCATAAAGATTTCGGTGCAGAATAACAGTACTGAAACACCAACTGTTAAGGTGGCCGGTGAAGTAGTATCAACATCAGCACCGGTGGCTACACCCACACCCACACCTACTCCTACGGCAACACCGACAGAAGAGCCTGAGGTTACGGTTACACCTACTGAAGCAGAGAAGCCGTCATCAACACCGACAGATACACCTACGGCAACACCGACTTCTACGGATTCCGGCTCAGGTGCATATATACCATACGTTCCGTATGTACCCTATGTACCTTATACCCCGTCTGTTAATCCTACAGAAGCTCCGGTAACAACATCTACTGTTACTCCTACACAGGAAATAACTCCGGTTGTAACGGAAATACCTACAGCAGAACCGACACCGGTGGTTACGGAGGAGCCTTCGGTAGAACCGACACCGGTGGTTACGGAGGAGCCTTCGGTAGAACCCACACCGGTGGTCACGGAGGAGCCTTCGGTAGAACCCACACCGGTGGTTACGGAGGAGCCTTCGGTAGAACCGACCCCGGTGGTAACAGAGGAGCCTACGGCAGAACCTACACCTGAGGTAACTGTGACACCTACAGCAGAACCCACACCGGAAGTAACAGAAATAATAACAGCTTCTGACTTGAAGGAAGTAGCCATTGACAGTACGAATTTCCCGGATGCAGTTTTTATGGCTTATGTACAGGAAAAGTTCGACGCGAATAATGATGGCTTTCTATCAAAATCAGAAATTGAAAATATTAAGGTCATAGGTTGTTCCGGCATGGGAATAGAAACATTGAAAGGAATTGAGCATTTTACGTATCTTCAGTCTCTGGATTGTGAAGATAATCAGATTGTAAACCTTGATGTAAGCGGATGTGCTAACCTGGAAATGTTGTTTTGCGGTGAAAATCAAATTAGTTCACTTGATGTCAGCTCGTGCAGAAAACTTGAGATATTGTCCTGCAGTGAAAATCAAATTAGTTCACTTGATGTCAGCTCGTGCAGAAAACTTGAGCTATTGTCCTGTCAGTTACAGCCGTTGACAACATTAAACGTAAGTGGATGTACTGAACTTAATTTGTTACATTGCGGATGGGATTCACTGACTGAGCTTGATGTTAGCAACTGTACAGCGCTTACTTTATTGGCTTGTAATGATAACCAGTTAATAGCATTAAACGTAAGTGGATGTAATGAACTTGATGGATTATACTGCGAAAATAATAAATTAACAGCTATAGATATAAGTAAGTGTGCGAATTTGAAAAGCTTTGCATGTAGCGGTAATCCATTGGTTAATCTCAATATTGAAAACTATTGTAGTCTTGTATCTGTATTTTGTGATAATTGTCAGCTCGATGTCATTAATGCGAGTGGATGTGAAAATCTTGAGCAATTGCATTGCCAGGGCAACTACAATCTGTCGACTTTGGATATAAGTAACTGTAATAGGCTGACATACCTTGGTGTTAGTAATTGTCCGATTCTTGAAGCACTGAAGAATAGTGATTTACCATATAAAGTATTGGAATAGTAACGAAATTCTATAAAAAATCAAGTGGGAGCGTGTGAAAACATGACTCTACTGAATTACTGTTTAGCAACGAAAAAAGTAATGAGATAAGTGAAGTTAGTTCACGGTTTCACGGAGGGAGTATATGAGAGAAAGAGAAATGATGCCAAAAAAGAAAACTCATTTTTTGAAATGGGGAATGGTTTTTTTTGTATTGTTTTGTCTTGTATTTGGAGGAATAATTGTTCCGAAGGATGCATACTGCGCGACATTTAGTTTAAAAGTTCATTCTGCGACTCGTAAAAATGGGGAAAAGATGCAGGCAGGCTCAATAATTGAAGCATATTGGACAAGCGTATCGGATGCTACATCGTGTAAATTTACCATTAGAGAGAAAATAGGTTTTCATCCAAACAATGTTTTTAGTTATGAAGGAGAGAAATCCTCGAATTCTATTAGTATTCCGGCAGATACATTAAAACATGGTACCAAATATGTTGCTGAGGTTACAGTGTACTCTCCGACCGAAACATTTTCTGACTCATTGGATTTTTCAACAGATTATGAAGGTGAACCCGGAATAATATCCATTAATTTGGTCAGTGGCTACAATATTGGTGAGAAATTTCAGATTAAGGGAGGAGTTTCCGGAAATGGTGAGGTACTTGAATACGTTGGATGCTATTATAAAATAGTACAAGCCTCATATAGTCAGTTAAATCCAAGTGAGTATGGGTATGTTTTTGAAGAGTATCCAAATTCGGAAACCTTTGATTTTTCTAAATACAGTGGCTTGGTTATAGGCACTGATCTACCACTTGCTGCAACGAATGAATACGAATTGGTTATTGTGGCAAGATGTGCAGGCGGAGAGACAAAAAGTGTATACAAAAAAGAAATATCGATATCATTACCCAAAGAAGACCGTTTACCCGAAAATTTTGATTTTTATACTTATGACGGTGGTGAAACGATACCTTATGACAGCGAACTACAAATCAAATGGACAAATTCAAGTTATGCAGATAAATATACTATAACATTAAAAAATATTACAACAGGAACTGAAACATCGTATGATACGGGGGCTGAACGTTCGTATACTTTCCCCAGCAGCGAAATCGACCCCGGATGTCAATATCAGATTATTGTTACTGCAAGTAATAAAAATGGTGATTACCAAAAGCAATTGACATTGTATACTGCAGCGGCAGATCAGGTAATAAATCCTGTCCTGGCTTCATTCGACATAGGTGATTTATACCAGTTTGGTGATGAATTTAAAATCGATGGAAGAGCTATTTCAAACGGAGATTATATAAAGCTTGCCCGTTTTTATTATACGGATGAATCCGGTAATATAGTGGAGGTAAGTCGAAGAGAACTTACCGGGTTGACTGAGATAGCATTTTCCAAGTTTGGAACTTATACAGTTGGACAGGACATTTTTACGACTCCTGGTAAATATACAATCTATGTAACTGCTAAAAATAGAACCAGTGAAGAAATTGTTCTTGCCGAGAAGTCTATTCTGGTTGTAAAAAACAAACCTACAGAGCCTACGTTGCTTGTTCCCGAAAAAAGAATAGGCATTGATGAGTCTGAATATCGTACTCTCAAGGACATGGATATTCAGTGGAAAAAATCAGAAAATGCGGATTATTATATTGTATCAGTTGTTAAGTGGAAGGGCGAAGAAGTAGTATATTCTAAGACTATTACTAATACGAATACCACTTCACTAACAATTCCCGGATCTGTTATTGATGAAGAAGGGTATTATGATTTTCAGGTGTATGCGTATGAAAATACTAACGGACTATATGCATACGATATAAAGTATGTCTTCTTCATGGAAGATGATACTCTTGGCAAATACGAATTGTTGTCACCTTCTTCTTCTGAAATAACAAATTATTCCGGTGACGAACTTAAGCTGGTATGGACAACACCGGAACATGTTTATGGTTATACCATTTATGTTACCAGAAAAGGGGATGCTAACGCTGAACAAACCTACAAATTAAGCGCGACTGATACCTCATGCTCTATTGACACAAGTAATTGGTATTTAGAGGACAAATATACAATACGTTTAGTAGCGAATGGATATGGCGACCAAACAAAGAGCAAAATTATTACCGTAACTACAGCAGGCCGGAACAATGGCGAATTTGAACAGGATATACAATATATTTCCGTTGGCTATAATGGTAATGATAATAAAGATTGTGTAACTCAAAATCTCTATTTACCCAAAAAGGGAGCGATATCAGGTAATGAAATTACCTGGACGTCGAGTAACCCTGAAATAGTTGCAATTAACGGAAAGTATAACGAAATCGGTTGGATAGCCGAAGTTACAAGACCTAAAACGAGTACATCGGTTCTGTTAACTGCTACTATATCAAATTATAATACGACTAAAAACGTCTACTTTGATATAACGGTTTCAGGTACTTCCGGTGGGGAAGCAGAAATAAAAGATGACCCTACACCTACCTCTAACCCTACACCTGCACCTACATCTACAGATGTACCGGCACCGGTTGGTCAAAATCTGTCCGTACCGGCGGAAATAACCATAGGTGATAAATTTGATATTTCCGGAATTGTGGATTCAAACGGAGGAATTCTAAGAAGAATTCATATTCATACCTACTATATTCCGGATAACAATTATTGTTATGTAAATGCTGACATAGTTGATTTTAATGGGGGCACAACCTATGACCTTAGTCAGATAGGGACAATTACAGCAGGAAATGAGTTTTTTGGAA
>JAZLIK010000129.1:0-2784 GCA_045617345.1 Lachnospiraceae bacterium | reverse complement strand
GGCCGCTATATGATATTCGAGGAAATGATGAAAAATGAATATAAAATGGGACATGAAGACGGCCGCAAGGAAGGCAAAATCGAAGGCAAAATCGAAAGCATTATCTATTTTCTTTCCTTGCGTTTTAAAGGATCGGGCGAATTATCAAAGAAATTGTATAGTGTAAAAGACGAAAATACTGTTTCAAATCTGCTTATTACTGCGACAGGGGTAGTATCGGTCGATGAGTTTGAGGCAGAATTGGAAAAGGTGCTGATGAATCAGGTCGAGTCGACAGAAAATCAAAAGTGATATTACAGTGAAATTTTAAAATTTAACAGGGGAGTTCTAAAAACGATTCGGTATTTTCGACGAATCGTTTTTGCTTTATAGAAAAATCTTTACAGATTTCTGAAGAGGTGATAAAATTACGTGGTTGGTAAACTGTTATGAATTCTGTGAGAAATTCGTACATGACTGAAGAAATCAGGCAGAAGCGGGAGATTTGCATATACAATATACGGGTAGTTCACAATATGAAAAATTCATGGCAGAACAAAAAGATTTGGACAGAAGAGAGGAATAACATATGGGTAAATATTTTGGAACGGATGGTTTCAGAGGTGAAGCTAACGTTAATCTTACCGTAGAACATGCATATAAGGTCGGACGTTTCCTTGGATGGTATTATGGAAAAGAGCACAAGGCGAGAATTGTGATAGGAAAGGATACAAGACGTTCAAGCTATATGTTTGAGTATTCGCTGGTAGCCGGACTTACAGCCAGCGGGGCGGACGTATATCTGCTTCATGTTACCACCACACCGAGCGTATCGTTCGTGGTACGTACAGAAAATTTTGACTGCGGAATTATGATTTCGGCCAGTCACAATCCTTTTTATGATAATGGAATCAAGGTTATTAACGGAAACGGTTACAAGCTGGAAGCAGAAATTGAAGCTAAAATCGAGAAATATATTGATGGTGAGTGGGAGGAAATCCCTTATGCCACCAGAGAGAATATCGGACGCACGATTGATTTCTCAATCGGACGTAACAGATATGCGGGTTACCTTATTTCACTTGCTACACGCTCATTTAAGGATATGAAGGTCGGTCTCGATCTTTCAAACGGGTCGGCGACGGCCATTGCCAAGGGTGTATTCGATACGCTTGGTGCAAAGACCTATGTGATTAATGCAGAACCTGACGGAACAAACATTAATACGAACTGCGGCTCGACGCATATTGAAGGTCTTCAGAAATTTGTGGTAGAGAACGGACTTGATGTGGGCTTTGCTTATGACGGTGACGCTGACAGATGTCTTGCGGTAGATGAAAAGGGACAGCTTATTGATGGCGACAGAATCATGTATGTATGCGGTGCATATCTTCATGAACGCGGTGAACTGAATAATGACACCGTAGTTACAACTGTTATGTCGAACCTCGGTCTTTACAAGGCACTTGAGGCTATCGGGATTAAAACTGAGAAAACGAAGGTCGGTGACAAGTATGTATCTGAAAACATGACGGCCAATAATCATTCAATCGGCGGTGAAAATTCGGGACATATCATTTTTGCCAAGCATGCCGTTACAGGTGACGGTATTCTCACAAGCCTTAAGATAATGGAAGTTATTCTCGAAAAGAAGATGAAGCTTTCGGAGCTGGCAAAGCCTATGGTGGTGTTCCCTCAGGTACTTAAGAATGTGCGCGTAAAGAGCAAACCCGATGCTCAGAATGATCCGGACGTTCAGGCAATGGTGGCAAAGGTTACCGAAGAACTTGCTGCAGACGGCAGAATTCTCGTGCGTGAGAGCGGCACTGAACCGCTTATCAGGGTTATGGTTGAAGCCAAGACGAATGAACAGTGCGAGGAAATGGTGGACAGAGTTATCCGTGTACTGAATGAAAAAGGACATGCTGTACATATCTGATGGTTTTTGTTGATTTTTTTGTAATAAAGTGATAGTATTGCATTAAGGTTCGTTAAATGCAGCTGTTGGGTTTTGATTATTCTGAACGGCTTTTTTAATGAATTTGCTAATTGCGGAAATTACGCAGTAATGAAACACTTTTTTACTTATATTTTAGGAGGAAATTAAATGAAGACAAAACTTGGTATTTCAGCAGGATTTATCGGCGCACTTGCATTTCTTTTAGCATGTATAGGATCATATACACCGCTTGTCATTGTGGTTGGATATGTATTTATCTGTGAGAAGAATGAATGGCTTAAGTCTACAGTAATGAAGGCAGCAGCATTTGCGGTACTTAATATCGTGATTGGTGCTCTTTGCGGCTTGGTTCCTTCATTTACATCGGCTATCAGCAGTCTGTTTAAGCTTTGGAACGGATCATTCGGTGTTGCCGGCAACATTAACGCTATTTTCTACTTCGTAGAGTACATTTTCGATGTGGTATATACCGCAGCTACACTTCTCCTTGCTCTTATGGCATTCGGAATGAAGACAGTTGCAATTGCACCTATCGACAATTTTGTTGCTAAACATTCAAGTCAGGATGCAGCAAACAACCAGTAATACGGATTTGATTAATTTTGGCCTGCCGCTTTTGGGTGGCAGGCTATTTTACTTTATAGGAAATTACGTCCTATAAAGAAAAAAATATATGGGAAATGTGTTGTGAACTACATCGGTATTTGAATTACCGAGCATCAGGTGCGCGCGGCTTGCGCCGCGTAGGTCCCGGGTGCGTCCATGACACCCTTACTGCTACCCATAAGGGTTACACAGCTACTTTGCGTTATACGCTTTACGCTTTGAATATTTTACCTATAGGA
>JAZLIK010000128.1:0-24604 GCA_045617345.1 Lachnospiraceae bacterium | reverse complement strand
TAATTTCTTCAAAATAGTCACTAAAGATTTTTTGCAGGATATTCATAAGACTATTATGAGGGAAAGTAGAGCAAAAAGCAAGCCTCTCCCCTCAAAGATTGAGGGGATGGGGGAGTTGAATAGGCGAAGCCTATTTCTTGTAGAAAATTACGACGTATAAAGAAAAAAGCTGCGTTTGGAGTGCATGCTTTGGGCAAAGGAACAGTGCGTGATACCTTGAGTTTGTTTATTTACAGGTTACTCTCATAGGCGGATTGTAACCATTCTGGCGTAAAAAAGCAGAAAGATAACCCACTATCTTTAGGTAGTAGGTTCATGCTTAGCTCGGTACCGGAGTGAAGTAATGAGTGAAGTATAGTGAAGTTTTGAGTGAAGTGCAGTGAAGTTTCGAGTGAAGTACAGTGAAGTTTTGAGTGAAGTACAGTGAAGTTTTTGTTTACAACTTCACTGTTTTTTGTTATGATAATGACAGAATCCGGGCAAATGGAGGATAAATTCTATGCTGATAAATGATATTGTGGATGAAGCTTATCTGGAAAGTAAAGTTATTGAATACAAAGGAATAATCGAAGAGGGCAAGGGTAAAGATGGAAAGCTGTTGGAAATCGGCTGGTTAAAGACGCTGGTAGCGTATGCGAATACTGAAGGCGGAACCATGTTTATTGGTGTTGAGGACAAAACACATAAGGTGGTTGCTTTGGAACAAAAAAAGGCAGATAACACAATACTGATGATTCACAGACAGATTCGTGAACGTGTTGATCCGATTATAGATTATGATATTTCGAGTATTGTAGTAAAAGGGAAAGAAGCTCCGCGTTATGTAATAAAGATTGAAGTTAATGCAAATAAAAATCTGCCGGTTGCGATACATAATGACGGCATGTTGGGAATATATGTCCGAAATTACGGAAGGACTGATTTAGCCACACAGGAACAGATCAGGGATTTGGTTTTAATGAGCGATAATACGCCTTTTGACACGGCTTTTGTGGAAGAAATATACAAGGAAGAGGATTTTCTGACGCTTCATAGGCTTGCCAAGGTTAACGGCATAGAGATAAATACCAAGATGTTAATTTCAAAGGGTATTATTTCGCCGGAAAAGAAATTATCCAGAGGAGCGCTTCTGTTTAAGGATTTATGTAAGGATACACGGACAAAGATTGTCATGACTGTTTGGCCCGGAGTAACAAAGGGTGGAGATTATATAAATGCCTCAGAAGAATATATTGGAAATTTACTGGATGGAATTGACAGGGCATTGACCTTTGTAAAAAACCATTCAGTTAACGGATATAAAAAAGAAGCAGAGACACGTGTTGAACATATCGCATTTCCGGCGAGGTCGGTTACCGAAGGTATAGTAAATGCTATAGGTCATAGAAATTACTATATTCAGGGGAGTCAGATAGAAATTAATATATTTACGGACAGACTTGAAATCACATCTCCCGGTTTATTGCTGGGGGTCAGTATGTTGCATGAAGAAAAAAATATATCCGCTATTATTCCACGCAGAAGAAATGAGGTAATCTGTAATATTTTGGAAATATGCAGATTTATGGAGGAAAAGGGTTCAGGTTTTGATAAAATAGAAGCTGATTATGAACCGTATGGAGAGCGTTATAGACCATATGTTTCTGCGGATGCAACATCGTTTACACTAACTCTCCCTGATTTGACGAGGGATGAGGGTATAGTTTCAAAGACGGATGAAAGTCCGAGTGTATATGTTGAATCTGCTCTTTCAGGCAAAAATGATTTGAAAATACTCTCGTTTTGCTATAATTTCTCCAGAACAATACGTGAGGTGGCGGACTTTATCGGAGTCACACCGTCCTCATATTTCCGAAGCAGCGTGATTGCAAGACTGGTTAACGAGGGTCTGCTGAGAGAACATGAGAATGATAACGGAAAACTGTTGAGCTCCAACAAAGAAAAAGTTCTGCTCAAATGAACAGATATGGATTCTATTTCTGACCTTATGCAGATAACGGTGATTTCACACTATTTTATAAAACAGGCCATGAACACACATAAAGGTTACAGCCCGTAGCCGGACGGTAATCGTCCGATGGTATACAGTATGTGTATTCATGGCTTCTTTTTTAATGAAATGCAATTTTTATTCGCAAATGCTTTGCGTTTTACTAACCGGTTTTTGCACTTGCGTTCTCAATTGCTTTGTTCTTTGCTATATTAGCTGTGGTACCTGTTTGCGTGTTGCAGATTATGATTTATTATGTGAAAATGAGATTGACGCAATGCACGGGAATGCTTATACTAAAAATAACATAAGATGATGCTGGGTTACTGAGAAGGTATAATTATCTTATAGTCTGTGAAACAGAAGCTGATTTTTACCGGCACGGCTATTGCCTGCCGGGGATGACAGCGATGTATCGGGCAAACAGCGGTTGCGGATGCGGAAGGAGAAGGGTATGAGACTTGGGGTTTCAACATCGTTTGAATTTGACTCGGCGGAAAGATGGATAAAGAAGCACAGGGAGCTGGGCTGCAAATCGGTTGTTTTTCCGCTGAACTGTGAGGCTGACAGCAGCATGATTGATGAATTTGCGGCAGCAGCCCGGGAAAACGATATTACGATAGCCGAGGTGGGCATATGGCGGAATGCATTGTCTGCCGACCCGGTTGAACGTGAAGCGGTATTTAAGTATTCGGTGGGGCAGCTTGCCATGGCTGACAGAATAGGAGCTCTCTGCTGCGTAAATGTGGCAGGGACACCGCACGGTCCGCGATGGGATGGCGGATATCGCGGGAATTTCAGTGCAGAGACGAGAGCTGAGCTTGTAAAAGGAATTCAGAGACTTATTGATGAGGTAAAGCCGGTAAACACAAAGTATTCGGTGGAGTCAATGCCGTGGATGGTGCCGTCAGGTCCCGATGATTATTTGAAGCTGGCGGAGGAAGTGGACAGAAGCGGGTTCGGAGTTCATCTGGATCTCATAAATATGGTGACAAGCCCGGAAAGGTATTTTTTTCTGGATGAATTTATTGACGAGTGCTTTGATAAGCTCGGGGACAGGGTTTTCAGCTGTCATCTGAAGGACATACGTTTGATGGAAGAGTACACTTTCATGCTGAAGGAATGTGCCTGCGGAGAGGGTACACTGAACATCCGTCATTTTATTGAACGGGCGGAAGCAATCAACCCGGAGATGCCGTTCATTATTGAGCATCTGAGCTCAGATGAGGCTTACCGGAACAGTTTTCAATATGTGACCGGACTGCTGAAGATTGACTGACAAACGTTTCTGCAATTGGACGGCAGAAAGAGACACCGGAGTATTTTTCAAAAAAATCTGACAGATGTCTCTGAAATGGACACTGCGAAAAAAGCGCGACATTGGTGGTGCGAAGTTCACAGGCAGAAAGGATATCCGGAGCGCGTCAGTACTCAACGGATGGATGAAAAAGAAAGGAGCACGCCGAATCTCAGACCGTCAACGAGGTGAATCAGCCGACAGGAAGGTTTATGGTGAGGCGAAAAAAGCAAAATGGAGAATAACGAAAAAAGAGGACTTGATTATGTAATTGCCCAGGAGACGGCAGAGGTTGACATGGGTCTGATAAAGGAAAACGATGCAAAAGCGGCTGCAGCCGTTGGAAAAAGGGAATTCCCCGAAAACAGTATCCCTGATGCCTACAGGATTATCAGAAAAAATGCCGGCAGAATTGAGCGTGTGATATACACTTCAAAGGCGTACTACGGAAACGGTGAGGATGTAGAGAAAATTGCCAACGTTTATCTTCCTGCCGGATACGACGATACCAAAAAGTACAATGTGCTGTATCTTATGCACGGAATCGGCGGAGATGAAGACGAATGGGGCATGAAAGACGATGAGTCTGTGGTCAAGATTATTATGGACAATCTGACATTTAACGGTGAGATTGAGCCGTTCATCGTAGTTACTCCAAATGGACGGTCTGCGGCAAATCATGCAAACAATTCGGATTTTCAGTCATTCTATAAATTCGGTCAGGAGCTCAGAAACGACCTGATTCCGTTTATTGAAAGCAAATATTCAACGTATGCCGACGGAACATCATCCGCGGAATCGCGTGAGCACCGTGCCATGGCGGGACTTTCGATGGGCGGAATGCAGACTATCAATATCGGAATCTGCGAAAGCCTTGACTTGATCAGCTGGTTCGGAGCTTTCAGTGCGGCGCCCACCTCCTATGAGGATAAAAAGGTGGCCGGGGTTATAAATGCCTCAGAGCTGAAGGTAAATTATTTCTACAATATCTGCGGCACCGAGGACGGAATTGCTTACAAGCCGGCAGCTGCGGCAGCCAGGAACATTACAGCATACACGGATAAGCTGAAGGAAGGTACAAACTATCTCTGGCAGGAGCTTCCCGGAGTTCATGATTTTAATATCTGGTATCTTGGTTTCTATAATTTTGCAAGAGTTGCATTCAGTAAATAAAGAGTTATTGCTCACAGTCTGTCCAAAAGTTACTATTCACCGTTACTATTCACAGTCTGCCCAAAACACATTCATAGTCGGATAATAACTATTCACCACATAGCCAAATGACAATTATCACAGGCTTGCGCTTATTATCACCCGACTGTGAACGGTAGCAATAAAGTCATAATCAGAAAAAGAGACGATATTATGATTACAGATTTTTTTTACCTTGGCACGGAAACAGAGGAACCGGCGCTGGTGGCTGACTGCGGGGACAGACAGCTCTGCCTAAACAGTACATTTGCACCTGAACACGAAGCGAAAAGATGGGCTGAAAGCATCCCTGATGACGGGGTGAAGAGAGCAGCCTGTCTTTTTGGCGTCGGAACGGGGCTATTTGCGGTGAAGCTTTTGGAGAAGCTGACACCGGACAGTCGGCTGATTATTTATGAGCCGGAAAGAGCGGTCATCGATTTTATCGAAAGCCAGCGTAACGACGGCGAGACAGAAGGGAAAATAGCCGCAAGGATAGAACGGATTTTAAGCGATGACAGGGTGATTTTATGCATTGAAAAGGATATGCCCGGTAAATTTGAGCAGGCGTTAATCGGGAACATAAATTTCTACAATCTGGACAGCACCGTCATAGCACGGCACACGATGTACGACAGGCTTTATCGGGACAGCTTCGCCCATTTCCTCCATGCTGTCGGAATGAACCGGGAGAGAATACTGGTAAATAAAAATACGATGGCCAGATTCAGGGACAATGCCTCTGACAATGTCCTCAGGAATATGTGGATTGTCGAAAAAATGAATCTTGTAAGTGAATTGTCAAAAGCGGGAGTGAAATATGGCGAAAGGAGTGAACCTGTTTTGACGCCGGATATTCCCGTGATAATTGTGTCTGCGGGTCCGTCTCTTGATAAAAATATAGAACAGCTTAAAACAGCGAAAGGGCACTGTCTGATACTTGCCGTGGACACTGCGATAAAGCACCTGATGAAGAGAGATATAATGCCGGATCTGACGATTACCGTGGAACCGATAAAGCCCGTGGAGCATTATGCTGACAGGAGAACGGAGCTTATTCCGGCCATTTTTGATATAGAATCAAACCATGAGATAGTCGGAAAACATAAGAGCAGAGTCCTGCTGTACAACTGCCGCGACTATGTGAAAAATCTTCTTGAGACTGTCGGGAAACAGATTCCGGAGAACATTCCGAGCGGTGGAAGCGTGGCAACAGCTGCGTTTGCAACCGTAAGAGCACTCGGGAGCAGGACCGTGATAATGATCGGACAGGATTTGGCTTATTCGGGAGAGAGTACTCATGCCGGAGGAGTTGAGTCAAAGGGGATAAACAATGATATCGGGTATGAGATGATTGACGGGTATTATGGGGAAAAGGTTCGTTCCAGAAGTGACTGGCTCGGGTATCTCAGATGGTTTGAAAGCAGTATTGAGTCGGCACACGCAGCCGATGAGAAATTTACGGTAATTGATGCAACAGAGGGCGGCGCGGCAATAAAGGGAACCATCCGCATGCCGCTTGCGGAAGCGATTGACAAGTATTGCAGAAATGCCGACGGAAGTGTTTTGAAATACAATTTTGAAGAAAAACTGTCGGCGCTCGAACCTTTTTTGAACGCTGATGAATATGCAGTTTTTTTAAAAGTCCGTGCCGATGCGGTAATTCAGCTTGACGAGATGTGCAGAAAGGCATCCCGGGCAGCAGAATTGTGCGGGCAGCTTATATCGAAAGGAGCTTTGCCGACAAAAGAGGAGGCAGAGAGCCTGAACGGCATCAGACATTTTTGCGAGAGCACATATGCGTATCCGCTTATTAATAATTATGCGGTCAGCGGAATAGCGGATGAAGTGAAAAGACTGGCCAATGAGGGTGCGGGAGATGCGCACATGATGAAGATAAATGTTCTGAAACAGCAGAAGCTGGCATTTGAAGCAATCGCCGATGCCTGCACCAGATTCGGAGCAATGAGGAAGTAACAAAGGCTAAGGCAGTGTGATGAAATACGGCAAGTCGGAGGGGAAAATGAATATTCTGGCAATAATTCCCGCCAGAAGCGGGTCTAAGTCGGTAGCAGATAAAAATATACGTGAAATCGGAGGCATTCCGATGCTGGCATGGTCGGTACGTCATGCACTGGAAAGCAGATACATAAACAGGGTGATTCTTTCCACCGACAGTGAGAAATATGCAGCCATCGGACGCAGCTACGGTGCCGAGACTCCGTTTATCAGACCGGAAGAATATGCCACAGATACGGCTCTCGATATAGAAGTGTTTGAGCATGCATTACGGTGGCTGAAGGACAATGAAAACTATGAGGCCGACATTGTGGTTCAGCTTCGACCGACCTATCCGAAGAGAAACTCGGCAGATATTGACAAAATGATAGAAATGCTGATAAATCACCCTGAAGCCGATTCTGTGCGGAGTGTGGCTCCCGCAGGAGAGGTTCCGTATAAAATGTGGCTGAAGGCCGACGAAGGTGAAGACGGGATAGTTCCGCTGATAAAAGATATTCCGGAGTGTTACAATATGCCGAGGCAGCAGCTTCCGAACGTATATTATCAGAATGCATGCATTGATGTAATGAGGGGAAGTACGGTTATTCGGAAGCATTCCATGACGGGTGACAGGATACTTGGATATTTCATGGAAGAAAATCTTGATATAGACACCGAGATTGAATTTTTAAAGGCTGAACTTGAGGTAATGAAGAACCTGAAAGCAGACGCAGAACCCGAAATATTCGAGAGGCAACCGGAAAATCTGCAAGAGACTTTGACCGCTGAATCCGGAATATTCGAGAAGCAACCGGAGAATCTGCAAGGGGCTTTGACCGCCGGATCCGGAACATCGGAGAAGCAACCGGAGAATCTGCAAGAGGCTTTGACCGCTGAATCCGAAGCTACAAAAAAAACAAAAGGCCGGAATAATGGCGAAGCATCCGGAACGGGACAGAACGCAGAAGCTGCTGTAACGGAGATGCTTCTGCACGGCGGAAAGCGTCTTGTGTTTGACATAGACGGTGTCATTGCAAAGCTCGAACCGAACAATAATTATGCTCTGTCGGAACCGTCCGAGAAAATGATTGAAGTGGTGAACAGGCTGTACGACGCGGGAAACACCATTGTGCTTCATACGGCGAGAGGCTACGTGACGGGAAAAGACTGGAAAGAGGTCACTGAAAATCAGTTAAAAAAATGGGGATTGAGGTACCATGAGCTTCATTTTGGGAAGCCGAATGCCGATTATTATATAGACGATAAAATGCTGGATATGAAGTTATTATCCGATTACGGAAGCAGAACAGAACCTTTGGATAAGTCATGAGCTGCGGAATGCAGAAATGCAGAGCAGGCAGGGCTTATGAAAGCGTTTTGTCCGAAAGGAGGAAATCTTAACGGCATGAATAAACAGTTACTGTCTGTCTGCGCAGGCGGCAAACACGAGAGAAGCAAAGCAGAAAGGGAGACAAAATGACTACGAAGGATTTATTTGACAGGCTTTTCATTTTTGAAATGGCAAACAGTCACCAGGGTAGTGTGGAGCATGGCTGCGATATAATCAGGGAGATGGCCAGAATAGCCAGAAAGTACAATATCAGGGCTGCCGTTAAGCTGCAGTACAGAGAGTTGGATTCGTTTATCCATCCCGATTTCAAGGGAAGAACCGATGTAAAGCATATTCCCAGATTCGAGTCAACCAGGCTGACTGCGGAGCAGTTCGGCCAGCTTGTTGACTGCATACGCGAGGAAGGACTGATTGCCATGAGTACCCCGTTTGATGAGGCAAGCGTGGATTTATGCATGGATCAGGGGCTTGACATCATAAAAATTGCAAGCTGCAGCTCAATGGACTGGCCGCTTATGGCAAAGGCCGCGGCAACACATAAACCGCTCATAGTGTCAACAGGTGGCAAAAGTCTTTCGGATATCGACAAAATATACAATTTTCTGACTCATAAGGGTGCTGAGTTCGCATTTTTACATTGCGTGGCTGAATATCCCGCACCGGAGGAACGTCTTCAGCTTGATTTTATCGAAAAAATGAAGAAGCGTTATCCTGACGTTACCATAGGATATTCGGGTCATGAGGACCCTGACAATAATATTCCCGCTATGCTTGCGGTAGCCAAGGGGGCACGTATCCTGGAACGTCATGTCGGACTTCCGACCGAAACCATAAAGCTGAATGCTTATTCGATGAATCCGGATCAGGCCGATGCATGGGTTGACGCGGTTCTTGGTGCCGAAAAAATGTGCAGCTGCCGAAAAAATGCGGACGGCGGGATGACAAAATATATCAGCCAGGCCGAGGTGGATTCACTGAGGTCTCTGATGAGAGGAGTCTATGTAAAAAGAGATATCGGCGAGGGTGAGGCAATCGGACGCGATGACGTATTTTTTGCAATGCCGTGCGCGGACAGGCAGCTGACCTCGGGAGAGTTTTCCGACGGAATGACGGCAACCAGACCGTATAAGGCAAATGAAGCGGTTTTTGAAAAGAAAAAGATTACCGATATCAATATTATGAGAAGCGTGGTACATGATGCAAAGGGTATGCTTTACGAGGCCGGAATTGCACTCGGAAATGATTTTGAGGTTGAGCTTTCACATCATTACGGGATGCAGCATTTCAGACAGTTCGGTGCAATTATCATAAGCATTGTGAACCGCGAATACTGTAAGAAGCTGATTATAGTGCTGCCGGGGCAGAAGCACCCTTCTCATCTGCATAAGGTGAAGGAGGAGACATTCCAGCTGCTTTACGGCAATCTGACCGTAGAGCTGGACGGAGAAAAGTGTACCATGCATCCGGGCGATATAAAGACGGTTTTACGCGGAACGCCTCACGCCTTTACGTCGGATACCGGAGCTATATTCGAAGAAATATCGACGACACATGTCAGAAACGATTCTTATTATGAGGATGAAAAAATAGCGATGCTTGACCCTCTTGAAAGAAAATCGATTCTGAGAGACTGGTAAATACTTCAGTCCCGTGTCCGTTATCACGTGACTGTGAACAGACACAATTTACAGACCGACACAAATCGATTTATTCCTTCAGCGTGATACCGTTATCGGCGATGGTGATTTTACCTTCCTTGTAAAGATGACCTATCGCACGCTTGAAGGAGTTTTTGGACATGTTGAATTTTGCTTTGATTACAAGGCTTTCTGACTTATCATGGTAGGGCAGGAAGCCGTTTTTTGCGTTACGGAGTTCGTTTAAAATTATGTCACAGTCGGAGAAAATCTGAAGGTATCCGGGTTCACGCATGGAAAGCTCCAGCTTGCCGTCTTCGTGTACCTTTGACACACGGAAACTGAGACGTTCACCGATTTTCAGGTCACGCATGAGTTCCTTTTTCGGAATCAGTGCGGTATACATGTCATCAATGGCCACAAATGCACCGAAATCACGCGACAGCTCATAAACAAATCCGTTTACGTTATCACCCTTCTGATAAGGGGAATCGCTTCGAAGCAGCTTGTAGACCTTCATGGAAGCAGCAAGTCTGTTTGATTTGTCCTGATAAAGAGTAACGAGAACCTCATCGCCGGGCTTGACCCCGGCAGTCTGTTCTCTGTAAGGAAGGAAGAGATCCTTGAGCAGTCCCCAGTCGAGAAAGGCGCCCACACCGTTTACGTCTTTACATTTCAGCACGGCGAGTCCACCCAAAGTCAGACCGGGAGTTCTGAGCGTAGCTATCGGTCTGTCCTCCGAATCAAGATACACAAAGGCATCCAGACTGTCACCGCGGTTAAGTCTGCGGGGATTTTCACCGGTTTTGAACTCATTGTTCGGAAGAAGAACTTCATCTGCAGCTCTGTCTGCGTTATTTTTGGATAATGTATTTCCGGGAACTGCCAGATATGCGCCGATGGGGGTGATTCTGGCAACTTCAAGTGTCTGTACGGTTCCTATATTAAACATAATAATCTCCATTTGTAAGTGTTATTGCTGTTCAAAGTCCGGCAAAAATTACATAAACCACGCCTGCGGTGCAGTTGCTTATCTGCCGGCGTCGTAAGCCGCAAAAAGCATAGCTGTGCGCGCTTCTGCTTTGTTATTATTCAATTCGTAGTATATTGAAAGGCCCCGGTTTTGTCAAGACGTTACTATTCACCGCATAGCCAAATAACAATTACTGCAGTTCTGCCTGTAAAGTAATTGGCATAATGGTTATGCAGTGAATGGTAATAATAGTGTTTTTTGCCGGTCGTGACCCACTTGACAAATATGATATAATTACAGTAAGTGTCGTAGGTTACGCAGAGTTACGGTTCATAGTCCGGCAGGGCTCTTTTTACAGACGTTATAAAGCCCGCCTGTAGGCATGAATCATGACTGAATGCGAATTTATACAACGGGGACTTAACTTTGAAAGGAGGGCATACCGCTTCATACATAATGAACGGTGCGCACAGTAAAGATGGAACGTTATTACAATCCTAAAGAAATTGAACCCAAGTGGCAGAGCTACTGGGCAGAGCATCAGACCTTTAAAACAGATATCTGGGACTTCAGCAGACCCAAGTATTATGCACTTGACATGTTTCCCTATCCTTCGGGGGTAGGTTTGCATGCAGGACATCCCGAGGGTTATACCGCTACCGATATCATGTCAAGAATGAAGCGTATGCAGGGCTATAATGTCCTTCATCCCATGGGTTACGATTCTTTTGGTCTTCCTGCTGAACAGTATGCCATAAATACGGGCAATCATCCTGACGGATTTACACAGAAGAATATAGAGACTTTCAGCAATCAGCTGAAGGAACTGGGCTTTGACTATGACTGGAACAGAGTTATAGCTACATCGGATCCAGGGTATTATCACTGGACACAGTGGATTTTCAAACAGCTTTACAAGGACGGTTATGCACAGTATATCGATATGCCGGTTAACTGGTGCGAGGAGCTCGGAACAGTTCTTTCAAACGATGAGGTTATAGATGGCAAGTCTGAGCGTGGCGGATTCCCCGTAGTCAGAAAAAATATGAAGCAGTGGGTTATCAATCAGCCTGCATTTGCGGAGAAGCTTCTTGAAGGCTTAAAGGATATTGACTGGCCCGAGTCCACAAAGGACATGCAGCGTCACTGGATAGGTAAATCAGAGGGTGTCGAGGTTAAATTCAATATAGTCGGCGGCGGAGAGTTCTCGATTTTTACCACATGTATCGAGACAATTTACGGTATTACCTTTATGGTACTTGCTCCCGATGGACAGCTGGTACAGGACCTGATGCCCCGAATCAAGAACCAGGACGAAGTAAAGGCATACATTGAAGAGACAAAGAAGAAGAACGACATGGACCGTACCGAGCTTAACAAGGGCAAGACGGGCTGCAGACTTGAAGGGGTTAAGTGTATTAATCCTGTCAACGGCAAGGAGGCAGAGCTTTTTATCGGTGATTTCGTTCTGGCAAATTACGGAACAGGTGCTGTTATGGCTGTTCCTTCACATGACCAGCGTGACTTTGAGTACGCCGTTGCGCACAACATCCCGATGATTCAGGTTATCGACGGTAACGAGAAGGACGGACACATTGATGTATCCGGACAGGCACTTGAAAAGCATGATTATCTCGGAAAGGGATACAGACTGATAAATTCGGAGGAATTTACCGGGCTTACCGTTGAAGAGGCAAAGGAAGCCATCACTCAGAAGCTTGAGAAGATGGGCGTTGCCAAGAGAACGGTTAATTATCATTTCAGAGAATGGATTTTTGCACGTCAGCGTTACTGGGGTGAGCCTGTTCCCGTGGTTCATACCGGGGACGGAAAGATTCATGTACTTGACGATGAGGAGCTTCCTCTTATTCTTCCCGAGCTTGAGGATTATAAGGGCAGAAACGGCAAGGCACCTCTTGAAGGAGCTACGGAGTGGAAGAAGTACGATAAGAACGGTGTAAAGGGAACACGTGAGACCTCTACAATGCCCGGTTCGGCAGGTTCAAGCTGGTATTTCCTCCGTTACATCGATCCCGACAACGATAAGGAATTTGCAAATTATGAGCTGTTGAAGCACTGGATGCCTGTTGACCTTTACATCGGCGGTCCCGAACATGCGGTCGGACATCTGATGTATGCAAGAATCTGGAACCGTTATCTTTACGACAAGGGGCTGAGCCCTGTAAAGGAGCCTTTTAAGAAGCTTGTTCATCAGGGTATGATTCTCGGTGAGAACGGTATCAAGATGGGTAAGAGATTCCCTGAATTTGTAGTTAATCCCAGTGATATCGTGAATGAGTTCGGTGCCGATACACTTCGTCTGTATGAAATGTTTATGGGACCTCTTGAAGTTTCAAAGCCCTGGAGCAAGCAGGGTGTTGAGGGTGCCAGACGTTTCCTGGACAGAGTATGGGCATTCTTTACAAATGAAGAAAACCTTACCGCCGATAATGACGGCACACTTACAAAGGTATACCATCAGACGGTAAAGAAGGTTACTGCAGACTTTGAGGTACTCGGCTTCAATACAGCTATCAGCCAGATGATGATTTTTGTAAATGCCGTATACAAGGCAGGCAAGTGCCCGAAGGAATATGCGGAGGGACTTATAAAGATGCTTTCATGTATCTGTCCTCATATCGGTGAGGAAATCTGGAGCATTCTCGGACATGCCAATACAATCGCTTATGAAGCATGGCCGGTATATGATGAGGCTGAGCTTGTTGAGAATACAATAGAAATCGCCGTTCAGGTGAACGGAAAGGTGAAGGCAACCATCATGATAGCCGCCGATGAAGAGAGTGAAGGCGCTATTGCAAAGGCTCATGATAACAAGTTTGTTCAGGCAGCAATCGAGGGCAGGAACATTGTTAAAGAGATTTATGTAAAGGGAAGAATTGTAAACATTGTAGTAAAATAGTTCCTGCTGTACGGAGGTTGCCACATATTTATGAAAAAGATAACCAAAAGCTTAAGTTATGTTTTCACAATGCTGACTGTCCTGATATATGTTTTCTGCAGCAGCGGAAAAGAAGCATTTGCGGATGAAACACCGTGCTCGGTTCGCCTTCTGTTTGAGGACGGAAGCGGTGAATACAAAAACACATCGGTTTCGAATGAAGATTTGAAGGTTGCCGGCGAAGCATATATTGACATAAACGGCGGAAGCTATGAGCTGTCGCTGACTCCCGCAGATATCGGCGCAGAGGGCCGGGTTGATGGAGTGAACGTTTTATGTGTTGATATTGCCGGAATCAAGGAGCTTCTTGATGAATACAATCTGTCCTACAATATTTCGGACGTGCAGGTTGTCTGTGACGGAGAACAGATTCCCGTCGATGCTTCAAAGCTTGTCTTCGGAAAGGCTGAAGAAAATGACAATCTTAGACTTGAGATATACAATGTAGACGGCTCGACATCGGGGGACAATTCACCGATAAACAGCGGGGAATTCAGCTTTGAAAAGGAACTGTGTGTATCCTTTGACATTGATGTAGCCATGGCTCCGCAGAAGGCTTATGTAGTTATGACCGCACAGCGCGGCGGAGTTATCAGCACGGCTAAACACCCGAAGAGCGATCCGGCATTTATTAACGGAAACGGAACCTGCAGCATTAATCTTGTTGCACGCGATGAGGAAGGTGACAGGTCGCGAATTGAAAAACCGAAGCAGTTTGTCATTGAAATTCCGGGGCTTGCCGCCCAGATTACAGACTGGACCGATGTCTCCGTACAGGATGTCTCTGTGTTGTGCGACGATGAAGAGGTTGAGGTGGATCAGTCGCTTCTGAAGTGGGGAGATCTGAAGGAAGACGGAACCTTCTGCATTAATATCTGTACCGACGGCGATGAACCGGTTATGGCAGTTAAGCCGGAGGATATTTCTTTCAGGCAGAATATGGTGGTGACCTTTACGATTGACGGCATTCCGGTGAGCTTTCCTCAGGAGGTTTCCGAGAAATATGCGCCTCCGGTTTTGGAACCGGAAGTAACGGAAATTCCGGAGGAACCCCTGACGAATGACGGCGAAGCCGGAAATGATGAAAATACGTTACCTACGGGAGAGCCGATACCGGAAGCAACGGTAACACCGGAAGCTGTTCCGACGGCTGAAGCGGTTCCGACAACAGAACCGACAGTCACTCCCGCGCAGTCTTCGGCAACGACAGAAGGACCTGTTCATATCAGGGGACTTAATGAGATAGAACGTGATGATTCTGTCGGGCTCGGGACTCTCGCAAAAATAGGAATTGCACTTGGAATTATAATTGTTGTCGGCGGCGGTGCGGCCGCGTATATACTCGGACGTGAAAAAGAATGATAGTGATTGTTTACCCTGTCGGAAACGGCAGGGTATGTTTGTTTATTGGGAAATGTGTCCTATAAAGTAAAAATGCGGCGCGAGGCAGCGCACGCTTTTGCAGTGGATTTTGCTGCCGGCGCGACGCGAAGATACCTTCGGCTTTTCGGGGGTTACTGTACAAAGGCTGCAAAAAGCATATTCATAAGCCCTGCCCGTTACGCAGTCAGGTATTAAGTGTTTTGGGATACAAGCCGATATATGTGTATATAAAAGCAGAAAGATAACCCACTGCCTTTAGGAGGTGGGTACAAGCTTTGTCAGGTGCGGGGTACAATCCCCGTACCTGACAGCTGCGAAGCAGCCTGCTTTTAACGAGCAACAAGCGAAGCGGTTGCGAGTCTTGAAATGAGCCACTGATTTTGCGGTGTGCTTTATGAATGTTTTTGACCGGACGGTGAATGGTAACAGCTTATTTTTATTTTTGTCGGCTTTATTGAAAATTTCCTTTGAAAAATTAATAGTTTGCGTATATAATGGTTAATGGTTTATTTTGCCATTATTATCAGCACCGTTGTCATGGGGTCATGAATGGGGGGAGTGCTGGTTTCAGAACTTGGATTTTGAAAGGAGATTTGTATGTTTAGTACAGATATTGGAATTGATTTGGGTACAGCCAGCGTATTGGTTTATATAAAGGGAAAGGGCGTTGTTCTGAAGGAGCCCTCGGTTGTGGCATTTGACAGAGAGACAAATAAAATAAAGGCTATCGGTGAGGAGGCCAGACTGATGCTCGGTCGTACACCGGGTAATATCGTGGCTGTCAGACCTCTTCGACAGGGAGTTATTTCAAACTATACGGTTACCGAGAAAATGCTGAAGTACTTTATTCAGAAGGCGGTGGGAAAGCAGCGCTGCAAAAGAATAAGCGTATGTGTACCGAGCGGAGTTACCGAGGTTGAGAAGAAAGCCGTAGAGGATGCTACTTATCAGGCAGGTGCGCGTGAGGTTGCTATTATTGAGGAGCCTATTGCCGCAGCTATCGGTGCGGGCATTGATATTTCAAGACCCTGTGGAAACATGGTTGTCGATATAGGCGGAGGTACTACCGATATCGCGGTTATTTCTCTCGGGGGAACCGTTGTTAGTACATCAATCAAGACAGCAGGTGACGATTTTGACGAGGCAATTGTCCGTTATATGCGTCAGAAGCATAATCTTCTGATAGGCGAAAGAACTGCTGAGGATATAAAGATTCGTATCGGATCGGCTTACCGCAGACCCGAGTCGATTTCCATGGATGTTCGAGGCAGAAACCTTGTTACAGGTCTTCCCAAGACCATATCGGTTACATCGGAGGAGACCGAGGAGGCATTAAAGAGTGCTACTCAGCAGATTGTTGAGGCAATTCACAGCGTACTTGAGAAGACGCCGCCCGAACTTGCCGCAGATATCGCGGACAGAGGAATAGTATTAACCGGTGGCGGCTGCAAGCTGTCGGGACTTGAAGATCTGATAGAGGAAAAGACAGGTATTACGACTGTTACCGCAGATGACCCGCTCACTGCGGTTGCGGTAGGAACAGGTAAATATGTTGAACTGCTCAGCAGTAAGAAGAACTGAAAACCGCTGAACGGAACGGACGCAGGGTGAATGTGCAGAAGCAGGAAGGGCTGAGAACCGGTGAACGGAACGGACGCAGGGTGAATGTGCAGAAGCAGGAAGAACTGGGAATCGGTGAACGGGTATTCAAAAGGAGGCACGCATGCTTAGAAGCTTATATACCGGATGGACGGGAATGTTTAACCAGCAGCAGAGGCTGGATGTCATTTCAAACAATATGGCAAACGCTACCACGGTAGGTTATAAAAAAGAGGGCGTGACGAGCCAGACCTTCGATGATTACCTTACGGTTAAAATCAGAGACGGCTCCGAGGAATGGAAACATCGCAGTATCGGCAATATAAATCCCGGAGTAAAAATCGGAGAGGTTTATACCGATTATTCACAGGGTTCTCTGCGTGAAACCGGAAATACATATGATCTGGCACTTGACGGTGAAGGTTTCTTTACGGTGAATGTTACCGACCGTGAAGGAAACACTTCGACCAGATATTCAAGGGCAGGAAGCTTTCACATTACGAATGACGGCTATATTGTAGATGCCGAGGGAAATCATCTGCAGTCGGAGGCAGGTGACCTTCAGGTCCCGGTAGATGCCGGTAAGGTTGTTATCAGTGAATCGGGCGATGTGTACGCGGACGGCGAGCATATCGACAGGCTCCTGATAGCGGATTTTGAGAATTATAATTACCTGAAGAAATTTCAGGATACATATTATCAGCCGGTAAACGGTGCCGAAATGAAAGAATCAAAGGCTGCTGTCAGACAGGGTTATACGGAGCAGGCAAATGTAAACATTGTAAATGAGATGGTCAATCTCATTGCAATTACAAGAGCCTACGAGGCCAGCCAGAAGGTGGTAAAGACCGCTGACAGTACGCTGGAGCTGGCGGTATCTTCTGTCGGTAAGGTATGACGCCGAGGCGGGTAAGTAGTAAATCAGTAAGTTGGCGGCTGGTCGGATGCTTTGGGTAAGGTATGATACCATGCCGGGTAGGAAGTATGGAAAAAAGAAGCAGGTAGTGAAAAGCTTTGTGCAGCGTATGAACGACAGTTTTTGAGGATAGAGTTCCTTTTAGGAGGAAAGTGTGTATGGTTAGAGCTTTATGGACGGGTGCGTCGGGAATGACAGCACAGCAGACAAGTCTTGATAACATAGCTAATAATCTGTCTAATGTAAATACGACCGGTTATAAAAAACAGACGACCGAGTTTTCGTCGCTTCTTTATCAGAAGCTTCAGACGAAAACAACTGACAACAACGGTGATCCGAAACCGGTTATTGCGCAGGTTGGTTCCGGTGTGCGTGTTTCGGGGCTTACTTCGATATATACTCAGGGTCCTATGCTGGAAACCGGCAAGGATACGGATATGTGCATTGACGGCAATGGATTTTACAGGGTAATGATGCCCGACGGAACAGAGGGTTATACCAGAAACGGTTCATTCCAGCTTGCTATTGACGGGGACGGAGTTACTCTTGCTACTGCCGAAGGTTATCCGGTACTCAGCTCATTGGGCGAGGTAATTCATTTTGGAGCGGAATATGATTCATCAAAGCTGGCGGTTGACCAGTGGGGAAATTATACATATCCGGACGATCAGACCGGTGTGGCGATGAGTCTTGGTATTCAGATAGGGCTTGCGCAGTTTAATAATCCTTCCGGACTTGACAAGGTTTCCAACAGTTACCTGAAGGAGACGGAGAATTCCGGAGCGGCCAGATATGAAGGCAGCGATCCTTCACTTAAAAAGAGCAAGGTTATTACCGGATATCTTGAGGGCTCCAATGTTCAGACGGTAGATGAAATCGTAAATATGATTGTAACACAGAGAGCCTATGAGATGAATTCCAAGGTTATTACCGCTGCTGACGAAATGATGCAGCAGGCAAATAATCTTCGTTCGTAATTTTGGTGCTGTCGGTTTCAAATGTTCGGAAACAGAGCTTATGAATGCGTTTCGGACAGAATGTGAATTTGTCGGGTTTTGCAAGGCATAAGGGCTCGGAAGATATGCCTGACAGATTCAAATGTAAAATTACGGTCACGGTTAATATACTGTTGCATTGATTGGTAATTTTCAGTATGTTCACTAATAAAGGAGTGTCTATGGCAATTTCGTTAAGTAGCGATTTGAATATGATAAAAACGCAGCTTGACAGTCAGAATGCCGCATCTGTGAAGGCTTCGGGGCTTCAGAGCAGACTCAGTGCCTTAGCCTCAAATCCCGAGGGTTCATCGGATGAGGAACTGATGGAGGTATGCAAAAGCTTTGAAGCATATCTGGTTGAGCAGGTTATGAAAAAGACAAAAGAAACCGTTGCGCCGTCCGAAGAGGATGACAATACATACATAAAGATGTTTGGAGACAATCTTTATCAGGCATATTCCGAGCAGATTGCCGACAGCGGTGAGCTTGGGATAGCGCAGAAGCTTTTCGAGGCAATGAAGAGAGATTACGGAGTTAATGCAGCCAAGAGCAGCATGACGGGTGAAGTTCCAAAGTCGTGAAACGTTGACTGACTGCACGGATGCCGGGACTGATGAACGAATCCTGCGCAGACCGGACTTTATGTCCACGGAGAGCTGTACGGAAGCGACGAGGTCGTATGAAGAGGTTTCCGCAGACCGGGACAGATACGGAAGAAGAGAACGATACGGAAGCGACAAGGTCGTATGAAGAGGTTTCCGCAGACCGGGACGGATACGGAAGAAAAGAACGATAAGGAAGCGACGAGGGTCTGTGAAATGAGTTTCACAGATTGAGAACAGAATGATTTGACAGACAGAAATGTCGGTACGGGAGTTTTATAGAATGTCAGTGGAAATAGAGGGTTGCGTAGAAGAGATAGTCTACAGAAACGATGAAAACGGTTATACCGTATTTGAGCTTGCCACCAAGGGGAATGATATTGAGGTTACCTGCGTGGGAAGCTTTTCGTATATTTCGGAGGGTGAATACCTGAAAATGGAGTGTCAGGAAACCCATCACCCGACATATGGTCTTCAGTACAGGGTAATAACAAGTGAAACCGTGGAACCTGAGGATGCCGAAGCTATGAGAAAGTATCTCGGATCGGGCGCCATAAAAGGCGTCGGAGAGAAAATGGCGGCCAAGATAGTAGAAAAATTCAAGGATGAGACCTTTAGAGTTATAGAGGAGGAACCTGAACGGCTTACGGCAATAAAGGGCATAAGTGAGCGTATTGCTATGGAGATATCGAGCAGGTTCTACGAAAAAAGAGAACAGCGTACCTCTATGATGTTTCTGCAAAAATACGGTATTTCAGGTGCGCTGGCTGTGAAGATATATAAAAAGTACGGAAACGGGCTTTATGAGGTTCTGAGAAAAAATCCGTACCGAATGGCGGAAGAAATCAGGGGCGTTGGCTTCAAGACCGCAGATGATATTGCCAGAAGAAACGAAATCCCCATTGATATTCAGTTCAGAATCAGAGCGGGTATTTTATATGTGCTTTCGGAGGCAGTAGGGCAGGGGCATACTTTTTTGCCGGAAGACCGGTTAAAGCAGGAAACGGCGGCATTACTCGGAGTTTCGGAGGATGACCTGGGTATACAGCTGGACAAGCTGATGCTCGAACGAAAAATAGTCTATGATACTGTGGGAGACGTTGCAAAAGCAGTTTATCCCGCTCCGTTTTACTATATGGAGCTGAATACATCCCGAATGCTTCTTGATCTGGCCTGCACCATGAATGCGGACAGAGAAAAGGTCGTGAAAAAGCTTGAAACAATTGAACGGAAGCTTGATGTGGAGCTTGATGAGCTTCAGCGTAAGGCAGTAATATCTGCAGTTACGAACGGAGTGTTTGTTCTGACCGGAGGTCCGGGAACCGGTAAAACCACTACGATAAATGCAATCATTCATTTTTTTGAATCAGAGGGAATGGATATTCTGATGGCGGCTCCTACGGGACGTGCCGCAAAACGAATAGCGGAGACCACAGGACGTGAGGCATTTACCATTCACAGGCTTTTGCAGGTAAAGGTCGGGACAGACGGAATGGACAGGGAAGAAAATGACAATACCTTCAGGGAACGGGTTATGTTTGACAGAAATGAATCGAATCCACTTGAGGCAGATGTCATTATTATCGATGAAATGTCAATGGTGGATGTCAGTCTGATGTGCTCCCTGCTGAAGGCGATAGCTCCCGGAACACGCCTGATTCTGGTTGGTGATGTCAATCAGCTTCCACCCGTCGGAGCAGGGAATGTTCTCAAGGATGTGATAGCGTCCGGCCTGTTTAAAACGGCCTGCCTGACTACTATTTTTCGACAGGCAACCGAAAGTGATATTGTAAAGAATGCCCATAAAATAAACAGCGGCCGGAGCATTGTGATGGACAATAAAAGCAGGGACTTTTTCTTTATTAAACGTGATAATCCGAACGATGTGGCCGGTGTAGTTGTGACTCTTGTACGTGACAAGCTTCCGGGGTATGTGCATGCGACCTCAGCCGATATTCAGGTGCTGACGCCTACACGAAAGGGTGAGCTTGGCGTAGAACGCATGAATTCAATTCTGCAGATGTATCTGAACCCGGTGTCCGACAAGAAGAAAGAGAAGGAATACAACGGAATCGTTTTTCGCGAGGGCGACAGAGTAATGCAGACGAAAAACAATTATCAGCTGGAATGGGAAAACAGAAATAAAAAGGGTTTTGTACTGTCCTCGGGTTCAGGTATATACAACGGTGACTGTGGGGTTATTCGCAGGATAAATACTTATGCGAGTGAAATGGAAATTGAGTTTGACGAGGACAAGCTTGTTCATTATCCGTTCTCCGGACTCGACGAGCTGGAGCTGGCATACTGTGTGACCGTGCATAAATCGCAGGGCAGTGAATATCCGGCGGTGGTGCTTCCACTTTTGTCGGGACCGGTACAGCTTTTTACCAGAAATCTTCTGTATACGGCTGTGACCAGAGCAAAATCCTGCGTGACGATTGTGGGAAGCAGCGAGGCGGTTGACAGAATGATTGCCAATATGCACGAACAGAAGCGTTATTCCGGTCTTGAGAAGCAGCTGAGAACAATGCGCGGAGAGACTGATTCGCGTAAATAACGACGGCAGCGTTTACGAATGGGTATTCCCGGACTGTGAATAGCAGCAAAAATGTGAATAGTAACGGAAAACTTGATTTTTTGTAGAAAATTTGTTATTATATTGAAGGAGGCATAGTTGAGTTTTCTAACTAAACTTATATATCCGGTTCGATGTCCTGTTTGCCGTGGTTTACTGGAGAATGACGGTACACGGATTCACGAATTCTGCAGAGACAGACTGAAGTATGTTTCTTCACCGCGGTGTTTTAAATGCGGGCGGCAGGTCGAATCAGACGACATCGGAGTGTGTTTTGAGTGTCAGTCGAAGTCCCACAGATATGATTATGGGTTTCCGGTTTTTGAATACAATGATTCGGCAAGAAGGGCAATGCTGGATTATAAGAAAAACGGCCGGAAGTCAAACGGAGAATTTTTCGCGCATGAGGCGGCGGAGCGGATAGGGGTATTGCTCAAAGGATATGCGCCTCAGGTGCTGATACCTGTCCCGATTCACAAATCAAGGCTGAATGAACGTGGCTTTAACCAGTCTGCCGTGTTGGCGGAAATAATCGGGAGAAGTTTGGGAATACCGATTGATGAGGAATTTCTGGTAAAAACCAGAAAAACCGCTCAGCAGAAATCATTAAGCGGTAAAGAAAGAAACAAAAGTCTGTCGGGTGCATATGAGTGCATGGGCGAACGGAATTATGAACGTGTATGCCTTGTGGATGATATTTATACGACAGGGAACACATTGGACGAATGTGCCGGGGTGTTGAAGAAAAACGGAGTCCGTCAGGTCGGATTTGTTGCGATGTGCGCGGGACGAATATTTTAAGGAGGGTTTGAACATGGATGTTAGAACTTGCAGAGGCTGCGGAAGATTGTACAATTATTTAGGTCAGTCGACACCGGCGTGCCCGAATTGTATGAAGGAGCTTGAGGAAAAATTTGAAAAGTGCCGTGAGTATATTAAGAACAATCCCGGTGCCAATATTCAGAAGGTAGCGGATGAGACGGAAGTTACGGTAAAAATGATTAAGCAGTGGGTTCGAGAGGAACGTCTTGAATTTACGGAGGGTTCAACTATCGGTATAGAGTGTGAAAACTGCGGAAAGAGTATCCTGACAGGAAGGTTCTGTGCGGAATGTAAGAATAAACTTCAGCAGAATCTGAGCAATGCGATAAAGCCTACAAGACCTGTTATTCAGGAAGAACCCAAGAAGAGAGAATCAGCCAGAATGCGTTTTCTTGATAACTGATGAGTGATTATATGTTTATGTTTGTGCCGTCTGTCTATCAGGCGGCATATTCTTAATGTGAGAGAACTGTAACTGAAAAGAAATATGTAGTTCACGTTATGGGAGAATAAGCTTATGAACGATAATTTGAATATTGGCAAAACATATCTGGCTGCGGTCATTTGTTTTGTTCTGATGAGTTTGGGAGGCGTAAGCTCAAAAATCGGGTCGCTCGGGGGCACGCTGCTTTCACAGGCTGTGATTATTGCGTGTTCGGTTGCATATCTTGTGCATTGCGGGGAAAGATTTTCGGAAAGAATCGGGCTAAAGAAGCCTTCGGTAACAGGGGCGATTCTGTTGCCGGTGTATTTTATCAGCACTTTTTTTATTCTCGAATTTACAGGAGTGTTGTCACAGCTGTTTACTTCGAATGTCACATCGGGCAGAATGAACGTTATTGCAGACGAGGTTCCTTTTGCTTTGGGAGTCCTTGTGATAGCTGTATTGCCGGCGGTGGGCGAGGAGCTTTTGTTCAGAGGAGTTATGTTTTACGGTTACAGGAAGTACGGAGCCGTAACGGCGGTTTTGATTTCTTCGGTTTCGTTCGCACTTATTCACGGAAACCTGAATCAGTTCTGCTACACGCTTATTGCGGGCATTCTGTTTGCATTGCTTGTTGAAGCGACAGGCAGCCTGATTCCTGCATCGATTGTTCACTGCCTGGTGAATCTGGTATCCGTGATTCTTCTTTACTATCCGTCTGAAATTGTTGATTTTCTGAAGAATCTCGGAATGGAGGACCCCGGGTCACTGATATATGCCGGAAACAGGGAGCAGATGCTGCAGCTTTTAAAGACTCTGGCCGTTCCCGCAGCGATAAGTGCGGTAGTATGTGTTTTGATTTTGGTTTTGTTGAAAAGAAGGAACAGGCAATCGGAGGAGGATGGCATTCGGACTGCGCCGATTGCAATGAATATCTCGAAAGAGAGTGTGTTTACATGGGCATTGAACAGCGCAATGCTGCTGGCACTGAGTTATCTGGTCCTGTGTGAGCTTGTTATCAGAAAGATAGTGTAACACACCCTGTCGGGCGTTGCCTGACGGTGTGGTGTTACTATTCACCGACTGGCCAAAAACATTCATAAAGCACGCCACAAAATCAGTGGCTCATTTGTTTCCTGACGGAAACGGCTTTATCTCATGTGTTTTGTCCAGCCTCCATCACATAGCCATTATGACAATTACTTTACAAGCAAGCTTGTAGTAATTGTCATTTGGCTATGTGGTGAATAGTAACGTTTTTTTTAAGTTCTTCACTTGGGTGAAGCTTTGAAAACCCAACGCATTGCTTCGTGCAGAGCACTTTCGCAATGCTGCATACATTCGCATATCGCCCCGCTCACTGCGTTCGCGTGTCTTTTATGCTCATGTATGCGGCGTTCAGAACTTATCAAACACACCCTGTCAGGCGTTGCCTGACGGTGTGTTTTTTAAGTTCTTCACTTGGGTTTTCAAAAATGTGTTGAATTTCTGGGAAAATGGTGTATTATATTAGATATTATTTGCGGAAGAAAGTGCGGAAATATTTTTGCACAGGCAGTAAATAACAGAAATGTGAGTTGTGTGCGTCTGTATTGTGGTATACAGCAGTTTTTTGCAGTCGGGTAGTTCGGACTTTAGGATATCAAGCGGGAATCCTCGGTTCTTCAAGTGCCGAGATGAAAGCAAAAAAAACTTTACAGTCGAACATATATTTGCTATAATATAATCACTAATCGCAAGGGTGGTTTTGCCACCTACAACAAACAAACTAATTGCGATTATCTTAAAACTGAATATTGGTGGTTCTATAGGGTAGTCTTCCTATAGGTAAAATATTCAAAGCGTAAAGCGTATAACGCAAAGTAGCTGTGTAACCCTTATGGGTA
>JAZLIK010000127.1:0-25269 GCA_045617345.1 Lachnospiraceae bacterium | reverse complement strand
CGCTTTATTAGCTATACTCACTATTCGGCTATTCAGTACTTGATACAATGAATGTTCTGCACTCTGGCTCTTGTTTTGAGGGTAAAAAAATGGTGAAAAAGCCCTAAAAATAATGATTTGGGGCTTGACATAATAGGAAGGATGTTGTAGTATGACTGAACATTTTTTTATTCGACTTAAGCTGCTTTTACATGACAAAACGGCAGTTTTCTGTTATATTATATCAATGGCTGTTATGTTATTGATTTTTAGCGGTCTTGAAAGTGTGGCCGAGGACAGGAGTGCCGTTCCGATAGGTTTGATAAATGAAAGCGACAGCATTGAAGCGACGCATCTGGAGAACGCCATTAAGTCCGGCAAATCGTTATATGTTTACGACAGAAGCCTCGAAGAGCTCGAGCAGATGCTTAAGGACGGATATATAAACAGTATTTTTATTATTAATGATGACTACGGTGAAAAAATCCGAAACGGAATTTCGGAGGGACTTGTTTCGGTTATTTGCGGAAAAGATGACAAGATGTCTGTAATTCTCGGCAATATTTTTGCCGGAAGCATGATGTACGACATCTGTATTAATAAATCATATAATCGTTATGTTAAAATGGAAAATGAAGATAAACTCGATAAAGACGGGTTTATGGAATATTTTGCTTCGTTTATCGACAGACCTGAGTTTGTTTTGCCGATTGAGTATACGTATGTGAATTCTGCTACGGGAAAAGCTGATGAACGGATTATTACAAACGGTATGCTTTACAGGCAGATGATTGCCGGAATGGCAGCCATGCTGTTGTGTATAGTGGCATTTACTTCATGCAACGGAATCTGTCTTGAACATGAGACCGGTATCAGACGGAGAAAAAATACTGCAACACGAAGTCTCGGGACTTCTTCGCTGACTGATTTTCTGGCAATTTATATATATACATTGCCTTTGGCATTGATATCGGGTATTATACTTGGTGGTATGGAAGCAGCTCTGATATGTGCCGGATATTTGGCGACGGTTCTGCCGATATGTTTCCTGACTGCACGTTACTCGGGAAAGCTCAGCACTTATCAGTTCTTTGGTGTTCTGATTATAGCGGGATTTGGTGCAACAGGCTTTATCAGTGCTTTTTCGGGACTTGCGGGCGGAGGAGATTTTTTAAGATACACGCCGAACGGTATGTTTATTGATTTGATGATGAGGTAGTTGTTTGTTAATATTCACAGGCTGTTTAAAACACATCATCGAATGATGTGTTTTGAACAGCCTGCAGAGTCGGATGATAATATCCGCAAGCCCGAGAGCAGGCTCTCAGCTTGCGTCTGTTATTTCCTGACTGTGAACGGTAACAGTTATTTTTACTTTATAGGAAATTACGTCCTATAAAGTAAAAAAAATGATGTTATAAGCATTTTTTATGGAATAAATGCATTGATTTACGGTCTGAAATCCGAAAAAGTGCTTTGAAAAAAGTGTTAATGTAAATTATCAACAGAAATATATGAATTTACGTTGGTATTTATTACAATGAAGGCATTATATATTTCTGCATTATGGAGGATTTATGGATAAACAGGATATAATTAATAATCTTAAAAATGTATATTTCGAGCTGGCCGGTACTGAGCTTGCCATGAGTTATTTCAGCTTCTGTGAGAGTGAATCTGATGATGAGCAGGAAAAAGAGTTTACCGAGACTGTAAAAAAATACAGTGAGCTGAGAAACAGATTTAAGCCTGTTGTTGCCAAATGTTTTGACGGTAATTGTGATGGAATCAAAGAGGCTCTTGAAGAGGCAAAGAAACTCAGAGATGATTTGAAGGCAAAGGTAAATAAACTTATTCTTCTCGGCGACAGGGCATTGATTGACGAATATGTTAAATCAAGAACTTCTGACGGTAAAGAAATGCCGAATTACGGAAATGATGATGATTATGCACGCGAGATTCTGAGCGTTATATTTGAAACCAGGGATAATACGATTGTAAATGAAAATATACTGAATGCGGTTTATGAGCTTCCAATCAGGATGACAAAACAGAGATTTTTTGATATACTTGAAGACGGGTTTAAAAAATATATCGGTTCACCGGCTGATATTCTTGATAAATTTGTATTTTTGACAGAATCGGCTGCGGGTATATCCGAAGTTGAAGAGGATGCCGATTTCGATGACAATCGGGTTTCGAACGAGATTGATTACCTGACGAATCTTGCAGAAAATGTAAATTATGCTTATGCATTACTTGAGACAGTAAATGATGCAGACGAGGTGTCGGTGAACAGAATCAGCGAATACGGCAAAATGATTGAGAATGCGGAGCTTATTGCTGCCGGCAGTGAGAATTCTGCCGATATCATCGCTGAATCTGAGATGTATTTTGAAAAGAGCGAAGGAATGGTTGAGAACCTTATGGAGAAGGTAAATTCTCTTTCCTGCAAGGTTGAAAATATAACTAATTCTGAAGCTGATAAGTATAATACTGAAAAGATGCTGTTTGACAAACTTGGCAGACTTCTTTCCAATTCTATATTTGCGGAGCTGGAGGCACAGGATGAATCGGTGGTTGATGAAGCTGTTGTAATGCAGAAGTATGCCGAGGTCAGGGAGAAGCTTGAAGCTGTTTTTGCCGGCGATGACAGACGCTGCAACAGGGCTGTTATGGCAGCTGTATTAAAAGAACTTCCCGTGTTCTTTAATTCGAAGACTGATGTAATGAATTATGTGCGCGAGGCACTTTCGGGATGCAGAGATGTTTACGAGAAGAGTGTGGCAGTTTCGAGACTGATGCAGAAAATCAGAGGCTGATTGCATTGAATCGAAGTTTGAAATCAGGATATGTATATCAAATTCCGATGCTGCAGGTTAGCGGTATTGTGAGACTATATAATTGATAACCGGAATTTGATTGCTTCGAATCGCATTTTGGCGAGCAGCCCGAAGCCGGTATCAGTGAACTATTGTTGAGAATGCAATAAATCAGAAGGTACTGAAATGATTATTTGGAATGACAAAATGTATGTGACGGATTCTGTGAAGAAGAATCTGAAAAAAATTAAAAAAAAGATTGAAAAGCCGCAGAAGATAAAGCATGGGGCTTATTTGGTTACGTTGAACAACAACGGGACCGACCTTTTTGATATATACAACATTCTGTTTTTTCCGGGAAAGCATTTTAACAAAGAAGGTTATGATGTAAATGTTATAGGCGTGGCGAGAAATTTTGATGAAGCCACAAAGCTTGTTGGAAATATTGTAGAAAAAGTGAATAAGAAATATGGCGGTATATCTGCCGAGTATGTTAAGAGTTTTTATTTGTAGCAGGCGAGTCTTGTGAATCGTCTCCGGACACTCTGTGAATTGTACTAACGCAGAATTTAACTGTGACTGCTTTGACTGTCGGGTTTGATTTTAACGATATGAGAGGTTAATCGTGAGTATAGTGTTGCTTATACTAAAGATAATAGGTATTACTTTAGCGGTATTAATTGGATTGATACTGCTATTTGTCATACTTGTTCTGCTGGTACCGATCAGATACCGCGGCAATGCCGAATATCCTTATGAAGGCAACAGAATACCGGCTGATGGACACGGTGTTGTGTCGTGGCTGCTTCACATGATTCATATTTCCTTTGACACGACTTCCGAGGGACAGATTCTGAAAGTTAAAGTGTTCGGATTTACATTTTACACGAACGACCCTGCGGTAGAAGCAAAGAAAGCAGAAAAGTTAAAAAAGAATCAGGAAAAAATAAAGGCAAAAAAGAGAAAAAAGAAAGAAAAAGAGCTGAAACGTAAAAAGAAAGCAAAGCAGAAGGCTGATGCGAAGAGAAAGAAAATGCAGGATTCGCAAAGAAATAAAAGCAGCGTTCAGCAGGATAAAGCTTTCAAAAAGTGGAATAAAGAGAAGAAAAAAAGAGGAAATTCCGATTCTGAGAACGATTCCCTCGGTTCACTTGACAGGGCATATTTTGATTCGGATGCGGCTCAAAAGCTTAAGGATAAAAATGTGAGTGATCAGGCTGAAAATAATGCCGCAATCACCAATGAAAGCACAAAACCGAGACCGGGATCTGCCGAATATGTAAAAGCTAAAACTGATGAATGGAATAGGAATGAGAAAAAGAAGAAATCGGAAATATACAAGAAAAATCTGAAGATTTTTGATGACGAAGATGAAGAAGAACCTGATGACACTGTTTCCGATACTGATTCCGACGATGCGTGGAATGAAGCTGACGAAGGAGAAAAAAAGAGTAAGTTCTCAAAGATAAAAGAAAAAATAAAGAGTATTGTTAATTTGCCTAAAAGAATATATAATAAGATTAGTGCCATAAGTGATAAGGTAAACGCAGGTTTGGAGTTTAATGATGATCCGCGTGTCAGAACAGCTGTAAAATTTGCTATATCAAAGGTTAAGCTTATTCTGAAGCGGGTTTTACCCAGAAAGCTATCCGGCAATGCGGTTATTGGTATGGATAATCCGGCAACCACAGGATATATTTTCGGCGGCTTCTGTATGATATACGGCAAATGGGCAGGTCATTTTGTTCTGGAGCCCGATTTTACAGGGAAGAGGCTGGAAGGAAATATTAAGTTTAAAGGCAAAATTGTTCTTTTGGGAGTGGCAATACCTGCTCTCAAGCTTATCAGAAACAAAGATTTCAAGTATCTGCGCTCTCGTTTCGACGACTTGAGAAAAAACAAAAAAGAAGATACAGAAATAAATGAATAAAATCAGGAGGATGAAATAATGGCAGACGCTAATTTCAATGAGACAGTACAGTCACTTTTTAAGGGAATGGATTCATTTCTTACCACAAAAACTGTTGTGGGAGATGCGGTAAAGTTTGATGACGGAACAACAATTCTTCCGCTTGTAGATGTAAGCTTCGGAGTAGGAGCAGGTGCATTCTGCAAGGAAACCAGGAATAATGCCGCAGGAGCTATGGGTGGAAAGATTACCCCCAATTCCGTACTAGTAATTCAGGACGGAAAATGCAGACTTGTAAGTGTAAAGTCTACAGACATGATTTCAAAAGCTATTGATATGGTACCGGAGATTATTTCAAAGTTCAAAAAATCACCCGATGAGAAGAAGAGTGAAGAAGAGATGGATAAAAAGGGTGAGGAGTTTTTGAAAGACAGCGAAGATAAGTAATGCTGACTTAGGCTGATCTTTAATGGTAAGATTATGAATAGAATAAAGAAAAATATTGCACTAATAATGATATTGTGCCTTTGCCTTTTAAGCTTTTCGGGTTGCGGAATGTTAAACGAAAACGGTGGTGAGGGCAAGAAGATTATTTCTGAGGTAATTGATTCTGTAGTAGGTGAGGGTGCGGGCTCTGCAATTACAAATGTTGTGTTCAGCCTTATTGGCGGTGACGACTGGTCCGGTTGGGATGATACTGAAAATTCCGGATGGGGACTCAGCGGAATTGGCGGAAATGCTGCTATAGACGCTTCATATTCAAATATTGACGGCATTAAGAGCGGTGACGGAAAAGCGACTGTTATGATTTACATGATCGGATCGAATCTTGAGTCAGAAGGCGGATGTGCTACGTCTGATATCCAGGAGATGCTGAATGCAGATATAGGATCGAATGTAAATTTGCTTATTCAGGCCGGTGGTGCTAAAAAGTGGAAAAATAACATTATTGATCCATCAAAGCTTGGAACATATAAGGTTGAGGACGGAACACTCGTTGAGGTGAATTCAAAGAAGAAGTCAAGCATGGTTGATCCTGCGAATCTGACAGAGTTTATTTCGTGGGGTGTAAAGAATTATCCTGCTGATTCATATTCACTTATTTTCTGGGATCACGGCGGCGGAACAATAGCCGGTTTCGGAATGGATGAGCTTTTCTCAGGTGATTTGTCGATTGCCGATATATCTTCGGCTATCAGGAACAGCGGTGCACATTTTAAGTTTATCGGTTTCGATGCATGTCTGATGGGTACAGTTGAAACAGCTTATTCATTGAAGTCATATGCCGATTATTTTGTGGCAGCCGAGGAGGAAGAACCCGGTGCCGGATGGCATTATACAAACTGGCTGAAGGCTCTTTCAAAGAATCCCGGTCTTGATATGGAGACACTCGGAAAAATTATTGTTGATGACTTTGTGGCAGACAACAATAAGAAGGGTGATAATGTAACATTAAGCGTTATAGATTTGTCAAAGATAGACAATGTTTATAGCAAACTTTCAAATGTCTGTGCATCTTGTAACGATTATCTCGTAAGCGGTCAGACAAAGACTGTTACTAACGCTCGAAGCAAGGCTAAGGCGTTTGGTTCGGGGCAGTACGATCAGATTGATATCATTGATTTTTGCCAAAAGTCAGAAGTTGATGGAGCTAATGAACTGATAAATGCGGTAAATGAAGCTGTTGTTTATCATAAAACGAATATGACAGGCACTAACGGACTTGCCATGTATTTCCCTTACAAGCTTTCGAAATACTATGACATGATGTCAAAAATGTTTGTGTCCATCAGTATGAATGACAAATCCTGCAGTTCATTTTTTAATAATTTCCTGTCAGTAATTGCCGGAAGAGGAACAAGCTCGAAATCTATGTCTCCTATGGCGGTGAATACCGGATATCAGGAGGAGACGGTTGATTATTCGGAAGAAGAATGGTACGAATATGATATTATAGACTCGGTGGATGATTTTACAGAGTTTGAACTGGACGAATACGGAGAAATTACTCTGTATGAGGATGAAGAAGCCGGAGACTACTGCGTATGCCTGAGCGAAGAAGAGTATGAACTGACTGATTTTATGGCAGTATCGGCATACTTGGATGACGGTGAGGGATATATCGATCTTGGTATGGATGACACTTATTATGTAAGTGAAAATGATGACGGTTCAGCAGATATTTACTTAAATTACGATAACAGCTGGTTTGCACTTAACGGACAGATAGTTCCCTATTATGCTCTCGGAAGAGGAACGCTTGCCAATGGTCAGGACTATTCCGAAGGTGAGGTTTACTGTTCATTTGTCGATGGTAAAACAGGAGTCGAAAAGGATATTGTAATCGAGATTCTGTTCAACCTTGATACAAACGATATCGAAGTACTCGGTTACAGAAATGATGTTGAAGAGGGTTCTCAGGCAGCCAGAAAGCTGTTTAAGTTCAAGGATGGCGACATAATACAGCCTCTTTGTGATTATTACACATACGATGGTGAGTACGATGACGAGTATCTCTTTGGTGATGAAATTTTAGTTGACGGTGAGCTGATTGCTTCGTATGAAGACATCGGTGAGTCAGAGGTGCAGATTGGTCTTTATCTGAGAGATATTTATAATACCGAATACTGGTCATCTGTAGTTGATGTATATACGCCCGAGGAGTAAGTATGTTATTATAAACAGTTTCTCGAAGATGCACTAATGGTCGGGAGATAATATCGTTACTATTTACAGACTGTATTAAATTCACACATAGTCGCGGGTTATTATAGTTACTGTTTGCTGACTGATAAAAATTATTTCATAAGCTCAGCGGCTATCGACTTATGTTTATTTTTACAAAACTGTAAATAGTACTTAAGAAAGAATGAAAAATATAAAAAATTGCTTGCATTTATGTGTGGCGTATGATAAGATTACAATGTTTGAGGCATTGAAGCCTACTTTAAGTTAAGGAGGTGTTTGTAGTGGCTAAATGTGCAATTTGTGAGAAAGAGAATAGATTTGGTCATACTTTAAGCTATTCAAGAAGCCATGTTTCTAGACGTGCTAATAGAATGTGGAAGACAAATGTAAAGTCTGTCAGAGTAAAGACAGAAGGCGGAACACAGAAGATGTACGTATGTACTTCATGTCTTAGAGCAGGCAAGGTTGAGCGTGCTTAATTGTGAAACCATTCAAGGGCTGTATATATTACAGTCCCTTTTTTAGTTTGCGCGCCATGGGCGTAATCTAATCGGTGTAAGTCCGTATTGTGCCCTGATAGTGGGAAACACCCAGCCAATGACAAGGGTGTCCATTGTGAGGTGGAATCTGAAGGAAGTTGGATGGCAAACCTCTGGTCTGACGAACAGAAATCACATATAAGGCATGGTATATCGGGTAAGGTTGCTAAACAAACTGAAGCCCAATAACTATCCGAAGGTATACGATGTAAATGTGGCAGATAGATGGAGGGAAGGACTTGACGGTTGTGATAAGACAGACGCTACTTATCTAATACTTGAAGATAACAGTTGCTCGAAAGAGGTTACTTGTTTGATGGTAGGTTGGAAACCAAGAGTAAAGGACAAGAACGCTTAGAGTTAGGAATAGGTAGTGCAAGGCATAGGCACATCTTTGAACAACCGAACCGCCGCTTGCGGAACCGCATGAGCGGTGATGTGAGAGGACGGGCAACAAAAATGAGCCCCTTTTTTTAGGAGGAAGTATGAGTAAAATAAAAGCAATGATAGCCATGAGCGGCGGTGTAGACTCCGCGGTAGCAGCCTTACTTGCAGTGCGTGCAGGGTATGACTGTACCGGAGTTACATTGCGCCTTCTGAATAGTGAGAAGCTCTGCGGCGACTGTGATTACCTCCAAAATGAAAAAGATGCGGCGGACGTATGCCGTCAACTTGGAATAAGTCATGAAGTTATTGATTTGACTCAGGAATTTACAGAAAAAGTAGTAATGCCGTTTATTACGGATTATGAGAAGGGTTACACCCCAAATCCATGTGTCTATTGTAATAAACATATTAAATTCGGTAAAATGTATGATATAGCAGTTGAACGCTGCTTTGATAAACTGATTACCGGTCATTATGCCGAAATCAGGTACGGTAGTGATGACAATGAATATCACCTGTTCAGAGGACTTGACCGCAAAAAGGACCAGAGCTATTTCCTATATGGTCTGTCGCAGCCGCAGCTTTCCAAAATTGAATTCCCGCTCGGAAGGTATTCGAAGGAAGAAGTACGCAGTATGGCTGTGGAAGCAGGCTTAAAGGTATATTCGAAACATGACAGTCAGGATATATGTTTTATCCCGGACGGTCAGTACGGAGAATTTATTGAATCATTTACCGGAAAAGAATATTCTGTTGGTGAATTTATCAAAACAGATGGGACAGTACTTGGAAAACACAGAGGAATTATCAGATATACGGTAGGACAGAGAAAGGGACTCGGCCTTGCTTTGCCCGCACCTTTATATGTAAAGGAAAAGGATATAATAAACAATCGTGTAATTTTATGCAATAATGATGATTTATTTAAAAGAACGGTAAAAACAGAAAATATAAACTTTATATGTAATTCTTCTAATATGATTAACGGAGGTGAAAACAGTAGTCTGCGAGTTACCGCAAAAATCAGATATAATCATATTGAACAGCCGGCATTGCTGCATTTTGAGGATAAGCGGATAATATGTGAATTTGATGAGCCGCAGAGAGCTCCTGCAGCCGGTCAGGCTCTCGTTTTTTATGTTGGTGAGGAATGCATAGGCGGAGGTACAATAGTAACATCATAAGCACATTTGTGACTGACTGCGCATCAGGCAGGGCTTATGAATGCGTTTTGGACAGACTGTGAACAGTAACAGTGTATTAACCGGTTGCATATAAATATGATATTCGGGTGAACGCAGGTTATTTCATGACGGAGGGTATATAATGGCACAAATTAGTAATGACTGGGCTGAAAAACTCCAATGTGAGTTCAGAGAGCCGTATTATGCGAAGCTGTATCAGTTTGTGAAGGAGGAGTATTCCAAAAATATTGTATATCCGCCCTCGGAAGATATTTTTAATGCTATGCATTTTACTCCGTTAAAGGATGTTAAGGTTCTGATTCTCGGACAGGACCCTTATCATGAACCGAATCAGGCACACGGACTATGCTTTTCCGTACTTCCGGGTAACGCGGCACCGCCTTCTCTTGTAAATATTTATAAAGAGCTTCAGGATGATATGGGATGCTATATTCCTAACAACGGATACCTGAAAAAATGGGCCGATCAGGGAGTGCTGCTGTTGAATACGGTATTAACCGTTAGAGCACATGCTGCTAATTCTCATGCGCGACATGGATGGGAACAGTTTACCGATGCAATTATCAGAGCAGTAAATGAACAGGACAGACCTATAGTATACATGCTTTGGGGAAGACCTGCCCAGTCAAAAATTCCAATGCTGACAAATCCTAAACACCTTGTGCTGAAAGCTCCTCATCCGAGTCCTTTATCAGCCTACAGCGGATTTTTCGGTTGCAGGCATTTCAGTCAGGCAAATGAGTTCCTGAAGCAGAATGGAATTGTTCCTATTGACTGGCAGATTGAAAATATCTGAATGTGATTCTTTAGGTGGTATTTTATATGAAAAAAAGTATTGGAACACTCATATTATTATTGATGCTAATCGGAGCTACCGCCTGTTCGAACAGTGAAAAGAATTCGCAGACTATGACTGACGTAACTCCTGCGTCCACCATAACAACTGACAGTACGGATGCCTCAACTGAATTACCGTCAGGAACACAGAACCCGGAAACGTCAGCAACACCATCAGCTACATCATCTGAAGTAACCCCGGATGAACAGAACCCGGGAATGTCAGCATGTTCTTCAGATACTCCATCGGAAATACCGGCAGAAGAATCGGTTGCAATTGGTGTGAAAAAGCATAATTCATATGACATTATTCCGTATAACAAAAGCTTTAACGATGGCGATACAATATTGAGCTATGAAATTCAAAAGACTTCTGAAAAAGAAGAGTATGATAAAATGAATGCTAATACAGTCCCAAAGCATGGGGCGTATGAACAGAAAGAAATAAACACCGTCAGTCATGAGATTGACGGTGTTCTTGTTATTTCACTCTGACTGTGAATCATGCCTGACTATTAAAATTTGACTGATAAAGCATAATGGACAGACATCAAACAGCAGGAAATTACCTAAATAACGGTAGCAGCTTTACAAAATGCATAGCCTATTTTTTGTTATAAAAATCAACAATTCTGTCGATTCTTGAAGTCATGTTTTCAAACAAAAGGTCAACAAGAGTAATGGCAGTCATTGCTTCAACTACTACAACGGCTCTGGGAACTATGCAGATATCGTTCGTTTTTGCGGTTGAAATGGTAGCGGGCTGTCCAAAACGGGTAACCGTGTTCTGCTCCTTTGTTATTGAAGGAACAGCTTTCACGGCAGCACGCATAATAATTTCGCTGCCGTCACTTATTCCACCCAGAATTCCGCCTGCATTGTTTGTTTCCTTGGAAATGTTGCCGTTTTCATCTGCACAGAAAGCATCATTGTTTTCATATCCTGTCATTTTTGCGCATTCAAAGCCTGATCCGAACTCGATACCCTTTACGGCGCCTATGGACATAATTGCCTTGGAAAGACATGCGTCAAGCTTGTCAAATACGGGACTGCCCACACCGGCTGGAACACCGCTTACGATACATTCAATGATACCTCCGGCAGAGTCACCGCGCTGTTCGATACCCTTCAGATAAATCATTGCCTGATCTGCGGCCTGCATATCGGGCATTTTTAAAGGATTCTTCTCTATGTTTTCAACCGAAGCATTCATATAAGAAACCGATACGGGACCTATGCTGCTGACGTATGCCGTGACTGAAATACCGAGTTTTTCAAGAATAGCCATCGCAACGGCACCCGCAGCTACTCTGGCAGCCGTTTCACGACCGGAAGAGCGCCCGCCGGCACGGTAATCTCTGTAGCCGTATTTTTCATCGTAAGTAAAATCCGCATGTCCGGGACGGTACAACTCTCTGGATTTGGTATAATCACGGTGTCCGACGGCGGAGTTGTTGATCGACAGTGAAATAGGAGTACCTGTGGTATAGTCATTAAATACACCCGACAGAATTGAAACAAAGTCATTTTCGTGACGCGGTGTAGAAAAAGCTGAAGAAGAGGCTTTTCTTTTATCAAGATATTTTTGAATATCCTTTCTGGTCAGGTGAATTCCGGCAGGGCATCCGTCGACTACGACGCCTATTCCGGGTCCGTGTGATTCTCCCCAGGTTGTTATTTTAAAAATATTACCAAATGTTGAACCAGCCATAAATATTTCCTCTCATAATGATTTATGATAATTTCGTTACTAATAAATGCCTGTATCATTTCATTACTTAATGATATCAGATTGATTATAAAATAACAATAAAAATTCAAAAAATAGTAATCAAAAGTTGCCAGTATCCTCCAAATGCATTATAATTAACATATGGTTACAGTGTCTATGGATTGATGCCGTTTGATACACGTATTTTGGGACTTATGCTTCGAAAATGCTGAGAACACAATAATTGTGATGCTTTTTCAAAGTCAGTCACCGGTAGTCTTCAGGGAGGAGGATTGTTATGGATAACAATGTGGTTCACTTTAAAGCTGATGATGTCATTATTCGGGAGGGTGAAGTCGTTCCGAATATGTATCTTATTACTTCAGGTTCTGTAATATTATATCTGAACTATCAAAAACCGAATGAATATGTGATAGGAATATGTTCAAAAGACAGAATATTCGGTGAGGAAGGACTTCTGAATCATTCAGAGAGTATGTACACCGCGGTTGCATATAATGAAGTTACAATGGTTAAAATAACTGACCAGAATTTTAATACTTTTGTTCGTCATTATCCCGATAAGGTTATCGGCATATTGAAAAATATATCGGAAATTAACCTGATGCTTAAAAAGGATATTGATATTCTTATGGATGAAGTAAATAATGTTTCTGACAGTAATAAACAAAACGAACAGTTGAAACGTAATATTCTGAAATATGCATTCAGAGGAATTGAAGCATATACGAGAAAACATATACTGTAAATATCAAAATAAGTTTCACGGCAGGCAGGGGTTATGAACGCACTTCTGACAGACAGTGAACAGTATCAGAGTCAGTGAATTCATATTTGATACTTCTTTAAAAAGAAATCTCGTGACATAAGTTACTCGATGACGCTTGCTCAAGTCTGAACTGAAGCAGGCTTCCGTTCAGACTACTTGCTATTCGCACAAATAAAGCCGTTTACGTTAGGAAACGAATGAGCCCTGATTTTGTGGCATGCTTTATGAATGTTTTAGACCGGGAAGTGAACAGTAACTGAATATAAACACTGTGAATAGTAACTTTATAATATCTCGTTCACAAAATTGCATATATATGCTATAATTATGTTGTTATTCAAGGTTTGGAAAAATGAACACAAATCAAAGCAGATTTGAGCAAACGTCATCGAGTTGGATATGACAGGAATTATTTGTTTTGTTCGCACTACATGTTCGAATATAGATATCAGACGATACGGGAAAAAGCTTTCGGTTTCTGTACATCAGTACACTGTTGTGAATGCTAACCATGACTCGTGATTTATTTTGCCGGACTTTGAATTACATAAATTAATTGTGCGACTGTGTCAGCAGTGATTATGAAACGGCGGCAGCAATAATTGAAAGTATAAATCAACAGAGGTAATTATGAAACAAAGAAATTTGATAGACGCGGGACTTGTGCTTGAAGGTGGCGGTACCAGATCGTTATTCACTGCGGGAGTTCTTGACTATCTGATGGAAAACGATATTTATTTTAAATACATATATTCGGTCTCGGCCAGTGCGTATGTTGCACTAAGCTATATATCCGGTCAAATCAGAAGAACCAAGGAATCAATAATTGATTATGCCAAGGTTGAAGCCCCGTTTTCGTGGAAATCTTTTTTTAAAACGGGCTCGGTATTTGATAAGGATTTGCTGTTCAACAGACTTCCGAATCAGATAATGCCTTTTGATTATGAAACCTTTTTCAATTCGGGCCAGACACTTACAATGAGCCTGACAGACTTACGAACAGGTGAACCGGTGTATTTTAACAGCTACGGCAGCAATGAAGAACTTATGAATATGTGCTGTGCTTCAACGTCTTTCCCCATTATTTCCAAGACTCAGTTCCTGGACGGAAAGCCTATGACCGATGGCGGAATGGCCGATGCTATTCCTGTGAGAAAGGCCGTCGAGGACGGACACAACAAGCTTGTTGTTATTCTGACTCAGCAGAGCCGATTCAGAAAAAAGGTTAAAACAAGTCATCTGCTTACCACACGATATTTTTGGCACAGACGTTTTGTTAAAACTATAAAGGAACGTCCGAAAAAGTATAATGCCGACCTTGATTACATAGAAAACATGGTGGCAGAAGGAAATGCAATAGCATTTTATCCGGAAATAGATCCGCCGAGACTGATATGCAGGGATTATGAGAGACTCGCAGAATTTTATGAACATGGTTATAAAATGGGTCCTTTGATTCTTGAAAAGATAAAAGAGTTTTTCTCTCTGTGATTATGTTTCGGAGAAACTAATCAAAGCATGCATGATTTATGAATGTATTTGATTACAAATTCAAAAAGCAATGTGTGAAGGATAAATGGGAGTAATTTATGTCAGGCATATGGTCAGCATTAAGATATGGTTCTGCTAAAATAAAAATATTTATCATTTTTACTCTGCTTATTATTGTCGGCGGTGCGGGTGCACTCATTATGGGCATTGCAAATATGTCAATGCTTCTTCTGGGGATAGGTGCGGCCGGTATGATAATCGGACTTCTTGTTATTTTTTCGGTTTCATTTAATAAAAAAGAAGTTAACGCAAAAAAAGTCGATGAGGGTATAAATGCGGATGATATTCAAAAGATGGGTTCCGTGCATCGAAATACGTCAGCGGAAGCCGGCATAGACAGACGTGGCGCAAATAATGAAAGCCTTACTGAGCCTCAAAGCCGCTTTGGACGTGATAATAATGAAACTCGAAATACATCCGGCAGGAAGGAAGCATCGGAAAGATTTTTGACAGATGAAGAAGAGAAGGAATTCGATAAAATTATTTCTTCGTTCGATGAAAGAGAAGCACAGGAAGCCAGAAAAAGAAGAATACGTGAAAGAGCAAAATCCGGACCGGTAGACATTGATGACAGGGCAGACGGAACGGGGACTTTGAACCGGTTTGACAATAATATTACAGATACCCGTGTTCCGATAAATATTGAATATGGTGATGTTTCAGCTCGACGGTTAACAGAAGAAGAGAATCAGATTTCTGACACGGATGAAAAGCTGCGTAAAGACAATGCAAAACATCAGAAAGCAGAAGCTGCTGCAGACAGAAGGCGTGATTTGGATGATGAACAGGAATTGGTTTATCAGGTGACCGATAAAAAAGATGCGGCTCTCAGAAAGAAGCTTTTAAAGGTTAAACCCGGTGATAAGAAATACATTCCTGTGTTTGTGGACAGCTGTAAATCACTTGAAGCAAACAGAACGCCTGCGATGATTCAGATGAAGGGCAAGGATATCATTCTGATGCTTCTGGAAAACAAAATCAGATCGTTTAAGATACCAAAGGAGTCAATTCTTGACGTAACTTATGCGAAAAACGTTGAAGAACGTTACATGGAAATGTATGAGCTGATGAAAGAGGACAAGGATTTATACAAAATGTATGAGGATTTGTTACCGTCATTTTATCAGGTGGCTGACAGAAGAAGCACACTTACCTACAAAAATCAGTATATTCTCGGTGAAGATCTTGCCATTACCGCAAGATCCATGAAGTGTCTGATAGGAAAATTTGATTTCAGATTTCATTTATTTGATTCAATGAATCTGAAGGGGGAGTATTCGGACTATTTTAAAATGGCATATGAAAATCGTATTCTCTGGACCGATAACTGTATTTCGCAAACTGATTACCAGAACAGAACCAGAGCAGTACTGCAGATGATGGTGGATGACAGTGATATTTTGGAATATGACTTCGTAAAGGATGCAGAGCTGATGATACGATATAAACTGATTACGGAAGAGTATGCCGATTTCTATCAGAATAAAAAGCACGAGAAGCTTATTGCGGTTCGATAAATATGGGTTTGGTAACAATATCAAAGAATCATTTATGAGCGGTAAGAGAACCGATGACTTAGCGTTCCTGTAGATTTTTTGATACCGGTTCATATTGTGAATTTCTGACTCTGCGGTGTTTGGATTATTTTGGATATTTGATAGAACTGAAAATATTTGACACTGCGTTGTTTGGATTATTTGGGACATTTGACAGAACGAAGATTTTTGACTCTTCGGTGTATGGATTATTTTGGATATTTGATAGAATTAAGATTTTTGACTCTGCATTGTTTTGTTTTTTCGACATAACATTGAATATTTACATAGCGGTATATCTGCGGAATGGAGATAATTATGAGTGTGGAAACAGGAAAGTTTTACAGACATTTTAAGGGGGGTCTGTATCAGGTATTGAATATTGCTAAGCATTGTGACACATCGGAACAGCTTGTCGTTTATCAGGCACTGTACGGGACTTTTGAGGTGTATGCGAGACCGCTTGAAAGCTTCTGCGAGATGCTCAGCCCTGAAAAATATCCTGACAGAATACAGCAGCACCGTTTTGAAGAGATTTCGAGAGATGAAATCTCGGTAATATACGGTAATGAGCTGAAGGAGCAGCTGCTTGAAAAATACGGGCAGAATAAAAATAAGGCTGCTTCTGCGGGAAGCGGACTTAACGGCGAATTCCAGAAAGGAATAAATACAACCGTAAAGAGCAGTATTTACAATGAGGCTATTACTGCCGGAGTATCACCTGTACTTATCATGTTCCTTGAGGCAGATTCTGCGGACAAGAAGCTTGAAGTAATAAAAAACAATTACCTCAGTATTGATGAAAAAACACTTACCAATATTGAGGTGAGCCTTGATATTATCGGTAATGAAGGTACCCTGGATGACAGAATACGTTATATTACCGACAATTTAAGAACAAAGGCTCAATATGAGAATATGAGACTCAGATAATTGAATCTGCTTTATCGATTACGCTTATTAATTACTACGATAACGTTTAAGCAATTAATTACTGCGTTACCGCTTACGTTATTGACTACTGCGTTGGCGTTTAATTAATTACTGCGTTAATGTTTAAGTTATTAATTACTGCGTTAACGTTTAAGTAATTAATTGCTGCGTTACCGCTTACGTTATTAACTACTGATTTGGCGTTTAAGTAATTAATATACTGCATTGCTTAGTGCACTTATAAATTTGCTGACAGAAAAATAACCCACTACCGTTTGGGGTAGTGGGTTCAATCTTTGTTAGGTCATGCTGTGAAATACGAAAGACGATGACAGGCTTTATTGGTGTTCTGACTGCTCCGTTTCCTTTACCAGGTAAACGGGGCGTTTTTTTACTTCTGTATAAATTCTTGACAGGTATTGTCCGATGATTCCCAAAAAGAGCATGAGCAGACCGGCGGTAAAAAGCAGTATGCAGATTGTCGTAGGAAAGCCGGCAACCGGATCTCCCCAGATAATCGTTTTGAAAAAGAAAACTGCTGTGAGTACGAAAGCGACAAAGCAGAAAAACAGGCCGCTCCAGGAGCAAATACGCAGGGGAGCTTCTGAAAATCCGAGGTAGGCATCTATGGAATAGGACAGGAGCTTTCGAAAAGACCATTTTGATTCTCCGACGGGACGTTCTCCGGTTTCAAAAGGCATCCAGAGTGTATTGAAGCCTACCCAGCTGAAAATACCCTTGCTGAATCTGTTACATTCACCGAGCTCAAGAATACTGTTTATCATTGGTCTGTTCATCATTCTGAAATCGGTGGCACCGTCAACAATATTGGTTTTTGAAACCTTTGCAAGTGATTTAAAAAACAGTTTCGAAAATGAACGTCTGAAAAAGCTTTCTTTTTTCCTATTGTCCCTGTACATGGCGACAGAATCATAGCCGCCCTCCGTCAGCTTTGAGTACATCTCGGTAATCAGCTTGGGAGGGTGCTGCATATCGGCATCAAGAAGCACGCAGTAATCGCCTTTGCACATGCGCAGACCGGCCAGAATACCGGCTTCCTTTCCGAAATTTCGTGAAAAAGAAACATAGCGTACCGAAGAGTCGTTTTTTGAATACTGCCTGAGAAGCTCAAGTGTACGGTCTGTTGAACCGTCATCAATGAAGAGAAGCTCTGTGTCGCATTCAAGGTTTTTTCTCACGTCGCTGATTGACTCTATAAAAATCGGAAGTACTTCCTCTTCGTTATAACACGGAACTATTATTGTCATTAATTTTTTCATAAAGATCCTCCCATAATGACATCAGTGAATCCAGCTCATTTGAGCAGTTCTCTTTATCCTCTGACAGTTTCATTAACTTTGAAGGCTGAGTGGCTACGTCCGGCTGTTGCATTTCCTCGTCCAGTTCACTGATTCGCTGTTCAAGTGCTGCAATTTTCTCCTCAGTGTTTTTAAACTCGTTTTCAAGCTTTCGTTTTGCTGCCTGCTGTTTTTTCCGGGTGGCCCAGTCTTCTTTTACATTTGAAGCTGTGTTCCCAGTCGCTGCGGCAGAAGCTTTTTCCTTTGCTTCGTTGGCTGCGACAATTCCGGGGAGCAGCTCTCTTTTTTCAAGATAATAATCATAGCTGCCTTCAAACTGAACAAACCCTTTATTGATAAGTTCAAAAATTCTCGTAGCGGTTTTATTTATAAAGTAACGGTCGTGCGAAACATAGATAACCGTTCCTTCATAATTTGAAACAGCCTGCTCAAGTATTTCTTTCGAAATAATGTCGAGGTGGTTGGTGGGCTCGTCAAGAATCAGAAGATTGGCATCTGAAAGCATCAGCTTGGCAAGCGATACACGACCTTTTTCTCCACCGCTCAGATCTCTGATAAGCTTGAATACATCGTCACCGGTGAAGAGAAATGCTGCCAGAACGTTTCTGACTCTGGTGTTATCCATGTCGGGGTAAGTATCCTGAATTTCCTGAAAAACAGTTTTGTCAGGGTCAAGTACATGATGCTCCTGGTCATAATATCCGATAAAAACCTTGGCGCCGTGTGTAAACGTTCCGGAATCCGCAGGGATGATGTTGTTGATGATTTTAAGCAGGGTGGTTTTTCCGGTTCCGTTTCCACCGATTATGGCAACCTTGTCTCCTCGTTTAACTTCAAACGATACATCCTCAAACAGATTATTGCCGTCAAAACCTTTTGTGAGGTGTTTGACGGTAAGAACGTCGTTTCCGCTTAAAATATTAGGCTCGAGACGAATGTTCATTTCAGAGTTGAGTGTTTCGGGAAGCTCTATGCGTTCAACCTTGTTGAGCATTTTTTCACGGCTTTCGGCACGCTTTATTGATTTTTCACGATTAAAGGATTTAAGCTTTTCGATAACGGCTTCCTGATGCTTTATATCCCGCTGCTGGTTTAAATACTGGTGAATCAGTGCGTCACGTTCCTGCTTTTTCTTTTCTGAAAATGCTGTATAGTTTCCATTGTAGGATTTAGCATGCCTGTTTTCGATTTCAATTACTTTTGTTACTATTTTGTCAAGGAAATATCTGTCGTGTGCAACGAGAATAACAGCTCCCCTGTATGAGCTTAAAAACCCTTCAAGCCATCTGATGGCGTCCATATCCAAATGGTTGGTTGGCTCGTCCAGCATGATAATCTCAGGCTTTGAGAGCAGAAGCTTGGCCAGGGCCACACGTGTCTTCTGACCACCCGAAAGTGTGCTGATATCCTTGGAAAAATCCTCTTCGGTAAAGCCAAGTCCTTTCAGACAGCCGGTGACTTCACTTTTAATTGCATATCCGTTGGCATTTTCAAATTCCTGATTCATTCGTGAATAAGCAGACAGGCTTTTTTCAAGCTCTTCACCCTGCATGTCCTTCATGGCGATTTCAAGACGTCTGATATTGCTTTCAAGTGCCTGTAAATCAGCCTTTACAGACATAACTTCGTCGTAAATGGTGCCTGAGAACGATAGGTTCTGCTGCTGTGCAAGGTATCCGATTTTTACGTCCTTCTGTAAGTTTATACTACCGGAATCGGCGCTCATTTCACCGGTTATGATTTTTAAAAGAGTAGATTTGCCGGCACCGTTTATTCCCACGATGGCGGCCTTTTCGTTGGCTTCGATGTGGAAGGAAACATCCTCTAAGATAACATCTGTACCGAAGCTTTTTGTGATATTTGAACATGATAAAATCATTTTGAAATCCTCACTGTTTTAATGCTAAGCCGGATTGTTCAACCGGACCAGCTTTCATAGTAGCAAAGTACGCCTCAAAAGTCAAACAATACATCGAAACCGTTTGAGTACGGTAATCTCCCCGGTAACCACATCTGTTGTTTTTATAACCACTTTTGCAGGAAAACTTGAATAAATTGTGCAGTGATTTATAATGCGTATTAATGAGTACTGTCGCGACTGTGAATATATTACTTAATGATTTATCGGTATTTTTTTAATTGTTTTTGAAGTTGATTTTTTACCTCATGTATTGGGGAGAAAGGAATAATCCGGTTATCGTACATGATAGCAGGATTACAGGCAGTTATTATGAAAAACGTAAATAAAAGAATAATAACGGTATTAATTGCTATTTTTACACTGTTATTGTGCGGTTGTGAAAGCAATCCCAAATCAATTCTCGAGGATGCATTTACTCCGGAGGATTTTTCAAGAAGCACATCATTTAGTGTTGTGAGTCCGATTATAGCGGATACGGAGAATGGCGTATATCTGTCCGAACCGGGGATGACTGTTGGTCCTCAGATGAAATATTTCGATAAAAAAACTTCGGGTATAATTCCGCTTTGCAATAAACCTGAGTGTCTTCATGACGGAAATGAATTCTGTGCGGCAACAAATTCAAAATATACGGTTATCACCAAGAAATACTACAATGACAGAATTCTAATGAATGCGGTGGAACAGACAGATACAAGGTTTATGTTTAAAATTCTCTGCGCATCGAACGACGGTACAAGCCTTGAAGAATTTACCACATATTATACGTCTGATAATCTCGGTCTGAATCCGGCATATGAAAAAAATGAAGTGAGTATGATTGTTCACAGAAATAATATTTTGGCACTTGTTTCAGCTGTGGGAGAGAACAAAGGTACCGATGCCGCCGAATATCGTGGAGCAGCCTTCATAAATATGGACACGAAGGAAATCCGGTTTTTAAATGCCGAAAGCCCGCTGTCAATTGATAATCCAAAGGTTATTAATATGATGGCGATTGATGATTATATCTATTTTACAACGGTTTCGAGCGACAAGCGTAAAAGGAAGGCTTTGAACCGTTATAATATAACTACCGGATTAACAGAAGTCCTTGATTTGCCGGGCTTTACGGGAAAATATTCTCTTCTTGACAGTGACAGAATTGTATACACAAGGCCGATGGCGTCATATTTCAGCGTTTACACGATTTCTACCGGTGTTGCCGAAGATTATCACATTACGACCGAGCATGTATACTGTTATAATAATCCGGGCGAAAGTTCTTTTATTATTGAAGATAAGGACGTTCCGTACAGCCCGAATGATTTTTTCTGTGACGGACGATATCTGTTTGCTTTCAACGGCAGCTTCAATTTTTCACTGAGAGTGCATTCTTCAGCTCCTATAGAGGATGAACTTCCAATAATAAACCTGTTTGTTTACGATCTTGAAATGAAAAATGAAGTTGCATACATTAATCTCTATGATTATCTTGATCATGGTACAGATTTTGAAAATATATATTTTTATTTGCTTGATGGACGCTTTTACATTCAGACTTCTTATTTGCCATCAAGCGGTAAGACGTCAAAAATTGAAGTATGTAACTATGACAGCCTGTTAAAAGGTAATCCCGAATGGAGACTCCTGATGAATTACTAGGGGTACCCGTTTTGTCCAGCCTCCATAGCCAGATAATAATATCCGCAAGCTTGAGAGCAAGCTCTCAGCTTGCGTTTATTATTATCTGACTGTGAATAGTAACTATTCCGTTAAGTTTTGCTTGATATTTGGGTGCAATTTGAATAAACTATTGATTAGGACTGTATAAAGGCGGGAAAGCTTAAGATGTCCGGTCGTGCAGTCTTGTATTCAATCAGAATGAAGGTGAACTAAATGGATAATGTATATCACAGAACTGCGGCATTTATTAATCTGGATGCCATTGTTCATAATGTGAGAGAAATGCGAAAGGTTGTCAGAAAACGTACCAGGCTTATGGCAATTGTTAAAGCCGATGCATACGGACACGGTGCCGTTTCGGTAGCTAAAAGACTTGACAGTGAAGACCGTGCCGGTAAAATTCTTATAGATGCTTATGGAGTGGCAATTGTTGAGGAAGGAATAGCACTGAGAGCTGCCGGAATCAGCAAGCCGATACTGCTTTTGGGATTTATACCGGATGAGCAGCTGCTTGATGTCGCCAGATACGGACTTACTCAGACAATTTATAATTTTGAAAAAGCTAAAAAGTTTAGTGATATCTGTTCTGAAATCGGGAAAACCGGTGAGATTCATATTAAGCTTGATACAGGAATGGGAAGACTTGGATTCAGACCGGGAGATGAGGCATTTGACATTATCTTTCAGATCAGTAAACTGCCGTGGATTAAGATTACAGGTATTTTTTCGCATCTTGCCCGTGCGGATGAAGCCGACAAATCAAATGCCGAAGCTCAGTTCAAGCTCTTCTCCGACTTTACTAAGAGACTGGATGATGCAGGAATAGTAATTCCTATTAAGCATATTTCAAATTCAGCGGCTGCAATGGAGTGTCCCGAGATGAATCTTGATATGGTCAGACTCGGTATTGTTACATACGGACTGTATCCGTCAAATGAGATGCTGCGCGACCGTATTGATCTTCAGCCTGCACTTGAGTGGAAGACTCATGTTTCTTTTGTGAAGAGTGTAGCAAAGGGAACTTCAATCAGCTACGGCGGCATTTTTACAGCGGACAAAGAAATGAAGGTAGCGACCGTTCCTGTAGGATATGCGGACGGTTATCCGAGGACGCTGTCAAATAAAGGCAGAGTGCTGATACACGGCCAGTCTGCCCGTATTCTCGGACGTATATGCATGGATCAGTTTATGGTTGATGTGACGGATATTCCTGATGTAGAAATTGGGGATACCGTTACACTTGTCGGCAGAGACGGAAATGCATTTATTCCCATAGAGGAGCCGGCAGATATGAGCGGTTCGTTCAATTATGAGTTTTTGTGTTGTATCGGGGGAAGAGTTCCACGTATAGAGAGGAAAATTAATGAGTAATCACCCATATCTTGTTATTATTGCTATAGGTCTGATTATGCTGCTTGACTTTTTTGTGGCTTTGGCGAAGTCTGTGTTTGAACATGTAAACAGAAATGCCCTTGAAGAGAGTGAGAATCCGAGAGCGGCTGAGGCATTGCGCTTTACCGACAAATGTGAGAGGTTTTTTTTTAACGGATGCTGGCTCATACGCGGGTTTGCGTGGCTTGGAACAGGCAGTCTGTCCGTTCTGCTTCTTTTGGGACTTTGGAGGGATAAGCTTTCGGAATGGAACATTCCTGCCGGAGCGGGCCTGATTTTAGCCATTGTGGTAGTTACCGTTTATGTAATAGTACTGATTACCTATATTATTCCTGACAGACTCGGAAACAGAAATACTGAGGATAAGTTTTTTAAGATGTTCGGAATAATCCGGTTTGTAACAACTGTATTTAAGCCTCTCAGTTCCCTGCTTGAAATCGGCTGTGCCGGGATTCTGAAGCCTTTTGGCATCAGTCTGAAGGATCTTGAAGAAAATGTAACTGAGGAAGAGATTATTTCAATTGTAAATGAAGGTCAGGAGCAGGGAATACTTGATGACGATGAAGCTGAGATGATTTCCAATATTATCAGTTTTGATGAAAAACAGACAAAGGATATTATGACTCATCGAACAAAGATGATAGCTGTTGACAGCAGTATGTCTGTAGATGAGGCATTGCAGTTTATGGCCTCTGAAGCTTTTTCACGTTATCCGCTTTATACCGGAGACATTGACAATATTGTAGGTGTCATTCATTTAAAGGATGTAGCAAAGCTTATGGCTAATGATGCTTCCGAAGGTCGAAAGCTGATTGATATTGCCAGAAAGCCTTTTTTTGTGCCGGATACGCTTTCTATTGATGAACTTTTCAGTCAGATGCAGGCGAAGAAAACGCACATGGCCGTTGTTATTGACGAGTACGGGCAGACTGCGGGGATAGTCGCGATGGAAGATATTCTGGAAGAAATAGTCGGAAACATAGAAGATGAGTTTGACGACGATGAAAAAATGGTGATAAAGGCCAAGGATGGGTCGTTTGTTCTCCGCGGCGAGGCTGATTTAAACGAAGTTATAGATGCTTCCGGAATTGAAGTTGATGAAGAAGATATGGAGACCTTTGCAACTGTCAACGGTCTTGTAATCAGTTTACTTGACAGAATTCCGGTTGATGGCGAGCGTGGAAGTGTTGTATATAAGAACTATGTGTTTGAAATTCTTGAAGCAAAGAACAAGATGGTTCGGAAGTGCAGACTGAAAGTTAATCCGCGTGGAATTTCTTAACGAAGTTCTATTCACTTATGATTAATGACGTGCTTTATGAATGGTTTTTGCCGGGCGGTGAACAGTAACTTTAAGATAATTGAACTGTGAAATAAAGGTGTGACTGTAAATCGGGCAGATCGGGGAGTATTAATGAAGATTACCGTATTATGTGTAGGGCGAATTAAAGAAAAGTTTTTTTCGGATGCAATAGATGAATATTCAAAGCGCTTGTCAAGATACTGCAAGCTTGAAATAATTGAGGTTCAGGATGAGAAAACTCCCGATGAAGCGGGCGAAAACGAAGAACGCCGGATAAAAGAAAAGGAAGGCGAACGTATCCTGGCAAAGATAAAGGACGGAGCGTATGTTATTTCACTTGCTATTGAAGGGAAAAAATATACGTCTGTCGGGTTATCGGAGAAAATTGAAGCTCTCGGTTCGGGAGGCTGTAGTCATATATGTCTGATTATCGGTGGCTCGCTTGGATTATCGGATGCCGTTCTGAAAAAAAGTGATATGCTGCTTAGTTTTTCGGACATGACATTTCCTCATCAGCTTATGAGAGTGATACTCCTTGAACAGATATACAGGTCCTACAGAATCATGAGTGGGGAACCGTACCATAAATAGGGATTTTCAGAAATCAGAACAAGGAAAAATGCAGGAAGTATGGCAATTCTTTCATCCTTCAAATTATTGGAAGAGGTTTTGTAATCTTGATTATGTTGAAGTGATATGCTACAATATCCGAAAAGTCGTAAATAAAATTAGAGGTGTTGTATCATGGAAATATATGAGAAAATCTTTGCCAGAATAGAAGAA
>JAZLIK010000126.1:0-3610 GCA_045617345.1 Lachnospiraceae bacterium | reverse complement strand
ACATACCATGGTATTACTTCGATGCCGGGGTTCAAAATTCTTTAATGAGGACGGCCTTTTCAATTTGAATACACCGGAAGGAATTGCAGGTCTTCAGTGGATTAAAGATAATTATGATAAGGGTTATTATCCGGCAAATTGTGAAGAATTGGAAATTGCAGATAATACCGAAATGTTCATGAACGGACAGCTTGGCTTATACATTTGGAATTCCGCACTTGCCACGGGTATGAAGGATATAAATCTTGGTTATGCCAATTTCCCTACTGTAGACGGAAAGGGTGCAAACTCAAACTGGATTACGGGATTTATGGCATTTGATAACAATGATCCGAAGAAGGTTGAAGTAGTAAAGGACTTCATCAGGTACATCTATGAAACTCCCGAACTTATGGATTATTCAACCTGTGGTTTCCCTGCTTCCAAACCGGTTGCGGAAAAGTGGGCAGACAAATTACCCCTTGGCAAACAGCTTGCCGCAAATGACCGGTATGCGGTTGACTTTACGGCGAACAATCCTAACTGGGCCGGTGTAAGAGAAGCTTTCTGGCCTCATATCCATGCATTACTTGATGGCAGTGAAACAGCCGAAGAAGCTGCAGCAGGACTTGATAAAGACTGTAATGAAGTTATTAATTCAGTAACAAGAAATCTTCACGAATAATATAATCAAAAAATTCCTTTGAGGAGGAACGTTGTGGCAGGCAAGAAGGAAAGAAAAAATACAATATATGGTATTCCTAAAAAGCATATTTTATTTGCGATCGTAGGTTTTTTGATAATTATCTTTTTTTGCTTTATGTTTTTAACAAATGCAGTAAATGACAGAATCATTGAAACCAATATTGGCACGATGGAAGAAATTTCATTGCATGATGCAAACAGCGTAAGGAATTCAATAAAGCTGCGTTGGGAAAACATGGAAGGATTTGCCCGAGATTTATCAAAAGAAAAGTATGCCGACATTTATGAATGCTTATCAGCAATGAATCGCAGAATTGATAATATACCGGCTGCAGATAAGGTTGGTTTACTTGACTCAGATGGTACTTATTACCTTTCAAATGGTGTTGTCAGAAAAAATAGTTCTATTTTTGAAATAGCAGGAGATAAAGAAGGTAATTTTGTATCCCGAATTAACGAAGATGTCCATTTTAATGAAAATAGTGCAGAAGTCATTCTTTTGGGAACGCCAATGGATTGTATGATGGGTGATATTCATGTTAAGTGGCTTATTTGTCAGTTTCCCATTAACACGTTGGAAAAGGAACTTAAAATACACAGTTATAATGATGAAGGATACTCATCGGTTATTGATGCAGATGGTAATTACATTATTAACATGTCACGAACCCATAACTTCCTGACATATGATAATTTCTATGACGATTTAGCAAATGCACGGCTTGATGGAATTAAGGATGTCTCAGAACTTCGAGAGCTTACTACTACTACTACTACTACTGAGGGCTCCACGTCGCTGACCTATAAACTGGACGGCGTAAAGAAAATTATGGTTATCACGGCTTTTGATATGGCCGACTGGTATTTTGTTACCGCAGTTCCTGTTTCTGTTTTTGAAAAACAGACGAATGCTTTGGTTGGTATTTTCACAATGTTGCTGTTAGTTGTTGCAATTATTTTGCTGGCAGCAATATTTATGATATTAAGACAGAGAAAGCAGCAGATTGATCTTCAGGTTTCGGAAGCTGCAAATAAATCAAAGACAGAATTTCTTTTTATTATGTCTCATGATATCAGAACACCCATGAATGCCATTCTCGGCTATACTGATATAGCAGATAAGCATATAGATGATAAGGAAAGAGTCAGGGAATGTCATGAGAAAACAAAGATTGCCGGAAGACATTTGCTTAACCTGATTAATGATATTCTTGAGATGAGCCGAATTGAATCCGGAAAGATGGATATTACAGAGGCTCCTTTAGATATCCGTGATCTTATTGAAAGCGTTAGCCTGATGAGTGATTCTCTTGCTCTTGATAAGAGTATAGATTTTAAGACAGAGATTGGTGAAATAAGTAATCCATATGTACTTACGGATGAATTACATGCAAATGAAGTATTAATCAACATTATTTCAAATGCAATTAAATATACGCCTGACGGGGGTAAGGTTTTATTTACTTCAAAGCAGGTGGGCGATGTTGTCGACGGAAAAGCTGATTTCATATTTGAAGTTACCGATACCGGTATAGGAATGAGTGAAGAATATCAGGAGCATCTGTTTGAAGCCTTTACCCGTGAAAAATCTTCTACCGTATCAAAGCAGGAAGGTACCGGACTGGGATTGTCCATTGTTAAGAAGATATTGGATCTTGCAGGTGGTATCATAAGCGTAAAGAGTAAGCCGGGAGAAGGTTCTACATTTACAATCAAAATACCGCTTCGGGTTATGAACGATGAAGAAATCAAGCAGTATAAGGAGGCAAAAGAACCGATAAGCCTGGATAGTAGTGCTTATGATTTTGCCGGCAAGAAGGTACTTCTTGTTGAAGATAATATGATGAACCGTGAAATTGCCACGGAGATTTTGGAAGATGTGGATCTTGTAATCGATACTGCAGAAGATGGAGAGTTGGCAATAAAGGCTATAACTGAAAAGGGAACTGATTATTATGACTTTGTTCTGATGGACGTTCAGATGCCGGTTATGGATGGATATACCGCAACTAAAGAAATCCGTAAATTGCCGGGCGGTGAAAACATGGTTATCATAGCTCTGTCCGCAAATGCTTTTGAGGAGGATATTACAAAATCACTTGAGTCAGGAATGAATGCTCATGTCTCAAAACCGATAGACGTTGAAAAACTGATGAATACAGTGGCAAAATTTGTGAAATAACCTAAGCCGGAATTACGATCGTGGAAGCTTATGGCCGGATACAACGGCGTGAAATATACCGCAGGCTGCGAAGCAGCGACTGACTGCACAGAAAGAACAGGATTATTATGATTTATACGCTTACCTTCAGTCCTGCCCCGGACTATACCATGACCTTCGACAGTCTCATTCCCGGACACGTAAACCGCGCACAGGAAGTGACAATTACCGCGGAGGCAAGGGCATCAATGTATCCAAGGTATTAAAAAATTTAGGCATTAAAAGTCGTATTCTCGGTTTTACCGCCGGATTTACGGGTCGGGAAATCGAGGAATCACTTTCAAAATCAGGGTTTTCAACAGATTTTATCAGACTGCAGAAGGGGCTGACGCGCATCAGCGTTAAGCTGCTCGAAAATGAGACTACCGATCTCAACAGACTGTGTACTGACCGCAACCGTTCCCGGAACCGTCACTCTTTTAACCGAATGCGACGGTACGGTTTTTACCTCCGTTGTTAAAATTTACGAAGGAACCGGCGAAGTATTTTACATTACTCCGGAAACGGAACCGTACAACAACGCAACTGCCGGACGTTGATGTTGTTTTCATTACACCATTGTTTTTTTTTTAAAGGTCGCTGCCGATCCGCTGATTAATAAGTTTTTCCCATTCCTCACATTTGCTTTGGTGAATTTCTTTGCGCATTGCGAGACCTGCGTTTGGTTTGAATGATGGCTCCATCATATTAATCAAAGGGGCGGGG
>JAZLIK010000125.1:0-30280 GCA_045617345.1 Lachnospiraceae bacterium | reverse complement strand
TAAGCTTGATGTTTTAGAATGCTTTGAAGATGCAAACCATTCACTTAGGATTGGCGAGATGCTTAACAAGCAGGCTGAGATATATGAAGTTCTCGGAATAGAGGCGCCAACCTCGTCATGTTAATCCGAGAATCCAGGTGTTAAGGGTCATCTGAAAAAAACATTCTTTTGTTAAGGGTCGTCTGTTGTAAAAACTTTTTTTGTTTAGGGTCGTCTGTAATAAATCCCGATTCTGTTTGCCTTCAATACAACAATATCCGGTCTTCAGCGTCGGAATTTGCAAAACTTTGCTTACCTGTCGGATATCTCCATCTGCTTCGCATAGCTGGCTGCAGCAGCCTTTGAATAGGACGCCGATACCTTCACTGTTGTAGTGGTCTGCTTCTCATAGGTTGCTCCATAGGACGAAGACGAAGCTCCCGCACCTGTTGTTCCTGAACCGTTATCGGTTGATGAACTGTTTCCTCCGAGTTCTTCAAGCCATGCATTTACCTTTTCATAGGTTCTGTCCATGGTCTTCTGTGATATGTCAGGAAGATCCTCGCCCCACGCTTCTCCTGCCTGTTTAAAGCCTTCCTTTATGGCATCAAGCATCTGGGAAGCTTTTTCCGGATCGTTTCCGGCAAGTGCCTTTGCAAACTCCAGAATTCTGTCCGATACAGCCTCAATGCCGTATTCACCTTCTTCGGAAATATTCTTCTGTGCCTGTGCGCGTGTCTCTTCATCTACTTCAAGATTTTTAAAAAAGTCAGCAAGCTTTCCGTTCATATCGGAAAAAAGATCAGCCATAGGATCGAGCTTTCCGCCCTGCTTCAGCAGAAGCTTCTCAACCAGTGATTTCATGGCTGCCGTGCGCTGCTCCGCATCCTGCTTCAGTTTTGCGAGCATATCAGGGTCGGCAGCCTTCGCTCCCTTACCTGCTTCTTCTACGCCTTCCGCTGCTTCCGTATTCTCAGCCTGCTGAGCCGCACCCAGCTTTTCCGCTTCCTCGCTCATCTCAAACACAGCTGCCTGTGTCTCACCGTAACTGACTTTTGTGGTCTCGGTCTTCGTAACCTCAGCATTGAAGCTGTAGGATTCATACGCCGCTACCGAACCGCTTGTAGTAACTCCGTTTACTGCCATAATATCCCTCCTTGGTAATATCTGTTGTTGTCACACCGGATTCTCTGCATTTTCCCAATCACGGTATGTCCAAAAAATTCTGAACACACCCTGACTGTGAATAGTATCTCTGCAGTTACTATTCACAGTCTGTCCAAAAACCATTCATAAGCCCTGCCTGCTGTGCAGTCAGCCGCTGCTTCGCAGCTTATGGCTTATTCATGTGTTTTGTCCAGCCTCCATAGTCGGATAATAATATCCGCCAGCACGAGAGCAAGCTCTCAGCTTGCGTCCATTACTATCCGACTGTGAATAGTATCTCTGTATCATATATCGACATTTTACATTTTGACTTAACCCTTTATGTGACATATTTTTCATTTGCGACAGAAATCTGCCGGTTATGCATCCGTTCGGCCGAATTACCCGACCTGCACAAACTTACCCGCCTGTGCGTTCCACATCTGAGCGTAGCGTCCGTTTAAGGCAATCAGTTCATCATGTGTTCCCTGCTCAGCAATGCGTCCTTTTTCCAGCATAATGATTCTGTCCGCATCTCTTGTTGTAGACAGACGATGCGAAATATAGAATACCGTTTTGCCGATTGCAGCATCATGCATGGCTTTGTTCAGATTATACTCTGCTATGGGGTCCAGTGCACTCGAAGGCTCATCCATCGCGAGAATATCCGCATCTCTGTAAAATGCTCTGGCAATGGCTACCTTCTGTCCTTCACCTCCCGACAGATTTACGCCCTTTTCTTCAAACTCGGTGGTAATCGGTGTATCAAGACCACCTTCAAGCTCATCAAACCTGTTTTTAAAGCCCGCATCAAACAGCGCCTGAGTGACAAGCCTGTCATCTTCATCATTACGCTCCCTGTCATCCATGGTTACATTTTCAAACAGGCTTGCACCGTATAATTTAAAATCCTGGAAAACGACACCGATACGTTTATGATATTCATCCGAATTGAAGCTTCTGATATCCTGTCCGTGGTAGGTTATCGAGCCACCTGTCGGATCGTAGAGACGCAGAAGCAGCTTTATCAGCGTCGTCTTGCCTGCTCCGTTGTAACCGACTATAGCAATTCTTTCTCCCGGATGTACCGTCAGATTAATATCATGGAGAATTTCCTCCGAATCCTCGCGGTATCTGAACGAAAGGTTCTTCACGCAGATTTCGCCCGCGCCCTTAGGTACACTTAAGCCCTCGCCGTGCACAATCTTCGGCTCATATGCCAGAAATTCCTTTATCTTGTCAATATACAGACTGTTCTCTGCCGCTGCGGGTGCCAGATCGGCCAGCCCTGTCATTCCGCTTCTCAGATCGCCGGTTCTGTTAAACAGAATAACCGCCGTGCTGTAATCAATCCTGTGAAATACAGCAGCCTGAATTATCAGATAAGCAATATAGAGTCCGTCCAGAATAAAATCCCTGCACAGATAGCCTTTGGCAAATCTGAGCCTTACACGTCTTCCCGACACAGCCCTCTGCTCTTCAAAAATTCTGTCATTCGCCTTAATAAACTCATCCTTCAGTTCCTCTGCCACTTCGGGATGCAGTCTCAGTTCCTTTGCGTAATCATTCAGGTAAAATACCCTCGCGGAATAATTTCTCTTTCTTTCATGAGGATTAACTGCCAGACGCGCTTTAAGATTAAGCTTATTAAGCTTTTTGGCCATTATGAAGCTCAGCAGGAACGACACCATGACAAAAAGCACACCCATCGAATCGGTAAAAAGGTAATAAACTCCGGTTGTCACAATAATTGTCAGACTTGACGACAATGTGTTGATAAGTCCAAGGAATCTGTCAATGGACGTCTCCGCCTCTGCCACGGCCAGAACAAAATCATTGTAGTATTTCGGGTCATCATAGCATGCCAGATCCAGCTCGGCCGCCTTTTTATACATCTGTTCCTTCAGTGCCTTGTAAAGCTTCGGCTTGTTCCTGAAATTCATTGCGTGCTGGAAATAGCCGTCCGGAATCATTACCAGCGCATTTATCAGAAGAACGATTCCGATAAATAATGCCGCCTTCCAGAAGGGTTCTCCATACTCCGCACACTGAAGCACATACTTAATTCCGAGACAATGCTCAAGGAATATCATTCCTTCATACCTGAATCCATCATAAAACAGGTACAGCATATATCGCGGTGCCGTTTTAAAGCACAGCCGCCACAGAAACATGTGGTTTTCCCACACCTTTTTAAAATTCTTCATACTGACTCCTTACCCCGTTTTTCTCTTTGTTATTCATTTCACGCCTGTGAAAAATTCCGTTTCTCTTTATGTTTTCTTTTTCACGCCTATGAAAAATACCGTTTCTCTTTATATTTTCTTTTTCACGCCTGTGAAAAGATTCCTCTGCTTTCCTCAAAGCTGTTTGCCGCAAGATAATTAACCGCCTGTTTCTTATACATGTCGGCATAAGAACCGTCGTTATTCATAAGCATTGAATGAGTTCCCTGCTCAATAATACTGCCGTTCTCAAGCATAAACACCCAGTCCGCATTCTGAACGGAAGAAAGCCTGTGTGATATAAACAGCATCGTTCTGTCTTTTCCGTCCTTTAAGATTCCGTCAAACAGATTATATTCCGCTATCGGGTCGAGCGCACTCGAGGGTTCGTCAAATATCTTTATCGGACGTTTTTGTACAAACGCCCTTGCCACTACAATTTTCTGGAATTCACCGCCTGAAAGTACAGCACCTTCATCGTCAAATTCCCTGGTCAGCGTAGTGTCAAGTCCCTTTGGCAGTGTCATCACCTTGTCATAAACACCGGCCATTTTCAATGCCCTGATGACATTTTTATCGTCAGAGGCATCTCCGCGCCTCATCAGCACATTGTCCCTGACCGACAGTGAAAATATCTGGTAATCCTGAAATGCACCTGCAAACAGCGCTCTGTACTTTTTCAGATTGAATTCCTTTATATTTCGTCCGTTCAGCAGTATCTCGCCGCAGGAAGGGTCGTAGAATCGCATCAGAAGCTTGATAATGGTCGATTTACCCGCACCGTTGTGTCCTACAAGCGCGTATGTTTTTCCGCCTCTGATTTCAAATGAAAGATGTGAGATAACCTCATTATCCTTATATGAAAAACTTACATCCCTAAACTCTATCGATTTGATTTCATTTCCTGGATCGGCTCCGTCATAATCCTCGGCAAGCTTCGGTTCATATTCCATGAAGCCGCGCAGATTGTTTACAAACAAACCGTTTTTTACCGTAGCCACCAGCGAATCTGTAAAGCCGATCAGTATCCATGTGGTTGATACCATCATACTTGTAAGTACCGCCAGCTCTGCCAGACCCATCGTTCCGCTGACCAGAGTCCGGTATGCACCGTAAATTAACAGTCCCTCAAAGATAAACGTAAAGGTGAACATTACCCTGAACCAGTGTAGAATACAGCCTTTAAGCGTATATTTCTTCGTTACGTCCACAAGTCCGTCAATCGCCTCATTATATCTTTTTTTCATCTGCTGGAAGGCATCCGTCAGACGAACCTCCTTGGCATAGTCAGCCATATACATAACACGGTTTATATAGGCTATACGTCTGTTATGCGGCGCCATGTCCTTATTACGTTTATAATCAATCCTGCTGATTTTTCTGTTAAATACAAAATTACCGATGATAGGAAACAGGATAAACAGTACCGAAATTTTATCCACACTGAACATCAGACAGAATGCAAATAACGCAGAAACACATCCGAATGCGGTTCCCAGCAGGTTTTCAACCGTGTTTATCAGCTGTTCCGATGCCTTGTCGGTTGCAAGTGTGTATTTGTTATAAAATTCCGAATCCTCAAAGCAGGAAAGTTCGACGTTCGTAGCCTTTGTAAAAAGCTTCAGATTCATTTTGCCGTAAACACGTGCCTGCTCCTCCGGCTGCACCTTCCCGTACACGTAGCTTTCATATATGTTTATGGTTACAAACACACTGACCGTGATTCCGAGAAATACAAGAATATATGTAACCGATTTTTCTTCCTCCAGTGCATTTATCACGAATCTCATAAAAAATGCGCTGTAAAACAGCCATTCAAAATACCCGAGAAATCTGAGTATGGCACTGTGGACCACAAGTCTCGGACTGATTCCCCAAAGAAGCTTCAGCGCATATATGTTGTTCTTAAATGCTTCACTCTTTTTTATTTCATTTTGCTTTTTTTCTCTCATAAAATCTTACTCCCTACACCATATATTTCTATTTTCTTCGTAACCGTTCCAGGTCCGAACAAACGCTTTCATAAGCCCTGCCTGCTGCGCAGTCAGTCACCGTTTCACGGCTCCTATAAAGCAAAAAATAAAACCGTCGGAAACAAACTCCGACGGTTTCATGCTGTATATTCGAATATGTTAAAAGACTAATTCAACATCCCTGATAAGAACATCTGTATAACTGTAGGATACTGTCTTAACGCTCTCTTCATCATTATCGAGACGAACACAAAACACATGCGGATGCATTTCCTCTATAAAGCCTTCGGCTTCATCATAACGATTTCGTCCCTGATTGGTTCTCACAAGGACCCTCTTACCCATGTTACGTGAAATCATATTGTAAACTGTACACATATTTGCAGGCTGTCTCATCTCGTCTCCTTCTTTCCCACTGTCGTTTATTTTTCTGATACCTGGCAGTGAAGGCATTTGTTACTTTTGTACAGTAGCAATTCATAACATCATCTGCTACCCCATGCTGTTTATCTACCACAACATATTGTGTATATTAACATATTACGTTATTAATGTCAAAAAAAACTTGCAATTTTCTGTCTTTTTGTCGTGAACATCATTGTGCATTATGTACAATTTTTACTGTATCATTTTATGCAATATGCATTAGGCATTTTGCATAAATTCCGAGTGTAATATTTTACATTTGTTCATACTGCACATATTCATGTGCCGTAATTTGTGCAACTTCCACAGAGTTTTGCATTTTTTCGTCAAAAAATACAATATCTAGAATATTATTTCTATCTCCATACCAAATGTAGTCAAAAAGGCACCTTATTTACAGCGTCAAAGTAGTATCACAGTTACAATTCACCGTTTGGACAAAATACATGAAATAAATCCGTTTCCGTTAGGGAACAAATGAGCCACTGATTTTGTGGCGTGCTTTATGAATGTTTTTGGCCAGGAAATGAATAGGAACCTAATACCGGACAATTCAGATGTGGACAGATGTCTTCTCTTGACATATAATTATCATATGATTACGGTGTCAAAAGAACTGACGCCTAATGATACACGCATTTCTTCGATTACTATTCTCAGTCCGGACAAAACACATGAAATAAAGCCGTTTCCGTTAGGAAACGAATGATCTACTGATTTTGTGGCGCGCTTTATGAATGTTTTTGGCCCGCAAGTGAATAGTATCAGAATAGCAACTTCAATATTCCTAATCGGAGTTTTCAATATTATGCAGAATAAAAAGATCTCCATCACAGAAAACAGAAAAAATACCCGGTCACCTGAAGAAATACAGGCCGCCGAAGATATTAAATATATGAAAAAAGCTCTTGTTCAGGCTGAGCACGCTCTGGAACTCGGCGAGGTTCCCATCGGCTGTGTCATAGTTTGTGACGGCAAGGTAGTCGGAAGAGGCTTCAACAAGCGCAACACCAGCAAAACCACACTTGCGCACGCTGAGATTACAGCCATTGACAAGGCAAGCCGAAAGCTTGGTGACTGGCGTCTCGAGGGCTGTACAATGTACGTTACCCTCGAACCGTGTCAGATGTGCTCCGGAGCGCTCGTGCAGTCACGTATCGACAGAGTCGTCATCGGAGCCATGAACCCCAAGGCCGGTTGTGCCGGTTCCATTCTGAACATGCTTGACCGCCCCGAATTCAACCATCGTGTCGAAACCACCTATAACGTGTGCGCTGAGGAAAGCACCGCCATTCTGCAAAAATTTTTTAAAGGACTTCGCGAAAGAAACCGGCTCGAAAAGCAGGCAAGGAAAGGACAGTCATTATGAAAATACATGGTTTTAACAAGCTGACGCTTCTCGATTTTCCCGGCAGGGTCGCATGTACTGTTTTTACCGGTGCCTGCAATTTCAGGTGTCCGTTCTGTCACAATGCCACACTCGTTCTTTGTCCTGAATCTCAGCCTGCCATTTCAGAAGAAGATATTCTGTCAGTTTTAAAGGAGCGGAGCGGTTACCTTGAGGGTGTCGCCATCACCGGCGGAGAGCCCACACTGTATAGCGATCTTCCGGAATTTATCGAAAAAATCAGTTCACTCGGTTATCCCGTGAAGCTTGACACAAACGGCTCAAATCCGGCTATGATCAGGAATCTCGTCAAGCGTAAACTGATAAATCACGTTGCTATGGACATCAAAGCTGCCCCCGGCAATTATTCGGCAGCTGTCGGTATAAACGATTTTTCTATGGATGCAGTCTTTGAAAGTGCCGACCTCATCATGGAATACGGACGTACCGGAAGAATTGCTTACGAATTCCGGACCACAGTAGTAAACGGCATCCACACAGACACGGATTTTGAGAAAATCGGCAAATGGATAAAAGGTGCAGATGCATACTATCTTCAGCAGTTCAAGGATTCGGGAGACCTGATATCTCCTGACGGGCTTTCGGCACCCTCCTATGAGCAGATGACACATTACCGTGACATTCTGCTGCCCAACATACCCAATACCGTACTGAGAGGCCTGTAATCGGCTGTCATTCACGCAGTACCATACTGAAAAAGGCCTGTAATCGGCTGCCATTCACACAGTACCATACTGAAAAAGGCCTGTAATCGGCTGCCATTCACGCAGTACCATACTGAAAAAGGCCTGTAATCGGCTGCCATTCACGCAGTACCATACTGAAAGGCCTGTAATCGGCTGCCATTCACGCAGTACCATACGGGGAGGCCTGTAAACAGCCGTTCTTCTCCATATACAACCGAAAGGAAATTTATGAATGTCAAATACGAAACCGAGCGTCTTCTGTTAGCCATCGGTAACGAAACTATGGCTGACGAGGTACGCAATTATCTTGTAAAAAACAGGGAGGATTTCGCGAGATGGGACCGACGCCTGAACGACGGTTATTTTACACCCGAATACATTCGAAAATCGCTCCAGGCCGAACAGCGTCTCTTCATGCGCTCCGAAGCCGCACGCTTTTACATATTTTTAAAAACTGACACCTCCCGCATCATAGGAAATGTCAGTTTCACATCACTCAATATTGATAATAACGGCTGCGGAGTTCTCGGCTACAAGCTTGACTGCGACAACCGCAAAATGGGTTACGCTTATGAAGCCGTTTCCTGCCTTATTCCGAAGGTCTTTGATGAATACAGGCTCCTACGTCTTCACGCAGACATTCTGCCCGAAAACCGCTCCTCGATTTCGCTCATTACGAAGCTCGGCTTCAAATATCTCTGCATAAGCAGGAATTCACACGAAATCAACGGACGTGTCCGTGATCACCTGCGATATATTCTGAATCGCGATACGCCCGAATTCGAAGCACTGCGCAGTAGCCAGAGTTTCTGAAGGCATTTTCCCGGCCTCCGTATTCGGATGATAGTTCTTACAACCCGGAAGCAGGCTTCAGGGTTGTGTTCAGTAAAACCAAACTGTGAATATTTTCATTTTGGCCAAACTGTGTACAATGCCCCCGGGCGCACATTCATAATCCCGTCAATTAACGTTTCTATTCACCTTCACCGTCTGGTCAAAATCATTCTTAATGCACACCACAAAATCAGCAGCTCATTTATTTTCTCAGTGTACGCATCGAGTTCAATATGGCAAGAACCGCCACTCCGACATCCGCAAATACCGCTGCCCAGAGATTTGTCAGACCGAGTGCACCGAGTACCAGTACTATCACCTTAACTGCAAGCGCAAACACTATATTCTGTCGAACGATACGAATTGTTTTGCGGGCAATTGCAACCGCTGTCCCGATTTTACCGATATCATCATCCATGATTACCACGTCAGCGGCTTCAATTGCTGCTGCCGAGCCAAGACTTCCCATGGCAAAACCGATATCCGCTCTTGTTAATACCGGAGCATCATTTACACCGTCTCCCGCAAATCCAAGACTGCCTTTTCTGTCCGGATTCTCAATCAGTTTTTCAACCGCGCTTACTTTATCCTGCGGCAGAAGTTCAGCAAGAATCGTGTCTATTCTGCTTGTATATTCAGACCTGTCTGTCCGGGAATTAATCATTTCTGCCGTTTTCTCGGCAGTCTTTCTCAAATCACCCGTAAGCATTACACAGCTTCTTACACCTGCACGCTTAATATTGTCAATGCCTTCACGCACGCCGTCCTTCAGTGAATCGCTGACCACAACAGCTCCGATGTATTTTCCGTCAAGCGCCGTGTAGCAGACCGTCCCCGTAACACCCTCAGGAATATCGCCGGGCACAATTCCGAAATCCTCCATCAGCAGCCTGTTTCCACACAGCACCGTTTTACCGGACAGCTTGGCTTTTATGCCCTTTCCCGGCAGTTCTTCGGCATCCGTTGCATCGCTTTTCTCACTGTCACAGTTCAGATTCCCATTATAAACCGACCCGTATAAATTATTTTCACCTTTTTCTTCATATCCACGTCTTTGATTTTCCTTCGCAATGTCCTCAGAGCTCTCTTTGCGGACATCATTTTCCGTTGCCGCATTCTCAGAGCTGCCTTTGCAGACATCATTTCCCGTTGCCGCATTCTCAAAGCAGCCTTTGCAAACATCATTTCCCGTTGCCTCATTCTCAAGGCTCTCTTTGCGGACATCATTTCCCGTTGCCGCATTCTCAGAGCAGCCTTTGCAAACATCATTTTCCGTTGCCGCATTCTCAGAGCTGCCTTTGCGGACATCATTTCCCGTTGCCGCATTCTCAGAGCAGCCTTCGCAAACATCATTTTCCCGTACCGCATTCTCAGAGCTCTCTTCGCGGACATCTGCGTCATAAGCCCTGATAATAGCCGCCGCAACAGGATGATTCGAGAATTTCTCACACTTTGCAGCCGCAGCAAGCACTTCGGTCTCCGCCACTCCCTGCGCCGGATAAACAGCCGTTACTTCAAAGCTTCCCCTGGTCAGTGTTCCCGTTTTATCGAAGCACATGGTATCGAGACTGTTCAGGACCTCGAAATAATTGCTCCCCTTTATCAGTATGCCCTCTCTTGATGCAGCACCGATACCGCCAAAAAATCCCATCGGAACTGAAATAACCAGCGCACACGGGCAGGAAATAACCAAAAATGTGCAGGCTCTGTGAACCCAGTCCCACCAGTTGCCGTCAAACAATGACGGCACTACGGCAAGAATTACCGCACCTATCGTCACCACCGGCGTATAGTATTTAGCAAACTTCGTGATAAAATTCTCCGCACGGCTCTTCCTGCTGCTCGCATTTTCAACCATCTCCAGCACCTTGGAGACCATTGAATCCTCAAATTCGGATACTGTTCTGCACCGGAGCGTTCCTGAACCGTTTATACAGCCGCTGAAAACGCTGTCTCCCGGATCTGCTCTGCGCGGAACCGACTCACCTGTAAGCGCCGATGTATCAATATAGGAGCTTCCTTCCGTCACCTCGGCATCGAGCGGAATTCTTTCACCGGGCTTTATCAGAATGATACTGCCTTTTTCAACCTCATCAGGGTCGACCTTCTCGATTCCTGTGTCTGTTTCAAGGTTCGCATATTCCGGGCATATGTCCATCAGCGCCGCTACAGATTCTCTCGACTTGCCAACCGCGTAATTCTGAAACAGCTCACCCGTCTGATAAAAAATCATAACTGCCGCCGCCTCTGAATACTCACCTGTCACGTATGCACCTATGCTTGCCGCAATCATCAGAAAATTCTCGTCAAATACCTGTCCGTGCGATATATTTTTTGCTGCCTTTATCAACACATCATATCCTGCGGTCAAAAAAGGCACCGCGTAAAGAAACGCCATCAGGAATTCAGTGTATTCAAACCCGAAGACATGTTCTGTCAGTAAAAGCCCTGCAAAAATCAACAGACTCACGGTTATTCTGATCAGTCTGCTTTTCTGTTTTGAGTTCATAATTTCTGTCTCCTTATCCTTCCCCACAGGCTACCGAATATATCAGAATCTTTATTTTCGGGTATATCGGTACACACAGAACGAAATCTATCCGCTACATAATAATTTTGCAGTCCGGCTCAACCTTTGCGCATACTTCGACGACCTTTTTCATAATGCCATCAAACTGTGCATCGTCCGCATCAATCATCATCTTCTGCATCATAAAATTCACATTTGCATCATTAACTCCCGGAATAGCCTTTATAGCTTCTTCCATTTTTGCTGCACAGTTAGCACAGTCCAAATCCTGTAATTTAAATTTCTTCTTCATGGTAATCCTCCTCATCCGCTTCCAATTGCTAATAATTCCGATTCCTTTATTCCTCGATGTGTTTGCGTCCGCATTCGATAATCGAACGGACATGCTCGTCCGCAAGCGAATATATGACGGATTTCCCGTTCCTGCGGTTGTTTATCAGCTTCGCCTGCTTTAGAATCCTGAGCTGATGCGAAACCGCAGACTGTGTCATATTCAGGGCCTCGGCTATATCGCATACGCACAGTTCGCTTTCAAAAAGTGCAAACAGAATTCTGATTCGCGTCGAGTCTCCAAAGCACTTGAAAAGCTCCGCCAAATCGTACATTTCATCCTCCGACGGCATAGATCGGCTCAGCCTGTCAAGCTCTGCCGAATGCCTGTGTGTATGACTTTCCTCGCATATTTCTACATCATTTAGTGCCATTCTCCTTCTCCTTTCGCATTACGTATGAATGGTTGTTCATGTGTTCATATATAGCACATGATAAACCTGCTGTCAAGACTTATATATCTTTTTTTACAGGAAAAATTTCCGGGTGATTTTTCAAAAATTCAATGTAACAATGTATTGCATCGTTACTATTCACAGTCGGGTAATAATAGACGCAAGCCGAGAGCTTGCTCTCAGGCTTGCAGATATTATTATCCGACTATGGAGGCTGGACAAAACTTATGAATAAGCCTTAAGCTGCGTAGCAGCGACTGACTGCGCAGCAGGCAGGGCTTATGAATAGGTTTTGGACAGACTGTGAATAGTAACATTGCATCAGCCCTGACGAAATTATTGCTGCACTTAATCTGACAAAATATTTCAAAAAAATAAGCCATACCCACTATGGGATATGACTTATTCGGTTAACTGCAAATACTTACTTTTAAGGACACTATTCACAGCCTGTCCAAAAAGCATTTATAAAGCCCGGCTGCTGCGCAGTCACGACTTATAATAGTCCTCATCAATCAGTCTCTTTTCAAACTCCTCGGCGGGCATCGGTCGGTCAAAATAGTATCCCTGAATGATATCGCAGGAAAACTTCTGCAGCATCTCAAGCTCTTCTTCACGTTCAACGCCTTCCGCCACAACCTTCATGTCCAGCTTCTTTGCCATCGTGATAACACTTTGCACGATATTCTGAACCTTCTCATTTCCGACTCCAGGATCAAGGAACGCTTTGTCCAGCTTCAGCACCTGGAAATCAAGATTTGAAAGAAGATTCAGTGATGAATAACCCGAACCGAAATCATCAATCGATGTCGAGAAGCCTTCCTCCCTCAGTCTGCACAAAACCTGCTTAAGCACTTCCTTTTTGTCCTCGTAAGCAGTCTCGGTTACCTCCACCTCAATCAGCTCATGAGGTATCCTGTATTTGTCAACAATTCCCCTGATAGAGTCAATGACAGACTCATCTTCAAAATGCTTCTTTGAAAAGTTTGCACTGACACACACCGGAGCGATACCCTTATCCAGCCAGCCTCTCAAATCTCTGCACACGCTTTCAAGCACATAAAAGTCGAGCTGTTTAATAAATCCGTTCTTCTCAAAAAGCGGGATAAACCTGCCGGGCGAAATAATTCCGTTTTTGCCCTTCCAGCGTACCAGCGCCTCTGTTCCGACCAGCACACGTTTATCAATCTTTACCTTCGGCTGATAATAAACCACAAACTCCCTGTTCGCGATTGCCGCAGGGAAAGCCTGTGTCATATTCATTGATTCGATAAGGCTGTCCTTCATGCTCTGATCATAATAAACGAGTTTTTTGGTACCGTTCTTGGCTATCGAAGCCGCAATATTGGTTCGGCTGACCACATCGCCCACCGCTTTCTCATCGTTCTGCATCAGATAAACGCCTATTGCCACATTGATTGATATTCCTTTTTCCTGATTTTCAACATCCGGATGAACTTCCATGCTGCTGATTTTATTGATAAAAGAATTTAAATGTTCCTTCGTGACAATTGCCAGGAAATCAACACCTCCGGAATGTGCCACCACTTCGCCCTCACCCGCAAAGCTGTTCGCCAGCTTTGCAAATTCAATCAGTGCATTATCTCCGATTTTGTAGCCGAATCTGGTATTTATCAGTTCCCAGTCGCTCGGTGCAAAGCTGATGGAAGCATACCTGCCGCTTTCTTTTTTAGTAATAATCGAATTCAGACGCTGACCGTGACTGCTGCTGTTCGGTATCTTCATGACAACATCAGTCAGATAAAGCCTCTCATTTTCTTCCTTTTCGTGATGAATACAGTTATTCTTTTTGCTGTATCCGAGGGCTATTCCCTCGGCAAGCTCACGGCAGGAATTATAGCCGCAGGATTTGCAGTCAATATGTCTCTTCTGCTCAGTTTCCTTAAGCATATAGTTAAACACTTCATCAAGAATGTCCTCCGGAACGATACGATTCGGCTGATACCTGTTATCATAAATTCTTGAAAAATCCTCAATCTTCAGGTCCTTAAATTTCTCATAAAGATGCTTTTTATGTTCTTCCGGACTGTAAATTCTGCTGTACAAAGGATTCTGTGACTTCATCAGTTTCTTCTCGTAAGCCACGTTGCGCTCCGCTAATTTGATTCCGTTCACCGAAAACGAATCCATACCCGAACCGGACATGCATCCATGCTCGCACGCAAGAACGTCAACAACGCACGGTGAAAAATCCTTATCAAAAAGAGTTCCTTCATAATAAGATAACTGATTCATCTTATTAACTCCGTTGTCAAGCGATAAAACGAATTTGTCCGTAAGATAATTCTCCAGATTTTTCATGATTCCGCCCGTCATAGGGAAACGCCTTCCAAGCTCAGAAGCTTCTTCCATGTCACATTCCTTCGGAAAATCGTCAATAATCGAATCAACTATTTTATGAATATGTGAATATGTAATATTATAGCTGATTTCGCCATTTGTACCGCTTGAGGTAAACTCATCTTTTTTTGCGATACACGGTCCGAAAAACGCCAGTTTTTCTTTTCTTCCCAGATACTTGTGGATATATATGGCCTCACAGACCGCAGGCGACTGTACCGGAATCATTTTTTCCATTAAAAATCTGGAATTCTTCTCAACAAAATTTACTATAACCGGACACGACTGCAACAGTACCCCGCCTTCGTCATGCTCGTCAAGATACTTCATATACGCCCATGTAGCAATATCCGCGCCATAACTTCCGTCATAAACATTTTTAACACCCAGACTCTTAAAATAGTTTACAACCTGACCAACGCGTTGCGGATACAGACTAAAAAATGACGGTGCAATAATAACAGAGATGTCACCGTTTTTCACATCCCTGCAAAAGCTCTCAGTATCGTCATGGTATTCTCTTGCATTATGAACACACGCCTTAATACACTGGCCGCAGTGAATACACTTTGTATCATCAACGATAATCCTGTTTCGGCCATTCTCAATTATGGATCTGTTGGCTCCGGGTATCGGGCACTCCATAACACACTTATTACAGCCTATGCAGTTCTCATTTGTATATATCAAACCTTCCTGTCGATTTCTCATAAGCACACCCCAACGATTAAAAACTACAACAACTGCCGTTTCAGAGAATTCTATTCGTTTTCCTCAAAAAGAATTGCTATCATTGACTGGTTCAGCTGATTCAAACCGTTCTGTTCACCCCAGCCGGTCATTCCAACATACATTGGAACAATTTCATCAAAGCTTTTGGTCATTTGATGAATCCAGTTTTCATTCAGAAAGAAATGAGTAATCGATGTACACAGAACAAACAGTCCAAACCTGACATTTGCGGTTTCGTTCTTCATTTTGGTACAATACTCTTCCATTCGCTTCTCATAATCTCCCCGTTCAAGAAGTCTGTACCGTATACCACCGTATATCGACGCATATGCTCTGAGTCCATGTTCCGGTGTAACCTCTGCAAATTCAATGATATTCAGCTCATTATTTGAAAAACGTCCTATCGGATAACCTGCCAATTTTCCGTTCAGTTCCTCAACCGGGAGATTCAAATCTTCTGCCAGCGCCTCCGCAGCAGGAACTCCGTCAAATTCATATACAATTCTGTTCTGAACATCCACATCAGTAGCAACCCTCTCACGTCTGGTCAGTTTACAGATATCTCCTCTGACAACATTTATCCTTCCGCATCTGCTATGAATAAACAGATATACACATCCGTTTTTATATATTTTCCCATTATATGAAATCGCCGTCTCTATTTCATCACGTTCATGCCCCGCACAGCCTCCGACTACCTCCACACCGCTTCCCCGCAGTGCTTCAACCAGTACAGTCAGTGCATTTTCTTCCATTCCCGTGTAGTTCATCATCTCGAAGCAGATAGTATTCTCGCTTTCTCCGATTTCATCAAATTTACGACGAACATCCCTACAGTCTTCAAGCCCTATTTCACCGACATTCTCTATTGCTCCCGCAACACAGTCGAATTCATCTCCGAATGCGGAAACCGTCAGACCTATTCCGTCCGGATCAGCGTCCCAGTTCATGTCATTATGATATGCAACAAGTGTCGATGATCCGCATATCGTACAACATGGATACTTTTTGTTCAAAACATCGGTAATCTGTGTAAATGTCTCGTAAGGACAGAAATACAATATCATTTTAGGATCCGTGATCTGTGCTGTTGCCTGCTCAACCGCTTTAAACGGATTTTTCTGCGTGCTGTATCCGCAAGTAACATTCATGATTTCACCCCTTCCCCAACAATTTGTGGTCAAAATGCCTTCTCACGCATAATAACCACAATATATCATGTAATGCAAACAAATAGGCTTGACATTTATTATATTAACATATTTTGTGCAAAATGTAAAGAATTTGAATCACAATTTGCATCAACTTGTTACTATTCACAGTCGAATAATAATGAACACAAGCCTGAAGCTTGCTTCGAGGCTTGGGGACATTATTATCCGACTATGGAGGCTGGCCAAAACACATGAATAAGCCAAAAGCTGTGAAACAGCGACTGACTGCGCAGCAGGCAGGGCTTATGAATGGGTTTGGACAGACTGTGAATAGTACTGCTATTCACAGTCCTGTGAGGGAAAATTGATAAAAAACAGGACTGTCTGTTTTTCGGGACAGTCCTGAAATATTTACCGCGTTACTTATTTATCTGACTCGCTGCAGAGAGCATCCGCAAGCTTTGCAAATTCTTCAAGAGTAAGGGCTTCACCTCTGACAGTAGCGCTGAAGCCCGCTTTCGCTATGGCTTCTCCTGCTGCCTCTTTGCTTATGTCCAGTCCTTCATAATTACACAGGGAATTCTGAAGCGTTTTTCTGCGCTGGTTGAAGGCTGCACGAATAATTTTAAAAAGCAGTTCGGGAGACTTCACCTCTACAGGCGGACATAACTTCTTTGTCAGTCGAATAACGCAGGACCCGACATTCGGTCGCGGTATGAAGCAGTTCTGCGGAACATTTGCGGCAATATATGTATCCGCATAATACTGCACGCTCAGTGAAAGTGCCCCATAATCCTTTGTTCCCGGTCCCGCCTGCATCCTCATGGCCACTTCCTTCTGTACCATAACGGTGATGCTGTGAACCGGAATATTCCTTTCCAACAGCTCCATTACAATAGGTGTGGTAATGTAATACGGCAGATTTGCAACCACCTTTATCGGTCTTCCGCCGTTTTCCTCCTGCACAAGTCTGTTCAGGTCAAGCTTCAGTATATCCTCATTAATGATTTTAACATTATTGTATTCGCTCAGTGTATCATCTCTCAAAATCGGTATCAGCGTTTTATCTATTTCAACAGCAATAACCTTGCCCGCATTTTCACAAAGATACTGAGTCAGCGTCCCGATTCCCGGACCGATCTCCAGCACCATGTCATCCTTCGTTATTTCGGCTGCTTTGACTATTTTGTCGAGCACATGCGTGTCTATCAGGAAATTCTGCCCGAATTTTTTCTGAAAATTGAAATGGTATTTGTTTAATATCGCTATTGTATTTTTCGGATCTCCAAGTGTCGCCATATTTCCTCCGTATTTATTGTATTGGTACTGATTTATTATTCACATTTTTATGTCCGGCATCCGCTTTATTATTCGTGTTTTTTATGTCCGGCACCTGCTTTATTATTCATGTTTTTATGTCCGGCACCCGCTTTATTATTCGTGTTTTTTATATCCGGCACCTGCTTTATATATCTTTGGTAAATAAAATTCGAAGATAATCGAATCGTTAATTCTGTACAGTTCATGATGGTTGTCCTTCGGCCGCACCGTCCATACAAAGCGCATTGCTCCCATCCCGTCGGCAAGCTTTACGGCCAGACTGTGTTTTTCCTTGTTATATGAAATAAAATGCGGACGTGCAAGAAAATTCAGCAGACAGTGTGACAACAGAAATCCGGCAGGACCTGAAACAGCTCCCTTGTAGGATTCTATCGGACCGGCCAGCTGTCCCCTCATAATGTTCGGAGCATGCTTTCTGAACCATGCCACGATAAATGGACTGAAGCTTTCTATGCAGAAATCACCCGAATAATCCTTCAAAATATCCAGAGTTTTGCTGCAAAGGAGGTCGTTACGCGGACCATTCTTCAACTCAATCAGAAGCGGTACTTTTCCTTTCACCAGCTTTAGAACATCGGTAAAAAGCGGTATTTTTTCACCCGAACCGCATAACGAAAATGTCTGCAGCTCATCATATGTGTAAAAGTCCACTCTGTTATCAACATTACATACTCTGTTCAGTGTATCGTCATGAAAAACAACTATCTGTTCATCCTTCGACAGCTGCAGATCAAATTCAATACCGTACCCTGCTTCAATGGCAGCGGCAAAAGCTTTCATCGAATTCTCCGGCGTCAGTCTGTCCTTTGTATGAAGACCGCGGTGGGCAAGCATTCTGTTCATAAAAACAGCACGCATGGACTTACAGCCTCGGCCGGGTGCCACGGCAAAAATAATCAGAATAAAAATAAAAACAAGGATACCCAAAATAATATACATTACAGCCATAAAAATCTCCATATATGCTTATATTGCTCTTCTGTGCAGACATATTCACGTTACTATTCACAGTCTGCCCAAAACATATTCACAAATATACTTTTGATGTATGTATCTGATATGAAGTAAGCGTCAAAAGAGCTGACGCCTAATGATACATGCATTTCTTCGCACTTGGTGCTCTCGAAATGCTGAAAACATTCAAAATCCGCTCATTTTTCTTCAAAAAAAGGCTGCTTTTTCATGTTTTTGACGTCATAAAGTCCACTATTTTTCTTGCAAGCGTGCTTGACGAAAAATAACGTACTCTTGACACTTGTATCATAATATACCATAAACAGGATATAATCAAGAAAATATCACCGTGTAAATCTTCAGCTGCTATTCACGGTCCTGTCAAAACCCATTCACAAACCCTGCCTGTTACTTTTGCTTGAAAAATCAGTCTTTTCCGCACTTTTGGTGGTTATCCATTACTCTTCACCAAATCGAATATAGAATTTATGCCTACTATTTTTTCTTTTTTGTTGTTTTTATATGTATTTTATGATAAAATAAAGTTGTTATTTTTTCGCCATGAATTTTTACTTTACAGGATATTTCTCACACTAATGGACATATCCCACGGCGGATTCGCACATTTTTACCGATGTATTTTTGCTACATACCGAAGGCGGAGGAACGGAGATATTTATGAAGCAGTTTTCTGATATATTTAAACACCTTGCGCTTTTGTCGCAGCTGGGGCTTTCACTTGTCATGCCGGTTCTTATATGTATACTGGTCTGCTGGCTGCTTGCCTCGAAGCTCGGAGTCGGCGGCTGGGTATTCATTCCCGGAATACTGTTCGGACTCGGCGGCTCTGTTATGACAGCCTACAAGCTCTATCTGTCAGAGACCAAAAAAAGCAAAAAGGATTCGGAAAAGCAGAAGGTTTCCTTTAATACACATGCCTGATTTCCTCAATCGGCAAGCGGCCAATAACGGTTATACATTGAATATTAACGCGGTTCAGACTACGTTTTTTATAATTGTTGTGCAATCATGCACGGAGGTTTTTTATGAGTAATGTCCAGCCTGCCATAAAGCAGGAGACAAAAAATGTTGCCATTTACTGTCTGGCAGGTATGGCACTGATGTTTATTGTTTTTTTTGTGTGGAACAGATTTATTTCGGACAAAGTACCGTTCGACTATACCGTCATTCTTGGCGGAGTATGCGGTAGTTTTGTTGCGCTGCTGAATTTCTTTCTGATGGGAATGACCGTACAGAAGGTTGTGTCGCTCAGCGACACCGGTCAGGCAAGGAAGCTGCTTAAATTCAGCTACACCAGACGTTTCATCCTTCAGATGGCATGGTGCGTAATCGCTATTTTTGTACCGTGCTTTCAGATGATTGCAGGAATTATTCCCCTGCTTTTCCCGAGCCTTGGAATTAAAGGCAAGGCCATTTTTTTCAGGAACAGATTTCAAAACGGTCCTTCTTCGTCTAAAAATGTCGACGCCGCTACGGACAGCGTGTCGTTGGCAAAGCCGGCAGACAATGCATCGGCAGTCTCCGAAGCCGCAGTGCCGGCAAACAGCACAGCTGCAGCTCCCGAACCTCAGGCTGTCGGTTCAGTAAGCGATTCATCAGCCCTTACCGCGTCAAAGACTGTCGACTCGACAGACGACAATGTGATGTCATTCCGTGAGGTCTGATACATACGATTTGACTGATGTATACGTATGGTCCGGCTCATCAAAGAAATCCGATACATACGAAAGATCCTGTATATTGAAACTGTCCGATATATCCGGGGAATTCCCCGCACCGGAAAATTCCGGTACATACCGAACGTCCGTTACCGCCGGATGCCGGAATTCTGATACTGCCTGAATCCGGTATATCCCGCGTCCCTACTTTGTTAGTAATATTTTTAAATAAATTTAATGCAATAAAGAATATATTAAAGACAGGAGGTGAAACACGAATAGATGGAAATAAATATAGTTGGTCCTAAAATACTCTTCGAATCAGATTTTGAAATACCGATTCTGGGAAAGTTTCAGATTACCGAGACGCTTCTGATGAGCTGGATAGTCATGCTTATCATCACCGGATTCTGTATTTTTCTGACCAGAGGCATGAAGGTTGAGAAAATATCAAAACGTCAGGCACTGGCAGAATGGCTCGTAGAAATTGCGGACAAATTTGTTATTGGCAACATGGGTGAAAAATTTAAAAACTTTGTTCCCTTTGTTGCGGCACTGTTTGCAACCAGTGTTATATCAAACCTAATAAGTCTGGTGGGCGTATGGAGCCCCACGGCCGACTTAAACACCGAAGCAGCATGGGCCATCGTTGTCTTTGTCATGATTACAAAGAACAAGATTAAGGCCAGCGGTATGGGCGGTTACCTGAAAGGTTATACACAGCCTATCCCCGTCATGACTCCCTTCAACGTACTTTCAGAGCTGGCAACGCCTATCAGTATGGCATGCCGTCACTTTGGAAATATTCTGTCGGGTGTAGTTATCAGCACACTTATTTACGGTGCGCTTGCTGCTGCCAGCACTGCTCTTTTCGGTCTTTTACCGGGAGCTGTCGGCGATTTGCTTTCCTGCATTCCGTTTCTGGATGTCGGAATCCCGGCCGTTTTATCCGTCTACTTCGACTGGTTCTCAGGAGTCATGCAGGCATACATTTTCTGTATGCTGACCACTATGTACATAGCAAATGCAGCCGAAGGTTAGACATTACTGCAGACGGTCCGGTTACTGCCGCAAATACTAAGTATCAGGAGTTGCGGTACACTTTATGAAGATTCATAAAATCTTCAAACTTTAAATTGTAATTTAATTATCAGGAGGAAATTATTATGGGTATGGATTTACTTGCTAAAGGTATTGCACTGGCAGGTTGTGGAATTGGTGCAGGTCTTGCGCTTATCGCAGGTATCGGCCCCGGTATCGGTGAAGGAAATGCGGTTTCAAAGGCTCTCGAAGCTATAGGACGTCAGCCTGAGTGTAAGGGTGATGTTACCTCTACAATGCTTCTCGGTTGTGCCATCGCAGAGACCACAGGTATTTACGGTTTCGTTACCGGTCTGCTCCTTATCTTCGTTGCACCCGGCTTATTCATTGACAAGATTATCTGATAAGCAGAGCGCATAGAAACTTTTCACCCGTTTTTACGGGTAGATACAGCAGGAGGTAAAACCGTGGCAGATTTAATTATCATAGCTGAGTCCGCCAATCAGGATTTGGTTACAATCGTCCCATGGACCCTCATCGCTCAGATACTGAACCTTTTCATTCAGATGCTTCTGATAAAGAAGTTTCTCTTTAAGCCCGTTCGCGAGATTCTGGCAAAGCGTCAGCAGAAGGCCGATGCCGATATCAGAGAGGCCAACGAGGCTAAGCTGGAAGCTGCCAATATAAAGGATACCTACGAGCAGAACATGAAGGATGCCAGAGAAAAGGCCTCCGAGCTTCTTGCAAGTGCCCAGAAGACTGCTGCGCAGCAGAGTGAAGCCATCATCAAAGAGGCTTCCGAGCAGGCAGTTGCCATCAAGGCAAAGGCTGAGGCAGATATTGCTCAGGAACGTCGTAAGGCAGTTAACGAGATTAAGGATGAAATCGGAAGCATGGCTATGGAAATTGCCGGTAAGGTAATCGAGCGTGAAATCAAAGAAGAGGACCATGCAAAGTTAATCGACGAATTTATTGAAAATGTAGGAGGTAAGTCATGACAGAGCGTGCCAGAGTTTACGGTGGCAGCCTGTATGATTTAGCTGCCGAAGAAAACCTCACAGATGTAATTATGAACCAGCTTATCGATGTCAAGCAGCTTTTCCGTGAAAACCCGGATTATCTGAAGCTTCTTTCAGAGCCCGCGATCAAAAAGAATGAACGCCTTGACCTCATCGAGAAAGCCTTCGGTGCATCTGCTGAGAGATACCTTGTGAGCTTTTTAAAGCTTCTGTGTGAGCGCAATTTTCTCAATGAATTTGAGGGATGCTGCGACACCTTCAGAAAGCGTTATAATGCAGATCATAATATCGCAGATGCGGTTGTCATCAGTGCCGTAGCACTGACAAATCAGCAGCTGGAAGCACTTAAAGTCAAGCTTGCGACAATCAGCGGCAAAAAAGTCGCTCTCGAGCAGAGAATTGACAAAAGTGTATTGGCAGGAATCAAAGTGGAACTGGAAGGAAAGCAGCTTGACGGCACAGTAGCCGGCAGACTGACCGGAATGTCCAGACAGTTGAACGAAATTATTATGTAAGGATGGTTGTATTATGCAATTAAAACCCGAAGAAATATCAAAGGTCATCCGCAGCCAGATCAAATATTATGAGAACACTATCCAGCAGAACGAAACCGGTACCGTTCTTAATGTAGGTGACGGTATTGCCAGAGCCAGCGGTCTTGTCAACTGTATGGCAGGCGAGCTTCTTGAATTTGAAGACGGAAGCTTCGGTATGGCACAGAACCTGGAAGAAAACAGCGTTTCCATAGTATTGTTCGGTTCAGGCGAACAGATTGGTGAAGGACAGACCGTTAAACGTACCGGAAAGGTCGTTTCGGTTCCTGTTGGCGACGCTCTTATCGGACGTGTCGTTAACGCGTTAGGACAGCCCATAGACGGTGCGGGCCCGATTGCAACCAAGGAATTCAGAGCTATCGAGAGCCCTGCGCCCGGAATTTGTGAAAGACAGTCAGTTTTCGAACCTCTCCAGACAGGTATCAAGGCCATTGATTCCATGATTCCTATCGGACGCGGACAGCGTGAGCTGATTATCGGTGACCGTCAGACAGGTAAAACCACCATTGCGACGGACACAATTATTAACCAGAAAGGCAAGGACGTTATCTGTATCTATGTTGCCATCGGACAGAAGCGTTCCACAGTTGCCAACCTTGTTGAAAACCTTCAGAAGAACGGTGCAATGGATTACACCATCGTTGTTGCCGCAAGTGCATCCGAGGCCAGCCCTCTTCAGTACATCGCTCCTTATTCGGGATGTGCTATGGGCGAATACTTCATGTACAACGGTAAGCATGTGCTTGTTATCTATGATGACTTAAGTAAACATGCTGTGGCATATCGTGCACTCTCCCTTCTTATTCGTCGTCCACCCGGACGTGAAGCTTATCCCGGTGATGTATTCTACCTTCACTCAAGACTTCTTGAGCGTGCTGCAAAGCTTGATGCCGCACACGGCGGCGGATCGCTTACCGCTCTTCCTGTCATTGAGACACAGGCCGGCGATGTATCGGCATACATCCCTACCAACGTTATCTCAATTACAGACGGACAGATATTCCTTGAGACCGAGCTTTTCCATTCAGGCGTTATGCCTGCGGTTAACCCCGGTATCTCGGTATCACGAGTAGGTGGTAACGCACAGATCAAGGCCATGAAGAAGGTTGCTGGTACACTGAAGCTGATTTACTCACAGTACAGAGAGCTGCAGAGCTTTGCACAGTTCGGTTCAGATCTCGATGCAGATACAAAGGCACGTCTTGATCAGGGTGCACGTATCGTTGAAGTACTCAAGCAGAATCAGAATTCTCCGGTACCCGTTGAAAAGCAGATAGCTGTTATTTATGCCGTTACAAAGAACATGCTTTCAGAGGTAGCCGTTGCGGACATTCGTGAATTTGAGAACGGTCTGTACAGCTTCCTCGATACCGATACGGACGGTGCCGCAGCAATGCAGGCTATCAGAAGCACAGGAAAGCTCGAAGCAGATACAGAGAACAGCCTGAAGGCAGCTCTTGAAACCTATACCCGCAATTTTCTTGAATTAAACGGCAAAGCTGCTCTCGAAGGCAATGCACAGGCACTTCTTGAAAAAAAGCCTGAATAATGTGACTAAGGAGGATTAACATGGCTGCAAACATGAAAGCGGTAAAGCTGCGTATCAAGAGTGTACAGAACACCATGCAGATTACCAAAGCAATGGAACTTGTAGCTTCCTCCAAACTGCGTAAAGCAAAGGAGCGTTCCGAAGCGTGCCGTCCTTATTTCAATGAGCTGTATGACACTCTTCGCACAATTGCTTCGGGAAATACGGATTTTTCGTCAATATATGCAAAGGAATCAAAGAACCCCAAGACCTGCTACATTGTACTTGCAGGCGACAGAGGGCTTGCCGGCGGTTACAACGGCAACCTCTTCAAATGCCTTGAAGCCGATGCCGCAGGCAGGGACTATATGGTTCTTCCCATAGGCAAAAAATCTGTGGATTATTTTCGTCGTCACAAGGTAGATATCATTACCGCGGATTTCGGTGAGATTGCTCCGATTTCCGTAGGTGACTGCTTTATGATAGCGAATCTGATCTGTTCCGAATACAAAAAAGGCACCTTTGGAAGTGTAAGACTTGTTTACACAGAATTTGTATCAATGCTTTCACAGCAGGCTCATGCAGTTTCTGTTCTTCCGCTGAAGGATCTTCAGGATCCCGGCATCAAAGCGGAAGCCATCAGAAATCTGATTCTCTATGAGCCGAACAGCATGGATGTATTTGATACGATTGTTCCGGAGTATCTTGCAGGCGTCATTTACGGTGCCGTCTGTGACTCTCTTGCAAGTGAACAGGCAGCACGTCGTACTGCAATGGAATCAGCCACAAGCAATGCCGAGGAAATGATCGGAACGCTGAATCTGCACTACAACAGAGCACGTCAGGCAAGTATTACGCAGGAAATCACCGAGATTGTCGGAGGAGCAGAAGGACTGTAGGCCGTCAAAGAATATGTATAATATATTGTTATTTTCTTTTTCGGCAGTTATAGTACCCATAAAAGATTGATTTTATATATAAGTTTTTAAGAAAGGAGAAAGCTGTGAAAGATTATTTCTGACACAGCAGGTTCACGAATGAGCGAGAAACACATTGGCGAAGTCGTACAGGTTACCGGTCCTGTTCTGGACATCAGATTCGGACATGACGAGCTTCCTGCCCTCTTAAATGCCATTGAAATCGATAATAACGGAACAAAGCTCGTTGCCGAGGTTGCTCAGCAGATCGGTGACAATACTGTCCGCTGTATCGCCATGAACTCTACCGACGGTATGGTTCGCGGAACGAAAGCAGTTGACACAGGCGCTCCCATTACCGTTCCTGTCGGTGAAGCATGTCTTGGTCGTGTATTCAACCTTCTGGGCGATCCGGTAGATAATATGCCGGCTCCCGAGAATACCGAAAGATGGTCCATTCACCGTCCCGCTCCTTCATATGAGGAGCAGGCTTCAGCAACAGAAATGCTGGAGACCGGTATCAAAGTCGTTGACCTCATCTGTCCTTACGCAAAAGGAGGAAAGATTGGTCTGTTCGGCGGTGCCGGAGTAGGAAAGACAGTTCTTATTCAGGAGCTTATCCATAACGTAGCCACAGAGCACGGCGGATACTCCATCTTCACAGGTGTAGGTGAGCGTACCCGTGAAGGAAACGATATGTACAACGAAATGAAGGAAAGCGGAGTTATCGACAAGACCGCCTTAGTATACGGTCAGATGAACGAACCCCCCGGAGCACGTATGAGAGTAGGTCTCTCGGGACTTACCATGGCAGAGTACTTCCGTGATGTAAAAAATCAGGACGTGCTTCTGTTCATTGATAATATCTTCCGTTTCACACAGGCCGGTTCCGAGGTTTCAACACTTCTCGGACGTATGCCTTCAGCCGTAGGTTATCAGCCTACACTTGCTACCGACATGGGTGCTCTTCAGGAGCGTATCACCTCTACAAGAAAGGGTTCAATCACCTCTATTCAGGCCGTTTACGTGCCTGCGGATGACTTAACTGACCCCGCTCCCGCTACCACCTTCACCCACCTGGATGCTACCACCGTTCTTTCGCGTGATATCGCCAGCATGGGTATTTATCCCGCCGTTGATCCTCTGGATTCGACAAGCCGTATCCTCTCTCCCGACATTGTCGGCAAGGAGCATTACGAAATCGCACGTGCGGTTCAGCGAGTTCTCCAGAGATACAAGGAGCTGCAGGATATCATCGCTATCATGGGTATGGACGAACTCTCGGAAGAGGATAAAATGACGGTTAACCGTGCACGTAAGGTTCAGCGTTTCCTGTCACAGAGCTTCTCTGTAGCAGAGCAGTTTACCGGTCTTCCCGGAAAATATGTACCCATCAAGGAGACTCTCCGTGGCTTTAAGATGATTCTCGACGGTGAGTGCGACAGCATCCCCGAGAGCTGCTTCCTTATGGCAGGTACCATTGACGATGTATTTGAGAAAGCTAAGAACCTGTAAAGGAGGTCGTCTATGAAGACTTATCCGTTAACGGTAGGTACACCTGACGGTCTGCTTTTCAGCGGGAACGTCGAGCGTATCAGGTGCCGCAGTATAACAGGTGACCTGGCTATACTTGCAGACCATTGTAATTTCTGTACGGCCCTCGGTATGGGTGAAGCGGTTATCACTCTCGAGGATGGTACCAAAAGAAGTGCCGCCTGCATCGGCGGTATGCTCAGTGTCATGAACGGCGAATGTCATCTTCTCGCTACCACATGGGAGTGGAAGGAAGACATCGACGAGGATCGTGCCCTGAACGCAAAGAAGCGTGCCGAGGAACGTCTGGCACAGGCAAACCTCGACGAGAAAGAAATGAAGCTGGCTGAAGCCAAGCTTCACAGAGCTCTTGTCAGACTCAGTGTCAAACAGTAAATAGTATTATGTCCCCGATTACCGCAAGGTAATCGGGGATTTTTTTGCCTAAAAAATTACTATCCGACTGTGAATAGTAACGTTTTTTACATATTTTTATCGGTTTACGCTTGAAAATATGCATATTTTATTGTAAAATAAGTTAACAGAATTATAATAATTTTATCATGGATAGAATTTCAGTTTCCGATTCACCATATATTTTTACCAGCTGTATTGAAAGGAGAATTTATGGCACCTCACGTACTTGACGAAGCAAACAGATGTCTCCAGTGCAAAAATCCCACATGCATAAAAGGGTGTCCCATCGGCACAAATATACCTCTTGCGATTAAATTACTCAAAGAAAACAAGGTCGACCAGGCCGGGCGCATGCTTTTTGAAAACAACCCTCTGACCACGGTATGTTCTCTCATATGCAATCACGAACAGCAGTGTGAAGGTCACTGTGTTCTGGGTAAGAAAGGGTCTCCCATCCATTTTTCAACGATTGAAAGCTATATTTCATCAACCTTTGCCAACAAAATGGTAGCCGGTCCGGCACCGTCAAACGGCATGAAGGTCGCTATCATCGGTTCCGGTCCCGCAGGACTTACCATTGCCATCATTCTGGCACGTTATGGCTACCAGGTTACAATTTTTGAAGGCAAGGACAAAATCGGAGGAATCCTTCGATACGGTATCCCCGAGTTCCGTCTTCCCAAGCGGGTACTCGACGATATCGAATACCGTCATCTGCTCCTGAAGGGAATCAGGGTTCGTCCGAATACCACCATCGGCACAGCCATCACTATCGAGGATTTGTTCCGCGACGGCTATAAGTCCATATTTGTGGGTACCGGTGTATGGAAACCCAAAACACTCGGCATAAAAGGCGAGACATTCGGCAATGTCCATTTCGGAATCAATTACCTGAACAATCCCGACAGCTACCGTCTCGGTAAAAAAGTGATAGTTATAGGTGCGGGAAATGCAGCAATGGACGTTGCAAGAACAGCCATTCGTAAGGGTGTTGAAGACCTGACCTGCTTCTCCATTACCAAAAAAGTTGCTGCCAGCAACTACAATTTCAGTTATGCACAGCTTGAAGGAATCAGCTTCGAATACAATAAAAAACCTGTTGAAATCACGGATGAGGGAGTTATTTTCCGTGATGTTGCGGAAGACGAAGAAACCGGAACCTTTACCGAGATTGAAGGCACAGACACTTTATATACAGCCGACAGTATTATTGTCTCGATTAGCCAGGGGCCGAGGAACCGTCTTGTCACGACTACCGAAGGGTTGAAAGCCAACCGCTACGGACTTCTTGAAACCGATGAGACCGGGCATACCACACACGAAGGTATCTTCGCCTCCGGCGATGTAGTGAACGGTTCAAGAACCGTTGTAGAGGCAGTGGCGCACTCAAAAATCGTGGCAGAATCCATGCACAAATACATGCAGGGATTGCAAAAATAGTAATCATACGACTTGAATTATTCTGCAAAAAGCATTATACTGACAAAAAGCTGCTTTTTATGATAGATGTGAACCTCAACGAAAATTGAATTAACGGGTCCGCATGCAGCTCCCAATCTGAAATTGCAATAACCTTAAGGAGACCTTTATGGATATTTCAAATATAGTTCTTTACAGGAGGCGCTTCATCCCGAATGAACTCGTCCGCCTGGACGATGATGAAATTCTGAAATATGAAGACAATCTTATGATTACGCGATGGAAAACCATCAGCACCCATACCGCGTTTGTAAGCGGCGTCTCCGCATTCTTTTTTGACAAGGGTTGGAAAGTCAGTAAGTTTCTGGACGCCAACGGCAATATCTGCTATTGGTACTGTGATATGGTCGATATAGAAAAAGACGAGGACAAAGGTACACTTACATGTATTGACCTTCTTTTTGATATCGTTGTCTTCCCCGACGGTTCGATTCGCGTGATGGACAGCGATGAGGCCGCAGATGCCTTCGAGCAGGGGCTGATAACTCAGGCTCAGCTGTTAAAAGGTTTGCGTTCGATGAACGAGCTTCTCAATGTTATATATAACGATCGTTTCGACAGACTTCAGGCAGTGGTAAATTCAGCAGATAGTATCTGACTGTGTATTGAACGTGCCTCGTGAGTACATGCTATTATTTCCCGACTTATCACCGTGCAGCGGATTATTTCAGGCAGGGTATTATTTTTCGGATTTTCCCCTGACTAACAATATAGACAACAAATTACCGATAAAATATCTTTCAAAAATTCAAAAGCCCCATCGGGTGTACCTGACAGGGCTTCTTTTTATGTTGTTAATCGAATCACGAAAGCTTTCCGATTCTTCTTACATGATTTGCACCGTTTGAGAAGGGTGTCTCAAGGAAGGTATCCACAATCTTCAATGCCAGGCCCTCTCCGACTACTCTCGCTCCCATAGCCAGCACATTTGCGTCATTATGCTGACGTGTAGCCTCGGCACTGAAACAGTCTCCGCAAAGAGCTGCTCTGATTTCCCTGTGACGGTTGGCGGCAATTGAAATACCGATTCCGGTACCACAAATCAGAATTCCTCTGTCTGCCTCACCACAGATAATTGCCTGACTGACTGCCTCAGCAAAATCAGGGTAATCGCACGATGCCTCGCTGTAGGTACCGTAATCCCTGTACTCAAGCCCTTTCTCCTTCAAATGCGCCATAACGGCCTGCTTTAAACCATAACCGGCATGATCACTTCCAATAGCTATCATTTATTTTTCCTCCTGTAATATTTTCCTTATATTGATAAAATGCGTGTACCCATAAATCAACTGTACAACGGATACTATTTTAAACGAAAATGCGGTAATGTCAAGGAGTTATAGTAAAAAATGGCGCAATCTATGAACCATTTATGATAATGTCCTAATATACCACAAGGGAAAATGTCCCAATGAGTTCTTGACTCTCAACCGCTTCGCTTGTTGCCCGTGTTCTCCGCTATTCCTGCTGCACACGTGTCACTTTTCCGGCTAACTTATTATAATAGCGTTAGTGCATGTACAGCACTTACGCCTACTGATAAACTATAAATGAATTCAGCTCACACACTATGCATATGATAAAGCTTTTCGTAGATTCCTCCTTTTTCGAGAAGCTCCCTGTGTGTTCCGGATTCGGC
>JAZLIK010000124.1:0-3738 GCA_045617345.1 Lachnospiraceae bacterium | reverse complement strand
ATTTCAAACATCTGAATCGACCGAGACTTAAACTCTTCAATTGTCTTAGGGATTGGCATCGACTCATTCCGATTCACAGCCCTTTTAGAATAATAGTTATCATAGTATTCCATCGTGGAATTCCATATGTCCTCTTTACTGTCAAAATGCTTATACAATGCTGATTTGGTAATACCGACCTGCTCAGAAAGTTCTCTAAGATTGGTTCCCTCATAACCTCTTTCGGAAAACATATCCAGTGCCTTTTCGAGTATTACTTCTCTTGTGCTGTTTGTCATAACTTATCCTCGCTTTTTGTACATAAACAACGGAGTCAGAACAAGTGACAGCTCGTTCACTTGTTCTAGTATAGTGAACGAGCGGTCACTTGTCAATATTTTTTTTTGCAAGTAAAGACACGGACTGTTAATGTCTCAGTTAATGTATCCGTCAAGGTAAGTAAATAGTAGTATTCGCCTGCTTTAAGTTTATTATTTGAATCTCCTGCGTCGTTTCAGTCCCTATACCGTAACTAACAAACCGGTTACAACAACTGACGATGCTACAACAACTATCGGAACCGCATTCGTTGTTTTCTTTTCTGATTCCTTACCATTTGCTGCCTCGTCTGTATTTGAAGCATCATAACCTGTTTCAGGTAAATCATCGGACTTATCATTTGGTGCAGGTGTATTGTCCGGTACAGGTGTATTGTCCGATGCAACTATATCATCCGGTACCGGCACATCATCCGTTTTGGTATAGGTACTACTACCAACAGTCCTGTTACGAAGCTTTCTCTGTGCTTTTGTAAGTTTTTTCTGACTTTGTCGGTAATATTTATGTCCTTCCGGTGAATAACCGTTGCTGTCCATATAAAGTCCATCAGATTTGTAGTCAAGTCCTACAGCTCTTTCGGGCGATGCCGTTATTGCCTGTGTTTCTTCATCATTTTCAAAAATACTGGCTACCGCATTTTCCACTCCGTCAATCGCCTCAAGGTTATTGCCTGTGTTTCTTCATCATTTTCAAAAATAACTGAGGCATAGTATCTGCCTTCGCTGTCCTGTGATACTGTTACAGATCTGAGTTTCCGGTTTATATCGGGCTTTCTGTGGATGACAGTTTTTACCATACCGATTTTTGGAAGGCGGATATGTCCCTCCTTCAGGGCAACGGAACCTTTCTGATTATTGGTAGTATATGATTTCCTGGAATGCTTTGCTGATTTGAATTTGGGAAATCCCACCCGTTTAACCCTAAAAAAGCATAAAGTCACAATATCCGGCGGAGTCAATTGACTTTGTCAATTTTCAGGCATAAAAACTGCAGCCCCGAAACGCCATAGATTTGGCATTTCAGGGCTGCCGAAAAAGTGGCCATAATTTTTCTTCACGCTACAATCTTCTCATACCGTTTTCCGATTTATTTACTTCATTCTGTACATTCACTACAGAATCATTTTTTCCGCCACCTGTTTTTATTGCCTGACGCTGATCCCGGAACCGTTATAGTCCCCGGAATGGATATGACATCATCAGCATCACACATGGAATATATTTTACATCCGGGTGGACTGTTTTGATTCCATACTGTGAGCTATCACATCTTCCAGATACTGTTCCCGTCTGCTCTCCGGTACAGACATAAACTCATATAAAAACAGCTTGGTCAATATCTCCTGTACACTTTTCTGTCCGCAATTCCTGATTTTTCTCAGATCCGCACTGCCCTTAACATTGTTAATCAGGTCTGCAATTGTGTGTATATTGGAACGTTTTAACGCGTTCTTTGAACGTTCACTTAAATCCAATACCTCAATATCCGTATAATAATCTGCCTCTCTCAGATAAGCAGGGAATTTGAAGTTTCCCCCGCTTCTGACATCCCTTACGGTTGCTTCTGTGTTGCTTTCCATGACAGTCTTAAGATCGTCGTAATTTTTTTCCTGCTTTTTCATATTCGATGCCTCCATCAAAACGCTTGATCGTGTTCAGCACCATATTAATCGTCATCGACTTGATCCCCCGGGTCTCTTCATACAGTGCCTTCATTACTTCCTTCATCTGTTCTTCACCGGAAACGAAACCCACTGCATGTATCCGGTACGCACCGGTCATTGTGTAAACCTGGATAAAAACAGGATTTGAAGCTATCTTATCGTAGCAGATTGTATGGAAAGCATCGGGTTCTGTTTCTATATCTACCAAAAACAGTTCACCCTTTCGGGCCTTTGTACGGTCTATTGTTGTTCTGTAACCGCTGATAACTCCCGAAGCTTCCAGCTTGTCCATACGTGCCTTTACAGCTACCCGGCTTATGCCTACCCGCTCACCTATTTCCTGATAGCTAAGACGCGCATTGTACTCAATCAGATTCAAAATAGCATTATCTTTTTCATCAAGTGTGTCAATGTAATCCATAGTGTGTCTCCTTTTCCTGTGATACAGTGTCGACTCTGTATGCGATAATACTATCACGTAAAATAACCGTTATCAAGGCATCAGCTTTCGATATGTAATTACTATGATTGCATATCGTTGCAATTATGCATTTTATCTTAAACATGTGCATTACTCTTTATTAACATCATTTTTATATCGTTTATTTACCCCTGCAATAAGTATATTAGTTCGAACTGTTTTGGAATCATAGATTATTAATCGCATAATAAACACTACCGGAATTGTCGGCTGTCAACAGCTGTCAATAGTCCTCCCAGTAATCATACGCATCATCCCAGTCATCAAAATCAGTACCCCATGCATCATCGGCAAAATCATCAGGATTATCGTAATCATCAGGATCGGTCATCATATAACCGGACGAACTGCCACCTCCTGACGTGCCATGTCTTTCAGTTTTCTGTGTTGTCTGTTTGGAGATTGTTTCCACCTTTGTCACAATCCCGTCTTCAGCAGTGGCACGTATTGTCTCAGTTCCCATATCCCAGTTGTAAAACGTCTTTACAATCTTTGCATTCTTTCCTGATGTTGCTTTTTCATGATCTATCGAGTCTACCTTCCCGAGCGACGTTAGGGTTATGTAATCAGTTTTCATGCCGACATACGGTCGCTCTGCATTTTTCGCTTTCAGGGTTTCTTCCTCCCGTATCCGGGCCTCCTCGGCTTCTTTTCCGCTCGTTCCCTGATAGTATCATAGGCCTTCCCGCTCCTAAAGAGGACTAGCATCTTCGTCAATCTGATCTATCAGCCTATCAATCTCTTTTTGGATGGATGCACGGTCAGAAGAAGAGCTTGTGTCGGTTGCGGCATGAACCACTTTTTCCTTAATCGTCGTCAATTCAGGCATACCTCCACTGACCTGTGCAAGCTCATTCTCACTCAGCTCCGCGAGCTTTTTAATCAGGTTTTCAACTTCTTTTTTGAGAGCATTCAGTTCCTCTTTTGTTTTCATAAGGCATACCTCCATCGCTTTGAATACTGAATTTTGCATGGCCCGAATATTTATAGATTTTATAAACTGTATCTTTCTATCTACCGTTATTTTCCTCACAAATTCACTTCTTCATTTCATAAAATTCGATAAGTGCCTTTATAAACTCTTCCCTGACTTCGTCATAATTATCGGGAACATTGTTTCCGCTTGCATTTATCCCTTTATCTTCAGTATCCGCTATGAGTACCGTCATATATTTGCTGCCGGTCTGATTAGTCCCTTGAAGCCGATCCCACTCACTGACCTTATATTTTTCCAATACATCAAGCATTCGTCCAAAGGAAAGCGTATCAATGTTGT
>JAZLIK010000123.1:0-3738 GCA_045617345.1 Lachnospiraceae bacterium | reverse complement strand
TGAAATATTTGTTAATACGGCCGTTAATGACGGCACCGAATTAGCTGAATATATGTCGTTCTTTATGTCTACAGAGATAAAAAGTACAAAATTTCCCGCTATTACATCACGGATGAATCATCTTAAGAATACAGAAGGAGGTCGAGACTCTATGTGCCAAATTATTGAAGACTATATCAAAGACATAACTGCTGAAAAAGATGAACAACTTGCAAAAAAGGATGAGGTAATTGCCAACAAGAATGAGGTAATTGCCAACAAGGATGAGGAGATTGCCATGTTGAAGCGGCAGCTTGAAATGGTTACAAAAAAATAATTATAGAAAGAGGCCAAGTACTTCGGCATTGCTGTCGAAGAACTTAAGAGAAATGTGCTTCTTGAAGGGGTTAAGTATCCGGAAAAGTAAGCATTAACATTCAACCAAATAAGTCATATCCCATGGTGGGTATGGCTTATTTGGTTGCTTTTTTCCTGTCAAAGTAAATGCAACATTTTTTCCGCCAAATTAAATGCAACACAGTGTTGCATTTAATTTGAAAATTTATAAGTAACAGGTTTTCATTTACTAACAGAAAAAAATAGTGACAAAAGTTGGGAAAAGTGATATAATATATCAGCTCGTTACAGACTGTGAAACGGGCAGAGCTTATAAACAGGCTTTGCTTCCTGCAGAAAGTAACTAAACTTTGAACAGAAAGAATAATTACGTTTGACGAAAGCAGGTTATATGAAAAATAACATTCTGAAAAAAGGAATCGTTCAAATGATTATCTGTCTGGTGCTGATTATTTCAATTGCTGTGCCGACCGGTTTTTCACTTGAAAAAAATAAGCCTGATGATTTTATGACTACGGATGTCAGCTGTAACGCAGATATTGAAGAACATCCGGAGGTTCAGGAATCGTCAGAAGCTACGCCAATGGGTCTGCAGAAAACATTGGACTTTTTGGAAGCAACGGATGTCACGGATACACCGAATACGGAAAAAAAGAGTTTAATGATCGGTGTTAATACGCAGGAAAAAAATGTAAATGTCGATAACACGGACATTATTTTGACCGAAGCTGTCGGTGATACAAAAGTATATATCGGTGACAACAGTGAAAATGGCGACATTAGCGAGAAAACTACAAATGTAGAAAAAAATAACGACACGAGTAGACAGGCAGAAAATGGAGGTTCTGAAAACAGGGTGACTCTTGTAGGTGCCACAGATGAAAATCTGAACGTGACCGCCGATGATACGAACATTAATGAATCGAACCTGGACAGAAGCGATGGTTTTTATGAAAAAAACGTCGGAAATAAAGAATCGATTGGAAATGAAGAATCTTCTGAAACTGACGATGACAATAACATTTTTTTACTTGGATTCAGCGATTCAACCATAGTCAGCAGAGTTGATGCCGACAGATCCGAAACTGATAAAAAAGGTTCAGGTACACCCGAAAATGCGAAGGATCAGAAAACGGATTCGAAAAAAATGAAATCCGACAGTACAGACAATCGGGATAGGGAACTTGTACTTTCAGGCATGAAGCAGGGAAAAGATAAAACCAAAAAATCAAAGAAGCTTGAATGCAGGTACAATCCACTGATGGACATTACGCTTTCTGATGAGGAATACGAAATTCTTTGCCGAATTGTTGAGGCAGAGGCGGGAGATCAGGATGTGTACGGCAGAATACTCGTGGCAAATGTAATACTGAACAGAACTCAGTATTATGAATTTCCCGATACGGTAAAGGACGTTGTATTTCAGGTAAACAGTAAAGGAGCGGTTCAGTTTTCACCTGTTTCCGACGGAAGTTTTTACAGAGTTACTATTTCTGAGAAAACCAAGGAGGCCGTGAACAGTGCGCTGGCCGGGAACGATTATTCGGATGGGGCGCTTTACTTCTTTATGAGAAGCGCTACTTCAAGTGAAAAAGCATCATGGTTTGATTCACTGAATTTCATAATGAAATATGGATGCCATGAATTCTTTAAATAAACCGGAAAAGAACAGGTGCATTTTAATGTATGACTTTAAATAAACCGGAAAAGAACAGGTACATTTTAAATGTATAACTTAAAATAAACCGGAAAAGAACAGGTACATTTTAATGTATGACTTTAAATAAACAGGGAAAGGACAAGTGCATTTTTATGCACGGTTTAAATAAACAGGAAAGGACAAGTGCATTTGATTGCACGGGCGAAAAAAATGAAAGTAACATACCACAGCACCAGAGATGCGAAGCTTACGGCTACCGCATCGGAAGCTATTCTTGCGGGTATCGCACCCGACGGAGGTCTTTATGTACCTGACTCGGTACCGAAGCTTAATGTTAGTTTTGAAGCTCTCTGCAAAATGGATTATGCTCATGTAGCATATGAGGTTATGAAGCTTTTTTATACTGACTTTACCGAGGATGAATTGAAGGCATGTATCGACGGTGCCTATAACAGCGGAAAGTTTGACACAGATGATATTACGACACTTGTAGAAGCAGACGGTGCCTACTATCTTGAACTTTATCACGGAAGCACAATTGCATTTAAGGATATGGCACTTTCGATACTTCCTTACCTTATGACCACAGCGGCCAAAAAGTGCGGTGCAAGCGAAGAAATAGTTATTCTGACTGCAACATCGGGAGATACGGGAAAAGCAGCGCTTGCCGGATTTGCCGATGTTCCGGGGACGAGCATTGTTGTATATTATCCTAAGGACGGTGTCAGCCGCGTTCAGGAAAAACAGATGGTAACACAGCGCGGTGATAATACACATGTAATCGGAATAAAGGGTAATTTCGATGATGCCCAGTCTGCTGTAAAAGCAATGTTTACGGATAAAGAACTGGCAGACAGAATGAAGAAGGCGGGCTACAGATTTTCATCGGCTAACTCAATTAATATCGGACGACTTATTCCGCAGGTTGCATATTATGTGTATGCATACACAAGACTCTGCCCGGAGAAAATTAATTTTGTGGTTCCGACAGGTAATTTTGGCAATATTCTTGCAGCATACTACGCTTGTAAGATGGGAATTCCTGTGAATAAGCTCATATGCGCATCAAACAGAAACAAGGTTCTTTTTGATTTCTTCGAGACAGGAGTATATGACAGAAACAGAGAGTTTTACCTGACACCTTCACCCAGTATGGATATCCTGATTTCAAGCAATCTGGAAAGACTTATATATGAAATTGCGGGTGACAGAACGGCAGAACTTATGCGCGAACTTAAAGAGAACGGAAAGTATTCAATTACTGAAGAAATGCGTGCAAAACTTGACATGTTTGTAGGCGGATATGCAGAGGATGATGAGATGGCAGAGGCTGTATCTTCTTTATATAAAAAGGAAGGCTATGTAATCGATACTCATACCGCGGTTGCAACCGCCGTTTACAACAGGTACCGCAGCGAAAGCGGAGATGATACATGTACTGTTATAGCATCAACCGCCAGCCCTTATAAGTTTACGCGTGCAGTACTTAATTCAATTGCTCCCGCTTACGATAAGAAAGACGATTTTGAACTCTTTGATGAACTGAAAAAGCTCAGCGGGGTAGAGATACCGAAGGCTATTAACGATATTATCAGTGCTCCTGTAAGACACAATACTGTATGTGAAAAGGATGGACTTATGGCTGAGGTTGAGAAAATCTACCTCAGATAACCTGTTGCTCATAGTGCAGGATATATATGTATATAAAACCCGAAATGCCTCCGACTGCCGCGCAGTCGAAG